>NZ_JBHXEN010000042.1:0-75854 GCF_042724695.1 Streptomyces sp. NPDC127068 | reverse complement strand
CCACACCGCCGCCCCCCCCCCCCCGCGCCGGGTGGTGGACGCGCGCCCGGGCCCGCCCCCCCCCCCCCCCGCGGCCCCCCCCCCCCCCCCCCCACGGGTCAGGCGCGGTGCAGCCGCCGGTCCAGCAGCTCCCGCAGCCGGTCCACGTCCTCGGGCCGCTGCACGCCCGCCTTCGGCAGCACGGAGAAGCCGGCGCCGTTCCGGTCGCCCAGGAACAGCACGAACGAACGGGGCGTCTCCCGGTAGCGCCCGAACGAGGACCACCGGGCCCGGATCTCCGTGTGGTCGCCGGTGAAGGTCAGCGACTCCTCGTCCAGGACGGCGTGCAGCGGCCCCTCGAAGTCGGCCGCGCGCTGGTGCATCCGCCCGTAGGACCAGCCCTGGACCACCAGCACCAGCACGGCCACGAACACGGCCGCCACCAGCGCGAACAGCCACCAGACGGGTTCGTCGCCGCCCAGCAGGGACACCGGCAGCGCGCCCCCGGCGGCCCAGCAGACCGTCATCACGCCGATCTGCGTCCGCCGGGCCGACGGTATCGCCTTCGCCCGCTGGGCCAACGCCTCCTGGAAGTCCTTGGCGACCAACTCGTAGCGCAGTTCGATGCGCTCCCCGGCCACCGGTGCCGCACTCCCCGTCGACTGCGTCGCCTCGTCCACGCCCCGCGTCCCTCCCCGTTCCGGTCCGTCCCTGATCCGCCCCGCGCTAGCGACCGCCCCTGAGGATCTGCTCCTCGTTCGGGATGGCCCCGCCGAACCGTCGGTCCCGGGAGGCGTACTCCATGCACGCGCGCCAAAGATCGCGGCGGTCGAAGTCGGGCCACAGTACGTCCTGGAACACCATCTCGGCATAACTGCTCTGCCAGATGAGATAGTTGGAGGTGCGCTGCTCCCCGCTGGGACGCAGGAACAGGTCCACGTCGGGCATGTCCGGGTAGTACAGGTACTTGGCGAAGGTCTTCTCGTTCACCTTCCCCGGGTCCAGCTTGCCCGCCGCGACGTCACGGGCGATGGCCTGCGCGGCGTCGGCGACCTCGGCGCGGCCCCCGTAGTTGACGCAGAAGTACAGCGTCATCGCGTCGTTGTCCTTGGTCTGCTCCTGGGCGACCTGGAGCTCCTGGACGACGGACTTCCACATCTTCGGCATCCGGCCCACCCAGCGGATGCGGATGCCGAGTTCGTCCATCTCGTCCCGGCGGCGACGGATGACGTCCCGGTTGAAGTTCATCAGGAAGCGCACCTCGTCGGGCGAGCGCTTCCAGTTCTCGGTGGAGAAGGCGTACAGGGAGAGGTTCTTGACCCCGACCTCCAGACAGCCCTTCAGCACGTCGAGGACGACGCCCTCGCCGACCTTGTGGCCCTCCGTGCGCGGCAGCCCCCGGTCCTTCGCCCAACGACCGTTGCCGTCCATGACCACGGCGACGTGCTTCGGCACCAGTTCGCCGGGGAGCTTCGGGGGGCGGACGCCGGACGGGTGCGGCTCCGGGGTCTTGTACTCGCGGCGGGACCGGCCGAGGATTCCACGACGTGCCATGAGGGGTTGTCTCTCTCCTACCTAGGTCTTCTCTACGTAACGCAGGGAACGCAGTCCGCGCTCCAGGTGCCAGTGCAGATACGCCGACACCAGCCCGCTGCCCTCGCGGACGTGACGCGCCTCGCACGCGTCGGCGGTGGGCCAGTCGCCGGTGAGCAGCGCCCCGAGGAGTTCCAGGGCCTGCGGCGAGGGTACGACGCTGCCGGGCACCCGACACTCCCCGCACACGCTCCCCCCGGCGGCCACCGAGAAGAAACGGTTCGGGCCGGGCAGTCCGCACTTGGCGCAGTCA
The DNA here is from genome assembly GCF_042724695.1 of Streptomyces sp. NPDC127068. Taxonomy (NCBI): domain Bacteria; kingdom Bacillati; phylum Actinomycetota; class Actinomycetes; order Kitasatosporales; family Streptomycetaceae; genus Streptomyces; species Streptomyces sp. NPDC127068. The sequence continues at coordinate 74,029 of NZ_JBHXEN010000042.1, read as the reverse complement.
CCGAAGCTGGGGGCGTACCCGTTCACGGCGAGGGAGCGCAGCAGGAACGCGTCGAGCACGAGGTGCGGCTCGTGCTCCCCGCGGGCGAGCGTCCGCAACCCGCCGACCAGCAGCAGGTACTGCTGGACGGCGGGCTCCCCCTCGTGGTCGGTGAACCGTTCGGCGGTCTCCAACATGGCCGTGCCGGCGGTGTAGCGGGCGTAGTCGGTGACGATCCCGCCACCGTACGGCGCGATGGTCTCACTCTGGGTGCACAGCGGCAGGCTGCGGCCGATCAGCTCGCTGCCGCGGGCGAAGAACTGCACGTCGACGTGGGAGAACGGTTCGAGGCGGGCGCCGAACTTCGACTTCGTGCGCCGCACCCCCCGGGCGACGGCGCGCACCCGGCCGTGGCCACGGGTCAGAAGCGTGATGATCCGGTCGGCCTCACCGAGCTTCTGGGTCCGCAGCACCACGCCGTCGTCCCGGAACAGACTCATGGGCCCATTCTCCCGCACCCCCGTGCGCCCCGGAGCCATCGGGTCGAACGGACGTCCGGCGCGGCGGGTCAGCTCACCCGGCGTCGGATCCGGCCGAGGCCGAGCGCCGTGAGGGCCGCGCCGAGCACCAGGTAGATCGCGGTCTCCAGCGACTGGAACGTCCCGTAGCGGCTGCCGGGGTGGTAGCGGACGTCGATGTGCAGGTCGTGCCCGGCGAGGCAGACCGCCGTGTCGCCGAACGTACCGCCCGCCCCCTTCCTGGGCGGATCGTCCAGGCAGTCGTTGAACCGCGCCCCGTCGAGGTCCGCGCCGTCCGCGGTGCGCAGCGGACTCGTCTCGGCGATCCACGCATCGGGAGCGTCCGGCAACCGCAGCCCGCCGATGACGGGGCCGCCGCCGATGCCGCCCAGACTCCGGGCCCCGTTGATCGTCTCGGCCGTCACCCGCAGGGTGGTGGTCTCCGGTGCCACCAGCACGGGCCGCACCACGTTGGGGAAGAAGAACTGGAAGGCGACGAAGCCGACGAGGGTCACCGCCATCGCGGGCAGGGTGCGCCGCAGCAGCAGCCCGACGAGGGTGCCGAAGGTGACGGCCAGCGCGGCGTGCCCGAACGGTACGAGGTGGCGGGCCCCGAACGCCAGGGCGCCGAACCGGTTCTGGACGACCTCGTCGAAGGGGGCCGCCGCCCAGGTCAGCAGGGTCGCCATCGCGCCGGTCAGGAGCACCGCGGACGCCCCGACGAACGCGACCTTGGTGAGCAGCCAGCGCGTCCGGGTGACGCTCTGGTTCCACACCAGCCGATGGGTGCCGTTCTCCAGCTCCCGGGCGACCATCGGCGCGCCCCAGAACGCCCCGAGGACGGCGGGGACCAGGGCCAGCCCGGCCGCGAGGAACAGCAGGGTGTTCTCGTGGGCGCTGCGGAACTGGCTCCGCGCCCGGGCGCAGTCGCCCCCGCCGTCGTCCCCGCACCGGGATTGGTACGCCTCGTAGCCGTCGCGGACGTCCACGCCCACGTACAGCAGATAGCCGGTGGCCAGGATCAGGGCGAGGGCGCCGGCCAGCGCCTGCCCGCGGAACTGCCGCCAGTGCAGCCAGATCATCGGGTGCCCTCCTGCGATGCGGTGCCGGTACCGGAGGTCGGGGCGGGGGCGGTGCTGCGGGCGGCTGCGGCCCGGGTCATGTAGCCGAGGACCAACTCTTCGAGCGAGACGGGCTCGGCGGCCCGGGGCAGGGCCACGGCCGGGGACCCGACGCGGACGAGCGCACCGCCCCGGTCCCGCCACACCACCTCGACGCCCGCGGGCAGCGCCTCGGGCTCCCCGCGGGACGCGGGCAACCGGGCGTGCGAGGCCAACAGGGTCCGGGTGTCGCCGGCGATCTGCACCCGCGCGTCGCACAGCACGATCAGGTGGTCGCAGACCTGCTCGATGTCACCGAGCAGATGCGAGGAGAGCACGGCGCTGGCGCCCAACTCCCCCACGAACTCCATCAGGTTGTGGAGGAAGCCCTGGCGGGCCAGCGGGTCCAGGGCCGCCGCCGGTTCGTCGAAGATCAGCAGCTCGGGTCGTTTGGCCGCGGCGACGGTCAGCGCCAGTTGGGCCCGCTGGCCGCCCGACAGCCGCCCCGCCCGCTGGGCGGGGTCCAACCCCACCTGGCGCAGGCGCCGCTCGGCCAACGCCCCGTCCCAGACCGGGTTCAGCCGCGCGCCGAGCCGCAGGTGTTCGGCCACCGTGAACGAGCCGTACACCGGCGTGTTCTGGGCGACGAACCCCACGCGGGCCAGGTGCGACGCACCGGCCGCCGGACGCGAGCCCAGCACGGTCAACGAACCGGACGTCGGCTGGATCAGCCCGCAGGCCAGATGGAGCAGGGTCGACTTGCCGGCGCCGTTCGGACCGACCAGGCCGATGACCCGGCCGGAGGGGATGCTGAGGTCCACGTCGTGGAGGGCGGGGGCACGGCGACGGCCGTACTTCTTCGTCAAGCCCACGGCGTGCAGGGCCGCAGGGGTGGATGTGGTTGGCATGCCCCCATCGTGGAATCCGCCGCCCGCCCCCGGCATCGGCCGCATGCCCGGTTCCGTAGCCCGGCGACCGTACTTCCGGCCGGTGCCGTGCTTCCGACCCGACGGGCCGACGACCGCCGACCCGACGGACCGACGACCGTACGTCCCCACCCGCGCGGAACGCCTACGCGGTGCCCTGGGCGATGCCGTTCTCCCAGGCCCAGGCGGCGACCTCGACCCGGTTGCGCACCCCGAGCTTGGTCTGGATGCCGGACACATGGCTCTTGACCGTGCTGAGCGAGATGAACAACTCGGCGGCGATCTCCCGATTGGTGCGCCCCCGGACGACGGCCCGGACCACCTCGATCTCGCGCCCGGACAGCGGGGGCGACGGCGCGCGACCGGGTCGGGGCAGCTTCCCCACGCCGTTCAGGTGCTTCAACAGCCGCAGCGTGACCGAGGGCGAGACCAGGGCTTCGCCCCGGTGCGCGGCGCGCACGGCCTCGACGAGCAGCGCGGGCCCGGCGTCCTTGAGGACGAACCCCACCGCGCCGCCGCGCAGCGCCCCGTACACGTACTCGTCCAGGTCGAACGTGGTCACGACGATGACCCGCAGCGGATCGGGCACCCCGGGGCCGGCCAGTGCGCGGGTGACCTCGATCCCGTCGAGCTTGGGCATCCTGATGTCCACCAGGCACACGTCGGGGCGCAGTCGCCGGGCCGCCTCGATCGCCGCGGCGCCGTCCTCGGCCTCCGCGACGACCCGGACGTCCGGCTGGTCCTCCAGGATCAGCCGCAGCCCGCGACGGATCATCGCCTGGTCCTCGGCGAGCAGGACCGTGATCGGGGTCATCCGGGCTCCAGGGGGATCATCCGGGCTCCCTGCCGGGGACGGGCAGGACCGCCCGCACCGACCAGCCGGCACCGGGGCGGGGGCCGGCGTGCAAGGAGCCGCCGAGGGTCTCGACGCGTTCGCGCATGCCGATCACACCGTACCCGCCGCGGTGCGGACGGCGGCCGGAGTGCGGCGCGTCGTCGACGACCTCGACGGTGACGACCCCCGCGGCCCGACCGACGGTGACCTCGACCGAGCGGGCGTGGCGGGCGTGGCGCAGGACGTTCGTCAACGCCTCCTGGACGATGCGGTACACGGTGCTGGTCACCTCCGGCGGCCAGCGGGAGGCGTCGTCGGGCACGGTGAGGCGCACGTCCGGGCCCTGCCGCTCGAAGCGCTCGACGAGCGTGCCCAGTTGTTCGGGCCCGGCCGAGGCGGGCGCACCGTCGTCAGCACCATCGGTATCGGTATCGGTGTCGGAGCCGGCCGCGGAGCCGGGATCGCGGTCGGCGTGCCGCAGCAGGCCGACGACCCGCCGCATCGCCACCATCGCCTCCGAACCGGCGGCTTCGATCTCGGCCAGCGACCGGGACACCTGCTCCGGGGAGCGCCGGGCGACGACCTGCGCGGCCTGGGCCTGGATCAGCATCCCCGTGAGGTGGTGGGCGACGACGTCGTGCAGTTCCCGGGCGAGCTCCAACCGCTCCCCCCGGCGCACCCGTTCGGCCGCGGCCCGGGCCCGGGCGTCCTGCACGCGCAGCGTCCCGCCGACCGCGAGGGCGGCCAACCAGCCCACTGCGGCGAGGGCGACCACCGCCGAGGCCGGGCGGGTGGCGAACTGGCCGGCGATCAGCAGCAGTCCGCCGCCCGCGACGGCCCTGGCCCGCACCACCGGCAGGGTCCGGACGGCGGAGCCGACGAGCACGGCAAGTCCGAGGGTCGTGGCGGGCCCGGGTTCGGCGGGCAGTTCGACGTCGGACAGCAGGCCGACGAGCACGGCCCCGGCCGCCGCGAGGAGACCCGCGACCGCCGTCCAGGTCCGTTCCCGGTGGCGCACCAGGGCGAGCCCGCACACCACGACCGCGACGGCGGCCCCCGGAGCCCCGTAGGCAGCGCCCCAGGTCTGGGCGAGGGCGACCCACTGGACGGCGATGGCCGCGAGGAACACGCCGCCGGTTCCGAGGGCGGCGGCGAGCTTGGTCCACCGGTTCGCGCTGGTCACCTGGTGGAGGTTAGCGAGCACCCGTACCCCTACGGACGCGGCGGGTCGGTCCGGGGCTCCCCGGGTGCCGGGGGGTCGGCGCGCCGGTCGTGGTCCAGGCGACGCAGCACCGCACCCGTGCCGAGGGCGGCGACCGTCGCCGCCGTGACCAGGGCCGTCACGGCGCTCCAGCCCTCGGCCCAGGTCAGTGCGGTCACCCCGAGGCCGCCCGCGGCGATCGCGGTCGCCGCTCCGGGCGGCAGGGTCCGCACGGCGGAGCCGACGAGCACGGCGAGGGCCAGGGCCGTGGTGGGCGCGGGCTCCTGCGGCAGGTCGTCGCCGACGGCCAGGGACACCGTGAGTGCCGCCGCCGTCACGGCCGTGCCCAGGGCCGCGGTCAGCGCCGGCCACCGCGCGCGCAGCAGTGCGAGTACCGACACCACCGTCGACACCGTGGAGCCGAACACCCAGGAGGCGCCGCCCCAACTGTCCATGAGCAGGTACGTCGTGGCGGCGGTCCCCAGGGCGAACACCACGCCGAGTCCGAGGTCGCCCCCTGCTCCAGCCCGTCGTGTCCGCCGTTGCGCTGTGTCCATGCGACTCAGGCTAGGAAGCGCGGGCGCGCGGCGAACCGGCCGAAAGTACGGAAGCGTGGCGGGCGGGCCGTGCTTCGGACGGGTTTGAGTACCGTCGGGCTCGTAGGATCGGGGGATGATCGCCGCATTGCAGTGCACCGTCCTGGACTGTGCCGAACCGGACGCGCTGGCCCGCTTCTACGGTGCGCTCCTGGGCGGCGACGTCGACCGGCCGGACGCCCGCTGGTCCCTGGACGCGGACTGGTCGACCCTGCACACCCCCACCGGGCAGGTGCTGGCCTTCCAGCGGGTGGCCGACCACCGTCCGCCCACCTGGCCGCACCCGGACCGCCCCCAGCAGTTCCACCTCGACCTGGAGGTGCCGGACCTCGACCGGGCCCACGACGCGGTCCTCGCGCTGGGCGCCCGGTTCCTGGACGCGGGGCCGCCACAGGGCGGTTGGCGGGTCTACGCCGACCCCGCGGGGCACCCGTTCTGCCTGGTGCGGCACGTGGGCGGGGCGCGGTAGCAGGCGTCACCTGGGCGGGGCCTGCGGGGTCGACAGTCCGACGAACAAGGGCCCGGGGGTCGCTCGTTGGAGTGGTCCGCCTTGGGCTCGGCATCCCGTTCCGTCATCTGCGCGTACAACGTGGTGACATGGCACTGGGCGACCGGCATCAGAAGAAGGACGTGGAAGCGGCTCTCAAAAGGGCGGAAGCGGCGGGCCTCAAGGTGACGCACGACAAGAACCGCCATCGGTGGGGATGGGTGATCTGCTGCCCGTGCAGGAGGAACGTCACGGTGTACTGCACGCCCAGCGGTCAGGGAGAAGAGGCGAACAAGATTGACCAATTCACAGGGAAGCACCGGAACTGTGCGTAGCTGGTACTTCAACCTCGTCCTCGAAGCCCCGCTCACCGAGGAGCAGAAGGACGTCCTGGACGGCCTCGACCGCTTCGCAGCGGGTGGCATCGGTCTGGAAGAGGGGCCGGGGTACTCGGGATTCCTGTGTGTCGTCCAGGCCGAAACCCTCACGGCCGCCATCGCGGACACGCTGAGCCGCTTCGAGGACTTCCCCGGTGTGCTGGTGCGGAGCGTGGTGCTGGACCACGTCGACCTTGCCTCGAACGGCATGGCGACCGCTGCCGTGGTGCCCGCTCCGCCTCCCGCGGAGGCGTCCTCGTCGACGTCGTGACGTCGACGGAAGGCCCCGTTGGGGCAGCCTCTCCCGCAACAGCCCGGACGGAAGCGTACGTGTCGCTCACCCGCCGCCCGGCGTGACGAGCCCCGACTCGTACCCGAGGATGACGAGCTGCGCACGGTCCCGCGCGCCCAACTTGCCCATGATGCGGCTGACATGGGTCTTGGCCGTGAGCGGACTCAGGCTCAGGGTGTCGGCGATCTCCTGGTTGGTGAGGCCCCGGGCGACGAGGGTGAGCACCTGGCGTTCGCGGTCGGTGAGGCCGTCGGGGCTCAGCGCGGAACGGGGGCCCGGGTCGGGGGCGCGCAGCGCACGGGCGATCAGCCGGGCCGTCGGTCCGGGCGACAGCAGTGCCTCGCCCTGGGCCACCAGGCGGATCGCGTCGAGGAGTTCGGCGGGCTTGGTGTCCTTGACGAGGAACCCGGACGCCCCCGCCCGCAGCGCGTCGATGATGTGCTCGTCCGTGTCGTAGGTGGTGAGGACCAGCACCCGCACGCCCACCAGGTCCTCGTCCGCGGCGATGAGCCGGGTCGCCGCGATCCCGTCCAGGTCCGGCATCCGGACGTCCATGACGACGAGGTCCGCCCGTGCGGTGCGGGCGAGTTCGACGGCTTCGCGCCCCGTGCCGGCCTGGCCGACGACCTCCATGTCCGGTGCCGACTCGACGAGCATGGCGAACGCGGCCCGTACCAGCGTCTGGTCGTCGGCGAGCAGTACACGGATGGTCACGCGGTCCCCCAGGGGAAGTCGGTCGGCGGCGGGCGGCGGGTCATGCGGGGGACTCCCCCGGGCCGAGACCCTGCCACGGGCGTCCCGGTCCGTCCACGGCGACCCGGGCGGGGGCCGCGTCGAGGACCGGGGCGAGCGTGCCCTCCTGGGCCACGGGGACCAGCGGCAGGAGCGCCGTCACGGTGAAGCCGCCGGTGGGCCGCGGCCCCGCCTCCAGGGTGCCGCCGACGCTGCGGGCCCGCTCCCGCATCCCGATCAGCCCGAAGCCCGAGGCCGTGGTGGGCTCCCCGGCCGGGGGCGCGGACCCGGGGTCCGGGGCGCCCGCCCCGTCGTCGGTGACGGTGACCTCCAGGGCCACCGTGGCGACCCGGACGGCCACCGTGACCACCACGCCGGGGCCCGCGTGCCGCACCGCGTTGGTGAGCGCCTCCTGGACGATCCGGTAGGCCGCCGCGCCGACCGCCGGGGGCGGCTGGGCGCCGACGCCCCGCAGGGTGAGGGTGACTTCGGCGCCGGCGCTGCGGGCGGCCTCCACGAGGTCGGGCAGCCCGCCGAGGCCGGGCAGCGGGCCGCGCGGATCACCGGGGGCGTCGGCGCGCAACACCTCCAGGGTGGTGCGCAGTTCCCCGCGTGCGGCCCGGCAGGTGTCGGCGATGTCGTCGAGGGCGCGGGCCACCGCCGCCCGGTCCAGCCGGTCCGGGTCGGCGGCCAGCACATGGGCGGCGACGGACGTCTGCACCCCGATGAGGGTGATCGTGTGGGCGAGCAGGTCGTGCAGGTCCCGGGCGATCCGCAGGCGTTCCTCGGCGACCCGGCGGCGGGCCTCCTCCTCGCGGGTCCGTTCGGCGCGCTCCGCCCGCTCGTGGGCGGCCCGCACGTTGCCGCGGTGCACCCGTACGTAGGCGCCGACGACGAGGATCGCGACCACCCAGCCGGAGATGCGCAGGAGTTCCGCGGCCTCGTGCGGGCTGACGGCCAGCATGATGGACATCGAAAGGCCCAGGGTGCCGAGGCCGACCCACACCGTGCGGCGGAGGGTGCCGGTGACGGCGACCGTGTAGAGGGCCAGGTACGCGGCGGGGCCGGGGGCGGTGTGGTTGTAGTCGAGTGCGTGGTACGGGGCGATGAGCACGAAGACCGCCACGAGCATCCACAGCGGGGCCCGCGTGCGGAAGGCGAGCGGGACGTGGGCGGCGAGCAGCAGGGTCCAGCCGAGCGCGTCGAGGGCGTCCGGTTCACCGGTGCACCACAGGGCGAGGGAGACGGCCGTCGCCGCGGCGAGGGCGGCCAGGACGCGGTCGTCGCACAGCAGGCGCCAGCCGCGCGCGACGAGGGCCCGTGCCCGGCAGGCCCGCCGGGCGTGGAGTTCGCCGGTCGGGACGGGTTCGGCCACGGCTACGGGAGCGGGGGCGGCCACTGCGGGGGCGGCGGCAGCCGGTTGCGCCTCGCCCGGTTGCTGCACCACTGCGGTCGGGAGCGGCTCGGGCACGGAATCGGCCTTGCGGGCCGGTGCCTGGCGGGAGTTGGGTTCCACGGGGCCATCCTGCGGCATGGGGGCGCCCCTCCGGGAGGGGAGGGGCGCGCCGGACGGGTGCGGGGAGTTCACCGGCGGGGCCGGCGGGACGGGTGCGGCGGCCGGTGGGGCGGGCCTCGTTGGGGCGCCGCGGGGGCGCCCCTACGAGACGGGCCGGTACGAGACGGGCCCGGTACGAGACGGGCCCGGTACGCGGACCGAGCCGCTACGAGAACGGGGCCGCTACGGAGTGGTGACGCGTTCCTCCTCCCGCGGCCGGGGCGGCGCCGCAGCCTCGGCCCGCGCACCGGGCGAGGGCTTCGCCAGCGGGCCGGGCCACCACACCCGCCGGCCGAGCGCGACACTGGCACTGGTGACCAGGTAGGTGCGCACCAGGAAGGTGTCCAGGAGGACGCCGACCGCGATGACGAAGCCGAGCTGCACGAGTTGGACCATCGGCAGGTTGATGAGCACGCCGAAGGTCGCCGCAAGGACGAGCCCGGCCGAGGCGATCACCGCACCGGTGCTGCGCAGGGCGCTGAGTGCGGCGGGGGCGGGTTCGACGCCGTCGAGGCACTCCTCCCGCATCCGGTGCATGAGGAAGATCCCGTAGTCCACGCCGAGGGCGACCAGGAACACGAAGGACAGCAGGCCGAGCCCCGGATCGGCGCCCTCGAAGCCGAACAGCGGGCCGAAGACCAGGCCCCCGATGCCGAGCGAGGCACCCCACACGGCGACGACGGCGGCCACCAGCAGCAGCGGGGCGACGAGGCTGCGCAGCAGGACGATCAGCACGATCAGGACGGAGGCGAGGACGAGCGGGACGACGACCGTGCGGTCCCGGGCGTGGGTCTCCTTGAGGTCGAGCTGTTCCGCGCTGGGGCCTCCGACGTAGGAAGCGGGGAGCGCGGCGCGCAGGTCCTCGATGGTGCGGGTCTCGGCGGCCGACTCCGGCTTGGCCGAGGCGAGTACGGATATCTCGGTCCAGCCGTCCCCGTCGCGTCCGCGGTCGACGCGCTCGACGCCGGGGACCTTCCGGGCCGCGGCGAGGGTGTCGTCCGCACGGTCGGTGGGGGTGATGACGGCGAGCGGCTGGGTGCCGCTCTCGGGGAACGCCTCGCCCAGGGTCTCCATCGCGGCGATCGACTCGGGGCGGCTGGTGAAGGTGTCCTCCTGCTTGAGGTTGCCCGGCAGGTTGAACACGCCGAGCGCGAGCGCCCCGAGCAGGACGGCGCCGCCGATGAGGACGGTGTACGGGCGGCGGCTGGCGGAGCCGCCCATCTTGGCGAACACCGAGGTCCGGGCCTTGGGCTGACTGCCGAACGCGGGGATCAGCGGCCAGAACACCCGACGGCCGAAGAGGACGAGGAGCGCGGGCAGCAGGGTCAGCATCGCGACCAGGGCGGACAGGACGCCGAGGGTGCCGAGCGGACCCATGCCCCGGCTGCTGTTGAGGTCGGCGGCGAGCAGGCACAGCAGGCCGGCGGCGACCGTGCCGGAGGAGGCGAGGACGGCGGGTCCGCAGCCGCGCAGGGCCGCGCGCATCGCGTCGTACGGCAGCCGGTGGCGGCGGAGTTCCTCGCGGTAGCGGGCGACGAGCAGCAGGGCGTAGTCGGTGCCCGCGCCGAAGACGAGGATCGTCATGATGCCGGAGCTCTGGCCGCTGATCGGGGTGTCGAAGACCTGGTTCAGGCCGTAGGCGCCGGAGCGGGCGAGGAGTTCGGCGGTGCCCGCGCTGAGGAGCGGGACCAGCAGCAGGAAGGGGCTGCGGTAGATGACGATGAGGAGGATCGCGACGACGGCGACGGTGGTGTAGAGCAGCGGGCCGCCGAGCGACTCGTAGACCTCCTCGGCGTCGACGTCGAGGGCGCTGGGCCCGCCGACCTCGACGCTCAGCCCGTCGCCGCCGGAGGCGGTGGCCCGGACCTCGCCGACGAACTTCGCCCGGGCCTTCTCGTCCTGGCCGGGTCCGTTGGTCGTCACCGGGTACATGAGGGTGGTGCGGTCCCGGGAGGGGACGCCCTCGGGGGCGGCGCTGAGGTCGTGGGTCCGTGCGATCTCGTCGAGCTGGCGGTCGGCGGTGGCGCGGTCGGCGGCGGTGAGGCCGCCGTCACGGTGGTAGACGAGGACCAGTTCGGTGCTCTCGCCGCCCGGGAGACGGTCCTGGATCTTGGCGACCTGGGTGGAGTCGGCGTTGGCCGGGAGGTAGTCGACGGCCCGGTCGCGCTGGACGTCGGTGAGCTTCCCGGCGAAGGGCAGCGCGAGGGCGATGACCGCGATCCAGAGGCCGAGGACGGCCCAGGGGACGGCTCTTCGGGACCGGGTGCGCGGGGGAGGCTGGGGTGTGGAGGTCGGTGTCGTCACGCCTTCAAGGCTTCCGCCCGTACGGCCGGGATTCCTCGGACCGTGGGCCGAGGTCCCGGTTACCGCTCCGGGTGCGGTGCGCGGCGTGTTACTTCCCGCGGAGTACTCCCGCGGGACTCCGACGGGCTCCGGCTCCGGGGGCGCGGGTCAGGGGGCGCGGGTCAGGAGGGGGTGGGGCGGGCGGTGCTGAGGAGCCGGGTGACGTCGTCCGGGTCGAGGGTGAGGGCGCGGCCCACGGTGGCGAGGATGTCGCGTTCGGCGGGGGTGTACGGGCCGTCGGCGAGGGCGATGCGGGCGCCCTGGAGGAGCAGCGACTCGCGACCGGGGGGCGCCAGGTGCGGGGCGAGCGGTTCCAGGGCCTCGTGCAGTTCGATGGCGAAGCCGGTGAGGCCCGGGTCGCCGTAGAGGCCCGGCAGGCGCCCCGTGTCGGCGCTGACGGCCTCGACGAGGGTGACGAGCTGTTCCTCGTCGCAGTCCCGGTACCCGGCGTCCCGGAGGGCGGCGAGCGCGACGCCGACCGCGCAGCGCGCGCCGGTGCCGCCCGCGGCGAGGACGGCGAGCGCGACGGTGTGGATCGCGTCGCGCAGCATGGCGGAGAACCGCTGGGTGGTCGGGTGGTCGAGGACTTCGGTGCCGAAGTGTTCCTGACAGGTCAGGCACTCGACGACGGGCGCGGTCGCTCCGCGGGGCAGCAGCGGCAGGCCGAGGACGGCGAACCGGCGGCGGCCGGTGCGGCGCTCGTAGTTGCGGTCGCAACCGCAGCCGGGGCAGAAGAACTCCCCGTCGGCGACGGTCGTCCAGGCGGTGCGCACCCCCAGCAGAAGGCCTCGGCGGCCACCACGGCCGCCACGGCTGTTCCGTCCTCTGCTCGGCAGCACGTCACACCTCCGCAACATCGTGGCAACCTCGTCGTGTTGGCGTGATGTTAGCCACATCGGGCGGGTGCCGTCAGTACCCAGGATGTGAAGGTGGCCGGGAGACGCCCCGGCGCCCGCCGCCCCGTGGGGTGGCGGGCGCCGGGGACGCGCAGGTGGCGGGGGTCAGCGGGTCGCGCGGTTGACGGCGGAGACGACGGCCTTCAGCGAAGCACGTGTCGTATTCGCGTCGATGCCGATGCCCCAGAGGATCTTGTCGCCGATCGCGCACTCGATGTACGAGGCGGCCTGCGCGGAGGCGCCCTCGCTCATGGTGTGCTCCTGGTAGTCCAACAGGCGTACGTCGATGCCGATGGACTGGAGGGCGTCGAAGAAGGCGGAGATCGGGCCGTTGCCGCTGCCGCCCAGGACGGTGTCGGCGCCGTCGACGGTGGCCTCGACGGTGAGCGTGTCGATGCCGTCGGTGTCGGTGGTGGACTGGCCGGTGCGCAGCTGGACGCGGCCCCAGGCGTCGTCCGGGTTGGGCAGGTACTCGTCGCGGAAGACGTTCCAGATGTCCGTCGGGGTGACCTCGCCGCCCTCGGCGTCGGTCTTGGCCTGGATGATCTTCGAGAACTCGATCTGCATCCGCCGCGGCAGGTCCAGCTTGTGCTCGTTCTTCAGCACGTACGCGATGCCGCCCTTGCCGGACTGCGAGTTGACGCGGATCACGGCCTCGTAGGAGCGGCCCACGTCCTTGGGGTCGATGGGCAGGTAGGGCACGGCCCACTCGATGTCGTCGACGGTCTTGCCCGCGGCGGCGGCCGTCGCCTCCATCGCGTCGAAGCCCTTCTTGATGGCGTCCTGGTGGGAGCCGGAGAAGGAGGTGTAGACGAGGTCGCCCACGTACGGGTGACGGGGGTGGACCTCCATCTGGTTGCAGTACTCGGCGGTGCGGCGGACCTCGTCGATGTGGGAGAAGTCGATCTGCGGGTCGACGCCCTGCGAGAACAGGTTCATGCCCAGGGTGACCAGGTCGACGTTGCCGGTGCGCTCGCCCTGGCCGAACAGACAGCCCTCGATGCGGTCGGCCCCGGCCATCAGCGCCAGCTCGGCGGCGGCGACGGCGGTGCCGCGGTCGTTGTGCGGGTGCACGGACAGGCACACGTGCGCGCGCCGGGACAGCTTGCGGCTCATCCACTCGAAGCGGTCCGCGTGGGTGGAGGGGGTGGAGCGCTCCACGGTGGCGGGCAGGTTGAGGATGATCTCGCGGCCGGCCTCGGGCTGCCACACGTCCATGACCGCCTCGCAGACCTCCAGGGCGAAGTCCAGCTCGGTGTCGGTGAAGATCTCCGGGCTGTACTGGTAGCCGAAGGTGGTGCGGTCGTCCAGCAGCTTCTCCGCGTACTCCATGACCAGCCTGGTGCCGTCGACGGCGATCTGCTTGATCTGTTCCTTGGTGCCGCGGAAGACGACCCGGCGGAAGACCGGCGCGGTCGCGTTGTACAGGTGGACGGTGGCGCGCCTGGCGCCGACCAGCGACTCGACGGTCCGCTCGATCAGGTCCTCGCGGGCCTGGGTGAGGACGGAGATCGTCACGTCGTCGGGGATCGCGCCCTCCTCCTCGATGATCGACCGCACGAAGTCGAAGTCGGTCTGTCCGGAGGCGGGGAAGCCGACCTCGATCTCCTTGAACCCCATCGCGACCAGCAGGTCGAACATCTCGCGCTTGCGGGCGGGCGACATGGGGTCGATCAGCGCCTGGTTGCCGTCGCGCAGGTCGGTGGAGAGCCAGCGGGGCGCCCGGGTGATCCGCTGGTCCGGCCACGTCCGGTCGGCGATGTCGACCTGCTCGTACGGGCGGTACTTGTGGATCGGCATCGCGGTGGACCGCTGGAGGTGCGTCGCATTGGTGATCGGCGTGGGACGGCCGACGGAGGACGGATCAGCAGCAGGGCGGGAAGGGCTGGACATGATGCGTAGGGCTCCTCTTGGTCCACGGGGGGACGGCCGACGGCTGAGCGCAACACCGAACTCCGCGGGGAGGGGGTCGGCCTACGACTACAGGCCCTCGCCGCGGCAGCTAAGGAGAAGCAGCCCGAAACGCATGGTGCACGCAGCCTAACCGAGCCCTCCCGGGGATGGTGGGCCTGTCCCAGTATGCGGGACGCATGAGGGGTACGAGGCGAATGGTTCCCGGGCCGCTTCGCGCGCGCTTCACTCCTTTTCGCCAATTCCACGTCACCTGTGGTGACAACAGAGTGACCGACTGCCACATTGCCCTCATGACACCACAGCGACCGGGCCGTCGGCCCGTCTTCTGCACCGTCGTCCCGCCGCACATCCTGGACAAGCTCGCCCAGGCCGACGACGCGGCCGTGTCACGCGCCGCGACCCGCACCCTGGAACTCGACGCCGCCCAGCGCACCCGCCGCCGGATCGCCACGGTGCGCGGCCTCGCCCCCACCACGGCGGTGCCCTCCGACAAGCCGGACCGACGGGTCCACGACGCGCAGAACAGGGAGGTCCTGCCGGGCCGCAAGGTGCGGGACGAGGACGACCCGCCGACCGGCGACGCCACCGTCAACCGCGCCCACGCCGGCCTCGGCGCCACCTTCGAGCTGTACCTGAAGGCGTACGGGCGCCGCTCGATCGACGACTCCGGCCTGCCGCTGGTGGCGACCGTGCACTACGGCCAGGACTACGCGAACGCCTTCTGGAACGGCGAGCAGATGGTGTTCGGCGACGGGGACGGGGAACTGTTCCTCGACTTCACGCTCCCGGTCGACGTGATCGGGCACGAGCTGACCCACGGCGTGGTCCAGTACACCGCGAACCTGGAGTACTACGGCCAGTCGGGCGCCCTCAACGAATCGGTGTCCGACGTGTTCGGCGCCCTGATCAAGCAGTACGGGCTCGGGCAGCTCGCCAAGGACGCGGACTGGCTGATCGGCGCGGGGCTGCTCGGCCCGAACGTCGAGGGGGTGGCGCTGCGCTCGATGAAGGCGCCGGGCACCGCCTACGACGACGACGTCCTCGGCAAGGACCCGCAGCCCGCGACGATGGACGACTACGTCCGCACCAACCGGGACAACGGCGGCGTCCACATCAACTCGGGCATCCCGAACCACGCCTTCTACCTGCTCGCCACGGAGCTGGGCGGGAACGCCTGGGAGCGGGCCGGCCAGATCTGGTACGACACGCTGACCGGCGGCGAGCTGACCCCGGACGCGGACTTCTCGGAGTTCGCCCGGCTGACCCTGGCGGCGGCCCGGTCGCGGTACGGCGCGGGCACCGAGCTGGAAGCCGTGACGAAGGCGTGGTCGTCGGTGGGTGTTCCGACGGGCTGACCACGGGGTAGGCGAAGGGGCATGCGTATCGTCGTGCGGCGGACCGGAGGGTTCGCGGGAATCGAGCGGCGGGCCGAGGTGGACACCACCGCCCGCCCCGACGCCGAGGTGTGGCACGCCCTGGCCGAGCGGGCACTGACCGGTGCCCGCTCGGCGCCCGGCACCGGCGTCCCGGACGGTTTCAGCTACCGCATCACGGTCGACGGCCGCACCGCGTACTGCGCGGACCCGCGGCTCACCGACGCCCAGCGGGAACTCGTGCGACGGGTCCTCAAGGAGGGCGCCTAGACCGTGCGGCGCGGGGGCGCCCAGTGGCCCGAACTGTTCGGCCCCCGCGGGCACGATCCCTCAGGAACAACCCCAAAACACCCCGATCCGGGGCTCAAGCGATCAGAGACCGGCCAAGGATGGGCAAGAAACTGTCCATCGTTTTCCCGTGCCTTACGTGATTCTTGGGTCAAGCGCTCCACGGGGGGGCGCTGTGTATGGGGGTACGTTTCATGACGCGAACGAAGCAATCCCGAACGACCTCGTTACGCACACTCGCCGTAGTCGGCATCACCGCAACCGCACTGACCAGCGGTACCGCGGTGGCCGCCGGGCCCTCGGTGGTCCCGGCGGGTGCACCGGCATCGGGCAGCTCGGCAGCAGCGGTGAGCGAGGAGACCGCACGGCACTTCGCGGACGTGGCCAAGGCGGTCATCGAGCGGCGCACGGCGGCGCTCCTGGAAACCCCGGGCACACCGGCCGCCCTCACCGCCCCGCTGGCCACCCGCACCCGCGGACCGGTGCACCTCAGCGCCGCCTCCGCACGGGAAGAGAACGCCACCGTCGGTGAACTACAGCACCTGAAGTCGGAGTTGGCCGAGGTCTCGGAGGCCTACACCGCCGCCCAGACCACGACCGCGGTCGACTCGATCGACGTCGTCGGTGGCACCGCCACGGTCCAGTTGACCGAGGACACGGCCCTCACCTACAAGAAGATCCACGGTGACGAGCCGCCCACCACCGAGTTCCGGGCCGAGCACCAGTTCGTCTACGCCCTCGCCGCGGACGGCACCTGGGCGCTCACCGCGGCCGACCCGGTGAACAAGAGCGGTCCCGCCCCGATCAACCAGGTGGTGGTGACGGACCCGGCGGACCTGAACACGCCGGAGCCCGCCGACGAGCCGACCGTCGAGGACGGCACCGAGGACCCGAACGACGTCCCGGACGTGCCGCCCGGCACCGGCGAGAAGCCGGTCAGCGCCGTCGCCGCTCCGACCGCCGCCGATCTCGCGGCGGCCCGGAAGGACTCCCCGCAGAGCGGCGTCGTCACGCCGATGGCCGGGTACGACTACGCCGCGATGGCACGGTACGCGGAGAAGTACTGGAAGAACTACAACTCGGCCTACCGCAAGTTCAACGGCAAGGGCGGCGACTGCACCAACTTCGTCAGCCAGTCGCTGCGGGCCGGCGGCTGGAAGAACAAGTCCGGTTGGTACAAGAACGCCAAGTACTGGTGGTACAACTCCCTCAACCAGACGTACTCCTGGACCAGCGTGAACCACTGGGCGACCTTCGCCAAGAAGAGCGGCCGGACGTCAATCCTGGGCAACGTCTACCAGATGGGGTACGGCGACGTGCTCCAGATGGACTTCGACCGGAAGAACGGCAAGGACCACACGATGATCACCACTCATCGGGCCAAGAGCCAGCCGTACCTGACGTACCACAGCTCCGACACCTACCGCCGGTCGATGGCCAGCATCGTCAAGCAGTACCCCAAGGCCACGTACTACGCGCACAGGACGTGACGTGACCTCCGCCCACCCTCTCCGCTCCCGCCGGACGCCCCGCGTCCTGGCCGTCCTGGCGCTGGCCCTGGGGGTGACCGCCGCCGCCACCGGATGTTCCTCCGGTGGCGGCGGCGGGCCGCGCGAACCCGACACCGACGCCCTGAACACCTTCCTGACCAGCTACGTCAGCGAGCTGAACGCCCGGGACGCCGAAGGGCTCGCGAAGCTGCTCGGACCGCCGCACGGCGAGCAGGACGCCCGGGCCAGGCTCACGGAGTACGGCGGGCAGGGCTGGCGGGTGACCTGGAGCCACCGCAGTGAGCTGGAGGGGGTCTACCAGGTCCGGATCAAGGGCTCGGCCCGCAAGGACCGGCAGCCGGTCGACGTCCGCGAAGTCCTCGTCTGGGACGAGGACCACTGGAACATGGCGCCGCTCGGCGACGGCACGACGCCCCCGGGTTCCTCCAGCACGAAGCGCCCCGCACCGGGCACCTCCGAGGGCCCGTGAACGTCCGGAGGGCCTGACCTCCTCCCCGCGACCGATGCGGTCCGGGGCCGGGTGGGCCTCAGCCGTTGCGGGGGCCGGTCCTTCGGATCGCGACGGTGGCCGAGCGGGGGCGGGAGCCCCGCCCGTCCGGCCAGGTGCTGACGGCCCCGGGGTCGTCCGCCGTCGGCGCACCCCAGGCGGAGGTGCGCTGGCCGGGGTGCTGGACGTTGACGAACAGCGTGCGGCCGTCGGCCGAGGCGGCCACGCCGGTCACCTCGGCGCCGCGCGGTGCGGTGAGGAACCGGCGGACCGTTCCGGTGCGGGGGTCCGCCGCCAACAGGGCGTTGTTGCCGAGCGAACGGTAGGGCCCGTCGGGTCCGCCCAGATGGCGGCCGGGTATGCCGGTGGAGATCCACAGCCGCCCCTCGCCGTCGAACCACAGGCCCTTGGGGTGGGCGAAGGCCCCTTCCGGCGCCGCGTCCCGTGCACCGCCGGCGAGGAACCGTTCCCAGCGGAACTCGACCGCCGTCGGGTCGCCGTCCGCGCCGCGCCAGCGCAGGATCTCGCCGTGCGCACCGGTGCCCGGGGCGCCGGCGGCGCAGACCTCGCCACCGCAGACGGTGCCGCCGTCGCCGCCCACCAGGGCGAGGTAGACGTCGCCGTCGCGGGGGTCGACGGCGACCCGTTCGGGCCGCGCCAGCGGGGTCGCACCGAGCGCATCGGCCGCGAGCCGGGCCCGAAGGAGCACATCGCCCTGGTCCCGCCAACCGTTCTCGGACGTCAGCGGCCCCTGTCCGTACGTCAGCGGCAGCCAGGAACCCGTGCCGTCCGCGGCGAACCGGGCCACGTGGAGGGTGCCGTGGTCCAAGGGGTCCCGGCCGGCGGCGCGCAGCTCGCGCCAGGGCGCGGAGCCGACGAAGCGGTACGCGTACTCGCCGTCCTCGGCGTCCGTGCTGTGGACGACGATCCGTCCGGCCGCCTCGGACACCGTGGCGCTGCCGTGCGCGAAGCGCCCGAGCGCGGTCCGCTTGACCGGCTCCGCCGCGGGGTCACGGGCGTCGACCTCCACGATCCACCCGTAGTGCTCGGGGTGGGAGCGCCGGTCGGCCAGGTCGAACCGGGGGTCCTCGGTGTGCCAGGGGTGTCCGAAGCCGTCGGCGCTGAACCCGTGGCGGACGTCGCCCTCGGAGCGGCGCCAACTGCGGTCGTCGGTGCCGAAGAACGCGTTGGCGTTCTCCTCGGCGACCAGCACCGTGCCCCAGGGGGTGACGTCCACCGCGCCGGGGGCCAGTACGCCGCGGGCCGGGGTCCTGCCCGCGGCCGGGCCGGAGAGCCGGACCGGGGTGTGTGCGGTGATCCGTCGGTTGGCCCGGGAGTCCACGGTCCGCCAGGCGTCCGCCGCGGTGCGCCCGGCGGCCACGGCCACCACGGTCACGCCCTGGGCCGTCATGGCGGTGCGCGGTGCGCCCCGGGTGAGCGCGGCGTCGGCGGACTCGTGGGCCAGGACCAGCAGGCCGTGCGGGCGGCCGTCGCCGCCCGGGGCGGCGGGCAGGAACGCGACTCCGTGGTGGTGGCTGCCGACCTGGTGCGCCTGCTCGGTGGCGGCGGCGATGCGTCCGGGGCGCCACGGCGGGGCGGAGGTCGTCAGGGGTTCGCCCCAGCGGGCCACGGGGTCCGCCCGGAAGCCCTCGGGGACGACGAGCGCGTCGGCGTCCCCGGCCGGGACCGGGGTGAAGTCGGGCAGGACGCCCGGGCCGGCGGTCCCGGCGGGGAGCCGCCCGGTGGCCGCCGTGACGCTCGGGGCGGACGCGGCGACCAGACCGGCCGCGACGAGGGCGCCGCCGGCGAGGACGGTCCGCCGGGAAGCGGCGGTCGACGGCTCGACGGACGGCTCCGGACGCTGGTCCGCCGGCGGGTTCAGGTGCTGTCCCATCAGAACTTCTCCAGGTTGAGTGCGGTCTGTAGGGCTCGGTTGGTGGCGGGTCCCCAGGACCCGTCGAGGGGGAGTCCGGCGCGGATCATCGTGTTGAGGTGGGCTTGGAGGGCCTTGACGGTCCCGGGGCCGATGGAGCCGTCGACGACGAGGCCGGCGGCCGACCAGGTGTTGAGGTGGCGTTGGAGCGCCCGCTTGGACTCCGGACCCCAGACGCCGTCCGGGGTGACGCCGATCGCGCGCTGGGTGGCGGAGACGGTGGCCGGGCCGAAGCTGCCGTCCACGACGAGGCGTTCGCCGTCGGCCCACCTGCCGTAGGCGGCTTCGGTGTCCGGGCCCCAGGCGCCGTCGGCGTCCACTCCGATCTTCGTCTGGAGCCAGCGCACCCCGGCGAGGGTCAGCGGGCCGAAGGAGCCGTCCACGACGAGGGCCGGGGTGTGGCCGAGGCCGTTGACCGCGTGCTGTTGGAAGGTGACCGAGCGGATCGTGGTGACCCCGCCCGAGCTGGCGCCCCCGCCCGTGTGGGTGAGGTACGCCTTCTCCGTCGCCGGGCCCCAGTTCCCGTCGGCCGCGACACCGATCTTCGTCTGGAGCCAGCGCACCCCCGCGGAGGTGGCCGGGCCGAAGGAACCGTCGACCGCGAGCGCCGGGGTGTGGCCGAGCGCGTTGACGGCGCGCTGCTGGGCCGCGACGGACCGGTAGAGGGTCACCCCGCCGCCCGTGCCGCCGCCGATGTGGGCCACGTACGCCGCCTCGGTGAGCGGGCCCCAGTTCCCGTCGGCCGCCACGCCGACCTTCCGCTGGAGCCAGCGCACGCCGGCCAGGGTCAGCGGGCCCAGGGAACCGTCGACCACGAGCAGCGGCGTGTGACCGAGGAGGTTCACCGCGTGCTGCTGGGCGGAGGCGGAGCGGACGTGGGTGGTGCCGGCTCCGGTCCCGGGGGTCCCGCCGCCCTCGATGGGCACGTTGTCCCCGGCGAGGCCGCTGATCACCCAGTTGCGCAGATCGGCGCCGGGGCAGGCGGTCGATCCGATGGCACCGTGGTACGTGGCCTGGAGCGTGCGGCCGGTGTGCCGGTTGGCCGCGTGGTAGAGCGCGCGGATGGCGTTCTTGGCCGCCGGGGTGGCGTCCCCGTTGCTGCCGATGAAGCAGACTCCGATGTGCGTGGTGTTGTGGCCGGTGGCGTGGGCGCCGATGCTGAGCCAGCCGCGCCCCTCGTAGATCCGACCGAACCGGTCGACCAGGAAGTTGTAGCCGACGTCCGGCCAACCCCTGCCGTCCATGTGGTAGTTCTGGATGGCCCGCACGGACTGGGTGGGGGGACCGGCCGAGTAGTGCACCGCGAAGCCGGTGCGCTGGGAGAGCGGCACGGGGTACTCGCCCCGCGGCGGACGGGCGCCCCATCCCACGCGCGGGACGATCGACACCGCCTGTTGCGGCGCGGGCCGTCCGGGGTCGATGGCCGAGCCCAGTTTGGCGTACGGGGTGAGGTTGCCGGGGCACTCCGTGTGGTCCCCCTCGGAGTGCGGGAGGATGTGCCCGCCGGCCCGGACCTGGGAGCTGACGTCCCCCTGGAGGTGCCCGATCAGGTTCTTGATCGAGTTCAGCATGGGCTGGGTCGGCTGGTTCCACGCCCTGATCATCCCCAGGACGGAGTAGAAGCCGGCGTTGCGGCCGACCGCGCCGACCCCGTTGACCCAGATCTCGCCCCGCTTGGTGCGGGCGGTGGGGGGCGCGTCGCCGCCGTTCGCCTCGCCGCGGACCAAGCCGCGCCCCTCGTAGATCTTGCCGTGCGGGCAGACGAGGAAGTTGTAGGCGATGTCGCCGTAGCCCTCGCTCATGTGCTTGTGCCAGATCTCGGCGACCCCTTCGATGCAGTCGGCCTCCGAGTTCGGCGAGAAGGAGAGGGGGCCCATGTGGTGGATGAAGACCCCGCCCTTCCAGGGCGACCACTCGCGTCCCTGGACGGGCTCCCGGGTGGCCGCGATGCGTTGCCGCACGACCTCTCCGGCCGTGCGGTGGTCCATGCCGAGTCCGTTGATCAGTTCCAGAGCCTTCAGCTGCCCACTGTTCGTGGCAGCCGCACGCTCCGCCCACGTCGTGCGCGGCCTTATGTCGATCGCCATGGGAGCGACCCTCCTGTCAACGTGGTCCGTAGCCGCGGACAGTAAAGGTCTGGACCATTCAATGGCAAGAAATGACCGCTCGCTGGACGGAGTTGACCGGCACAACACGGGAGTGACCAGGGAGAACGAGACCTAGCGGACGGAGCGGACCCCTGTCCGGTCAGCCACTTGACGCCCACTCGACGGCCAACCGGGCGGGCTGCGCCGCGGAAACGGCCGCCGTGCGACACAGCGCGCTTGACCTGAAGTGGAGTTGAGGTCGGACGATGGAGTCATCCCGTTCGACTCCTGCGGAAGGAACACCCATGCGTGCCGTCGTGCTCCGCCAGTTCGGTCCCCCCGAGAACCTCCGTCTGGAGACCGTGCCCGACCCCGTGCCGGGCCCCGGTCAGGTCCGCATCGCCGTGCGGGCCGCGGGGGTGCACCAGATCGAGACGGCGATGCGGGAGGGACTGCCGATCGGTCCGCCGCTCCCCGAGCTCCCAGCGGTCTTCGGCGGCGAGGTGGCCGGCGTGGTGGAGTCGGTCGGGTCCGGGGTGGACCCGACCTGGGTGGGGGCCCGGGTGGTCACCGCGCACAGCTCGCCGGGGGGTTACGCCGAACTGACCGTCGCCGACGTCGCGGCCCTGCACCGCATCCCGGACGGGCTGGGCCACGAGGCCGCCGTCGCCATGGTCGTCACCGGCACCACCACCGTGGGCCTCCTCGACGCCGCCGCCCTCACCAGCGAGGACGTGCTCGTGGTCACCTCGGCCGCCGGCGGCGTCGGTTATCTGGCCCTCCAGTTCGCCCGCCGGATCGGCACCACCGTCATCGGCGCGGCCGGCGGACCGGCGAAGACGGCGACGGTACGGGAGCTGGGCGTCGACCTGGCCGTCGACTACGAACGTCCCGACTGGCCGGACGTCGTCCGCGAAGCCCTGGGCGATCGCGTCACCGTGGTGCTGGACGGGGTCGAGGGCGAGAAGGGCCGGGCCGCCTTCGGGCTCCTGGTGAAGGGCGGGCGGTACCTCAGCATCGGGGCCTCGTCACGTGAGGAGTTCCGGCCGGACGAGGCGGAACTGCGCGAGCGGGGAGTGAGTTTCACCGATGCCCTGGCGCTGATGCTGGAGGGCGGCCGGGACGCACGCACCGACCAGGCCCGTGCGCTGGCCGCCGCCGCCGACGGGACGGTGACGCCCTCCTTCCACACCTTCCCGCTGTCGCAGGCCGGCGCGGCGCACGCAGCGATCGCGGCGCGGGCGACGACCGGCAAGGTGGTCCTCGTCCCGGACGGCGTCTGAACGCGTCACGACCGTGGAGCCGCGCGGACGGGGGCGGCCGGGCGGGCCGTATGCTCGGCCGGACGCCCGCCCGAAACGCCCGCCAGCCCGCCAGCCCCGAGGAACAGGAGTGACCGCTGTGTCGTCACCGCAGGGAAGCGACGACCGCGGCCACACGCTGAACCTGTGGCGCCACGGGCTCGCGGAGGTGCCCGAGTCGATCTGGCGACGCACCGAACTGCGCGTGCTGATCCTCGCGGAGAACGGACTCAGCACCCTCTCTCCGCAGGTCGGCAGGCTGGACCGACTGCGGACCCTGGACCTGGGCCACAACGCGCTCACCACGGTGCCCGAGGAGCTGGGTGAGCTGTCGGGGCTCACCGACTGCCTCTACCTGCACGACAACCGGCTGTCCCGACTTCCGCAGTCGCTGGGCCGGTTGACCCGACTGCGCTACCTCAACGTCGGCGGGAACCGGCTGGACGCCCTGCCCGAAGCCCTCGGTTCGATGACCGGCCTCGTCGAACTGCGGGCCGAGCACAACCGACTCACCACGGTGCCCGACACGCTCGGCCGACTGCGCGACCTGCGGGAACTCCGGCTCCGCGGAAACGCCGTCGCCCATCTGCCGCCGTCGATCGCCGCACTCCGCTCCCTGCGCCACCTGGACCTCCGGGAGAACGCCCTCGTCGACGTACCGGCGTGTCTGGCCGGACTTCCGCTGCTGCGGCAGCTGGACCTACGGAGCAACCGGCTCGGCGCGCTGCCGGACTGGCTCGCCCAACTGCCCTCGTTGGAACGGCTGGACCTGCGGTGGAACGGGGTCGACCCCGCGCTGCCGCTGCTGTCCCGACTGGAGCGGCAGGGGTGCACCGTCTGGACCTGAGCGGGACTCAGCCGGCGCGCCACTCCGGTTCCGGGTTCCGGTGATCGCTGGGCCGGGTGCCGCGCAGCCGTTTGAAGGCCACGCTCAGGGCGAAGGCACCCGAGTAGCCGACCTTCCTCGCGACGGTGTCCACCGTGTGGTCGGTCTCCCGCAGCAGGTCCGCCGCCAGGGCGACCCGCCAGTTCGCGAGGTAGGACATCGGCGGTTCGCCGACCAGCGCGGTGAACCGCCGGGCGAGCAGCGCCCGTGACACTCCCGCCTCGGCCGCCAGGTCCGCCACCGTCCACGGGCGGGCGGGGGCGTCGTGCAGCGACCGCAGTGCGGTGCCCACGGTCGGGTCGTCCAGGGCGCGGCACCAGGCCGGCGGGCGGGCGTCCGGGTCGTCGAACCAGCTGCGCAGCGCGGAGACCAGCATCAGGTCCAACAGCCGGTCCAGTAGGAGTTGTTGACCCGGTCGGTCCCTGGTGACCTCCTCGGCCAGGGCGGCCACCGACGGGTAGGGGCCGGCGCCGGCCGGTACCACCAGCACGGGGGGCAGGGCCCGGAGCAGTCGTTCGCTGAGTTCCCCCCTGCGCTCGAACGCCCCGCTGACCAGGACGGCGGCCTCCGCGGCCGGTGTTCCGCAGGTCCGGTCGGGCCCGGGGGCGCGTTCCACGCCCGCGGCGCCCGGGCAGTAGTCGGCGCGGGTCACCGTCAGCTCCGGTGCGGTCCGGGGGTCGTCGGCCACCGTGTAGGGCACGTCGCCGCGGACGACGGCGATGTCCCCCACGCCGACGGGGACCGGCTCCTGCCGGTCGGGCACGATCCAGGCCCGGCCGCGCAGCATCGCGGCGAGCGTCAGCGGGGCGCCGCTGGTGATCCGCAGCGCCCAGGGCGGTCGCACGATCGTCCGCCGGAAGACGGCGCCGCGCGCCCGTACCCCCGCCAACACCTCCGACACGGCGTCCATCGCCTCACTGTAGACGCACGGACATCAGTGGGAGCTTTCTTGCCATGGATCGTCCCGGTGTCCGTCGGTTGACTGGGGTCATGTCTGAACAAACAACTCTGGTCACCGGGGCGACCGGCAAGTCCGGTCGCCGTGTCGTCGGTCAACTGCGGGCCGCGGGAGTGCCGGTGCGGGCGGCGGCCCGGCACGGGGAACACCCCTTCGATTGGACCGACCGCACCACCTGGGACCGCGCCTTGGAAGGAGTGCGGTCCGTCTACCTCGTGCCGCTGGACGGCACGAAGCTCGTGCGCCCGTTCGTCGAGCGGGCGGCGCGGCACGGGGTGCGGCGGGTGGTACTGGCCTCCGGGCGCGGCATCGACGATCCGCACTACGCGAAGGACGACAGCGGAATCCTGGACGGCATGCTGGACGGTGAGGCCGCCGTCCGGGAGAGCGGTCTGGAGTGGACGATCAGCAGGCCGGGGTGGTTCGCGCAGAACTTCAGCGAGGGGTTCTTCGCCGATGCGGTGCGCGGCGGTGAGCTGCGGTTGCCCGCCGGTGACGGGGCGGCCAGCTTCGTCGACGCCGAGGACATCGCCGCGGTGGTGGTGGCCGCGCTGACCGAGGACGGGCACGCGGGGCAGGTCTACGAACTGTCCGGGCCACGGGCGTTGACGCTCACCGAGGTGGTCGCCACGATCTCCGGGGCGACCGGCCGGGAGGTCCGTTACGTGCCGCTCTCGGTCGAGGAGCACGTGGCGGAACTCGTCCGGGAGGGGTGGTCGCCGGCGGACGCCGCGGGTTTCGCGGAGATCGTCGGACCGCTCAGGAGGGGCGCGGACGCGTATCTGTCCGACGGGGTGCAGCGTGCTCTCGGTCGTCCGCCGCGGACCTTCGCCGCATTCGCCGGCGCCACGGCCGCAGCGGGAGGTTGGCCGCGCTGAACCGCCGCGCGGCGGGCCCGGTCCGGCTCTGCTCGCCGCGGCGCCCGGTCCGGCACCGTACCCGCGGCGCCCGGTCCGGGGCCGCTCGGCCCCGCGCTCAGTCCGTTGCCGCTCCCCCGGTGCCCAGCCCGGCCGCGACGGAGGTCTCCGCCCCGCCCGGGCGGTCGCCGGCGGCCCGGACGAAGTCGAGGACCATGCCGTGCAGGACCTCGGGGGGGCCGAAGCTGCCGGCGATGTACCCGGCCCGGCCGAGTTGGGCCAGTCCGTGCATCTGGCAGAAGAGTTGGCGGACCAGGAGGTCGGGGTCACCGTCCGCGCGGAAGCGGCCCGCGGCGAGGCAGCGGCGGATGGCGTCCCGGGGCGGGCGCAGTACGTGGATGCCGAGCCTGCGGTCCTCCTCGGTGAGGGCGAACCCGGCGAACGCCGTACCGCCGAACATCACCGCGTAGACGTCGGGTTCGTCGTGCGCGAAGTCCTGGTAGGCGCGGCACAGGGCGGCCAGTTCGGCGACCGGGTCGTCGGGGTGGGCGGCGGCGGCCCGGGCGACCCGTCCGTGGAAGCGGTCGAAGCCCTCCGTCATCAGTGCGCGGACCAGACCGGGCATGGACCCGAAGTGGGTGTAGACGGCCATCGTCGAGGTGTTGACGGCCTTGACCAGGCGCCGCACGCTGAGCGCCGCCGCGCCTTCTTCGGCGAGCACCCGCGCGGCCTGGTCGAGGAGGCGGCGGCGTACGTCGAGGGGGGCCCGGCGATCGTCAGTTGACACAGCCGAACTATAACGCTGTTATGTGGATAACGGTGTTATGGGTGGAGGTGATCACCCGGGACCGGACACGGGCCTGCCCGGGTCCGGAACACCGGCACGTCCTGGACGACCGACACCACACGAGGGGTTTGTCATGCTGACGCGGAGTACGCGGGCCTTCCGCAAGCACCTGACCCGGCTGCCCGAGGCCGGTGGGGAGACCAGCGGGGTCATCGAGGCACCGGCCACCGGGTCCCCGGAACCCGCGCTGCGGATGGCGGTGGTCGGCGACTCCGTCGCCGCCGGCGTGGGCGCCCCCGTGCTGCGCGAGGCGCTGCCCGGTGAACTGGCCGCCGCACTGACGGCGATCACCGGACGGGCCGTTTCCTGGCGGGTGTCCGCCCGCTCGGGCGCCACGCTGTGCACGCTGCGCAAGCACCTGCTGTCCGGACTCACCGACCCGATGACCCGGTGGACACCGGATCTGGTGGTGGTCATGGCGGGCACCAACGACGCGATGCGGCTACGGAGCCCCTGGGCCCTGCGGCGGGAGGCGCAGCGACTGGTCCGGGACATCCGGCTGCGCCTCGGGCCCGAGGTGCCGGTGGTCTTCGCGGGGCTCCCCGACCTGCGGGGGGTCGACGTGCTGCCCCGGTGGGTCCGCGGGCCGCTGCGGCTGTACGTCACCCTGCTGGACCGGCAGCTGCGCGTGGTGGCGCGACGGGGCCGGCGCGTCCACCACCTGCACTCCGGTGGGATGCCCGAGTTCCCCGGGCCCTGGATGTCGTCCGACCGCTTCCACCCCTCGGCGCAGGGCTACCGGGCCTGGGCGCGGGTGCTCGCCGGGAGGCTGTCCACCCTGACCGACCCGCCGGCCGCACCGGCGCCGCCCCTCGGCGGCGCCGGACCGATCAGAATCCGAGCTTGCGCAGCTGGCGCGGGTCGCGCTGCCAGTCCTTGGCGACCTTGACGTGCAGGTCGAGGAAGACGGGCGTGCCGAGCAGCGCCTCGATCTGCTTGCGGGACTTGATGCCGACCTCCTTGAGCCGCTTGCCCTGGGGGCCGATGACGATGCCCTTCTGGCTGGGCCGCTCGATGTAGACGAAGGCGTGGATGTCCAGCAGCGGCTTGTCGGCGGGGCGGTCCTCGCGGGGCAGCATCTCCTCGACGACCACGGCGATGGAGTGCGGCAGCTCGTCGCGGACCCCTTCGAGCGCGGCCTCCCGGATCAGCTCGGCCACCATGACCTGCTCGGGCTCGTCGGTGAGGTCACCCTCCGGGTACAGCAGGGGGCCCTCGGGGAGCAGCGGGACCAGGAGGTCGGCGAGCAGGCCGACCTGCTGGTCCCCGACCGCCGAGACGGGCACGATCTCGGCCCACTCGAAGCCCAGCTCCTTGCCCAGCTGGTCCACGGCGATCAGCTGCTCGGCCAGGGTCTTGGAGTCGACCAGGTCGGTCTTGGTGATGATCGCGACCTTGGGGGTCCGCTTGATCGCCGCGAGCTCCTTGACGATGAAACGGTCGCCGGGGCCGAGCTTCTGGTCGGCGGGCAGGCAGAACCCGATCACGTCGACCTCGGCCCAGGTGGCGCGGACCACGTCGTTGAGCCGCTGTCCGAGGAGCGTCCGGGGCTTGTGCAGTCCCGGGGTGTCCACGAGCACCAGCTGCGCGTCGGGGCGGTGCACGATGCCCCGGACGGTGTGCCGGGTGGTCTGCGGCCGGTTGGAGGTGATCGCGATCTTCTGGCCGACGAGCGCGTTCGTGAGGGTGGACTTGCCCGCGTTGGGCCGCCCCACGAAGCAGGCGAAGCCAGACCGGTGGGTGGCCTCGGCGGGCTCGGATGACGGGGTACGGGCACTCATGACGCCCATTGTCCCCGATCGGCGGGGCGCCGCCGCACCGCACCCGTCCGGCGCGGGCCGACGGCCCCCGGCGGTCCGGGCCCGTGGGCGTCAGACGGTGACCGTGCTGCGCGGCGTCCCGTCCGGCGCGGCGAGGTGGACGGGGGTGCCGGTGCCGCCGAGGTCGCGCACCGCGGCCAGGTCCTCGTCGGGGGCGGTCAGCTCGCCGGTGACCACGGCGGCGGCCTCCAGCGAGGTGGCCCCGGAGGCGACGGCCATGGCGACGGCGGTGCGCAGGGCGCTGAGCCGCAGCGAGGGGAGGTCCACCGGCCCGGCGACGTAGGTCCGGCCGGTCTCGTCCCGTACGGCGGCCCCCTCGGCCACCCCGCCGCGCGCCCGCGCGGAGCGGGCGAGGGTCACGATCTTGCGGTCCTCGGCGCCCAGTTCACTCTCGCTCATGGGCCCCAGCTTAAGGGGCGGATCAAGAGGCCGTCCCGGGTGTCTCAGGGCCGGTCGAGCCGGAGTCGTTCGGCGCGCGGCAGACCCGCGACCACCAGGTCGTAGGAGTCCTCGACCAGCTCCCGCACCGCCGGCACGGGCAGCAGGCCGACGGTCACCGTGTTCCAGTGCCGCTTGTTCATGTGGTAGCCCGGCCGCACGGCCTCGGGGTGCTGCGCGCGCAGCCGCACCGCGTCCTCGGGGTCGCACTTCAGGTTCACGGTCAGCGGGAGCCCGTCGAGCCGGGACAGGGCGAACAGTTTGCCCCGCACCTTGAAGACGGAGGTCTCGGGGCCGAACGGGAACTCCTCGACGGCGGCGTTGAAGGAGAGGCAGAAGGTGCGCAGCTCCTCCGGGCTCACCGGCCGGACTCCCCGGCCGGGCCGACGGTGTCCCCGGGGCCCAGCGGCTCCACCAACACCGTCATGATCTTGTTCCGGCGGCCGGCCGCGGACTCCGCCGTCAACCGCAGGCGCCGCCCGTCCGGGAGGAGGACCGAGGCTTCGGCCCCGGCGATCGGGACCCGGCCGAGCGCCTTGGCGAGGAGCCCGCCGACCGTCTCGACGTCCTCGTCGTCGTACGCCTCCAGCCCGTACAGCTCGCCGAGGTCGCCGATGTCGAGCCGGGAGGTGACCCGGAAGCGGCCGTCGCCGAGCGGTTCCACCGGGGGCAGTTCGCGGTCGTACTCGTCGGTGATCTCCCCGACGATCTCCTCCAGGATGTCCTCGATGGTGACGATCCCGGCGGTGCCCCCGTACTCGTCGATGACGACGGCCACGTGGTTGCGGTCCTGCTGCATCTCGCGCAGCAGGTCGCCGGCGTTCTTCGTGTCGGGGACGAACGCCGCCGGCCGCATCGACGTGGACACCAGCTCCGACTCGGCGTCCCGGCTGATGTGGGTCTTGCGGGCCAGGTCCTTGAGGTAGACGATCCCGACGACGTCGTCCTCGTTCTCCCCGGTGACGGGGATGCGGGAGAACCCGGAGCGCAGGGCGAGCGTGAGGGCCTGCCGGATGGTCTTCCACCGCTCGATGGCGACGAGGTCGGTCCGCGGCACCATGACCTCGCGGACGAGGGTGTCGCCGAGTTCGAAGACGGAGTGCACCATCCGGCGCTCGTCGTCCTCGATCAGGGACTCCTGCTCGGCGAGGTCCACCAGCGCCCGCAGTTCCGCCTCGGAGGCGAACGGCCCGCGCCGGAAGCCCTTGCCGGGGGTGAGGGCGTTGCCGAGGAGGATCAGCAGCGAGGGGATCGGCCCCATGATCCGGGCGAGCGGCACCAGGACGTACGCGGCGACGGTGGCCGTGTTCAGCGGGTGCTGACGTCCGATGGTGCGCGGGGAGACGCCCACCGCGACGTACGAGACCAGGACCATCACGCCGATCGCGAGGAGCAGCGCCTCCCAGGTCTGGTGGAACTCGTTGAGGCAGGCGTAGGTGACGAGCGCCGCCGCGGCCATCTCGCAGGCCACCCGCACCAGCAGGGCGACGTTCAGGTACCGGGTGGGGTCCGCGGTGACCTGGGCGAGCTTCGCCGCGCCGCGCCGTCCGCTGCGGGTCGCCTCTTCGGCGCGGAAGCTGGACACCCGGGCGAGGCCCGCCTCGGCGCAGGCGGCGAGCCACGCCACGACCACCAGCAGGACCGCGCCGAGGATGAGGGGAACGCTCATCGGCTCAGGCGACCGTGGGCGCCGGGGAGGGGCCGGTCAGGCCCTTCTCCTGGCGCCAGCCGTCGACGATCGCGGCCTGGAGCCCGAACATCTCGGCCTTCTCGTCGGGCTCCTCGTGGTCGTAGCCCAGCAGGTGCAGCACTCCGTGGACGGTGAGGAGTTGCAGTTCCTCGTCCATGGTGTGCCCGGTGGGGGCCTCGCGGCCCTGTCGCTCGGCGACCTCGGGGCAGAGCACGATGTCCCCGAGCAGGCCCTGCGGGGGCTCCTCGTCGTCCTTGGACGGGGGTCGCAGCTCGTCCATCGGGAAGGACATGACGTCCGTGGGCCCCGGCAGGTCCATCCACTGGATGTGGAGTTGCTCCATGGCGTCGGCGTCGACGACGATCACGGACAGTTCGGAGAGCGGATGGATGCGCATCCTGGCCAGCGCGTAGCGCGCGATGTCGAGGACCGCATGCTCGTCCACTGCGGTGCCGGATTCGTTGTTGACGTCGATCGCCATGGCTGTGCTGGTCTACTTCCCTCGGCCGCCCCGGCTCGGGCGGGAGCCGCGGTCGGAACCGTTCTCGGTGCCGTTCGCTCGGTCGTACTTCTCGTACGCGTCGACGATACGGCCGACCAGCTTGTGCCGGACGACATCCTGCGAGGTGAGCCGGGAGAAGTGGACGTCGTCGACCCCTTCGAGGATGTCCTGCACCTGACGCAGCCCGGACTTGGTGCCGTTCGGCAGGTCGACCTGGGTCACGTCACCGGTGATGACGATCTTCGACTCGAATCCGAGCCGGGTGAGGAACATCTTCATCTGCTCGGGGCTCGTGTTCTGCGCCTCGTCCAGGATGATGAAGGCGTCATTGAGCGTGTTGTGTGTGAGCAGGTAGTTCTCAGTGACGTAGAGCGAGTCCTCGGCGGCCACCTGGATGCAGACGGCCTCCTCGCGGCCCGCCGGCTCGATCGAGTCGATGAATCGCATCGGGCGACCGCCGCCGGACACCCGGTACTTCTCGGCCTTGCGCTGGAGCCGGAAGGGTTCCATGCCCTCCGGCAGCCGGATGTCCACGATGTGAGCGTCGTGCCGGTGCTCGACGGGGCGACCACCGGCCCAGCCCGGCCGGCGGCCTGCGGCGGCCCGGCGCCGGGTGTAGGCGACCCCACCCAGCGACTGGACGAGGGCGATGACGTCGTCCCGCAACAGGATGGACGTGGTGACGTACTGGATCCGACAGGTGCGGTCGGCCTGCGTGACCGGGCCGCCGTCGGAGTCCAGGAGGCCCTGGAGGAGCGCGAGCCGCACCTCTGGGGTGTTCTGGAGGTAGTCGTCCGGCACCAGCTTCGTGTTCGATCGGCTCCCCCACAGCTCCAGCTTCCGGAGCGCGGCCGTGACCGGGTTCTCCGTGGTGATCACATCACCGGGAGAGGCGATCCGGTTCAGGACGTAGTCCGGGCCGCCCCGGTGGCGAACGGAGACTCCGGGCAGCGCCGCTTCGAGCGCCGTGACGAGTTCAGGGTCCCCGGTCGCAAACGACGGGGTGGTGGAACCGGTGAGGCACCCGTCGCCGAGGAGCAGGCCCAGAGCGTAGGGATCCATGGGCACCGGGCGCTCCGGGAACCGGACCGGGGCGGTGAGGAGCGGCAGTTCGTAGCGGCGGGCGTGCGCCGCGCGGAGGTTGCCGATCATCTCCTTGGTCTCCAGGACCCGCCAGGGCTTGTCGCGCCGACGATCCGACGCCGTGCGCACGGTCCACAGGTGCTCACCGCAGCACAGGGTCCAGGAGCCGTCCTGAGCGGTCACCCGGTAGATGTCCTTCTCCCCCTGGGGGTAGACACCCAGGACCGGGGTCGGCTCGCCGTTCGACCCCACGACGAGGTCTCCCACACGGAGGTCCCCGATGGGCCGCCAGCCGTCGGGGGTCAGCACCCTGGTGAACACTGGCTGCGCCCTACCGCGCATGTAGGCCAGGGGCGCGACCTCGATGGTTCCGGCGGCCATCAGCCGGGGGATCGAGTCGGGGTCGAGCATGTCGTGCAGCGCGTCGTACAGGGGCCGCAGGTACGGGTCGATCTTCTCGTACAGGGTGCCGGGCAGGAAGCCGAGGCGTTCGCCGGCCTCCACCGCGGGACGGGTCAGGATGATGCGGTTGACCTGCTTGGACTGGAGGGCCTGCACGGCCTTGGCCATGGCCAGGTAGGTCTTGCCGGTGCCCGCGGGGCCGATGCCGAAGACGATGGTGTGCTTGTCGATGGCGTCGACGTAGCGCTTCTGGTTGAGGGTCTTGGGGCGGATGGTGCGGCCCCGGGACGAGAGGATGTTCTGGGTCAGGACCTCGGCGGGGGTCTCCTCGCCGTCGCCCTCGCCGTTCTCACTCGCCCTGAGCATGGCGATCGAGCGTTCCACCGCGTCCTCCGTCATCGGCTGCCCGGTGCGGAGCACCAGCATCATCTCGTCGAACAGGCGCTGGATCAGGGCGACTTCACTGGCGTCGCCGACAGCGCTGATCTCGTTGCCCCGGGCGTGGATGTCGACGTCCGGGAATGCCTTCTCGATCACGCGCAGCAGCGAGTCCCCGGAACCGAGCACGGTGACCATCGGGTGCTTGGCCGGAACGGCGAACCGGGCGCGGGCCCGACCCTCCGTCGCTGCGTGGGCTGTGGGTGTCTGCGTCATGGGCCGGCTCTGTGGCCTGCTCGTCCTCCTCGGGCGGGACGCCTCGGGGCGAGGCGCCTCTGTTGCCCAGGGTACGACGCACCACGTGCGGGAACCGAGCCCTTTTCCCGGCACCCGCACCGGACCGTCAGACCGTGCTGCGGAACCCGATGGTGGGGACCGCCCGGCGCAGCGGCCAGGGCCGTGCGGTGGCGGGCAGCGGGGGTTCCAGGGCGTCGAGGAAGGCGTACCGGGCGAGGGCGGCCGGGTTCTGCGGGCCGTAACCGCGCACCTGGCGCCACCAGGCGGCGACCTCCGTCCAACCGGGCGCGGAGAGCGAGCCGCCGAAGTCCTGGACGGAGAGCGCGGCGGTGAGCCCCGCGAAGGCGACCCGGTCGGCGAGCGGCCAGCCGGCGAGGGTGCCGGTGACGAAGCCGGCGACGAACACGTCCCCGGCACCGGTCGGGTCCAGCGCCTCGACCTCGATGGCGGGCACCTCGGCGGTCTCCCCGGTGCGCCCGTCGACGGCGTAGGCCCCTTCGGCACCGAGGGTGACGACCGCTACGGGCACCCGTTCGGTCAGGGCGTGGGCGGCGGCGCGGGGGCAGTCGGTGCGGGTGTAGCGCATGGCCTCCTCGGCGTTGGGCAGGAACGCCTCGCAGTGCGCGAGGTCGGGCAGCGCGTCGAGGTCCCAGCGGCCCGTGTCGTCCCAGCCGACGTCACCGAACAGCCGGGTGCCGGTGCGGGCGGCGGCGCTGATCCACGGGTCCCGGATGCCGGGGGCGAGGGAGGCGACGGCGGCCCGGGCGCGGCACGCGGGGCCGGTGGCGCCAGTGGGGTCAGTGGGGTCAGCGGCGTCGGCGGCCGGGGGCGGCTCGTGGGCGTGCGACACCATGGTGCGCTCGCCCTCGTAGGCCATGGACACGGTGACCGGGGAGTGCCAGCCGGGGACCCGGCGGGAGGGGGTGAGGTCGATCCCCTCGCCTTGGGCGAGGGCGTCCCAGCAGTAGTCGCCGTAGTGGTCGTCGCCGAACGCGGCGGACAGCGAGGTGCGCAGGCCCAGTCGGGCCAGGGCGGTGGCCATGTTGGCGACGCCGCCGGGGCTGGAGCCCATGCCCCGGGCCCAGGACTCGGTGCCGCGCACGGGGGCGGAGCCGAGTCCGGTGAAGATGATGTCGAGGAAGACGGGTCCGGTGAGGTAGACGTCCCAGGGCGGGTCGTCGGGGGCGCGCAGCGCGGCGAGGGGGTCGTGCCGGGGCCGGGGGCGGGGGCGGGTCGCGTTGTCCCGGTGCTCCAGTGCGGCCTCGGCGGAGTCGGGCTCGGGGGTCGGGCCCGGGCTGCCGACCACGGCCGGGAGGGCCCCGGTGGTGCGGACGTCTTCGGCGGTGGCGGGCCGCGGTGCGGCGTTCGTACGGGGTCCCTGCGGCGGCTGTCCGGCGTGCGTGATCACGATGCGCTCCCCTGAATGGTGCGGGTTCAGGCCAGTGTGCCCGAAGGGGCGGCAGGGTCCAGACACCTCAGCGAAACAGCGGTAAATACCCGCGAGTCCTCCACTCAAACACCCAAACACCATGATGTGACCTAGATCACATCGGCTAGGTTTCCCCGCCTCCCCCACCGGCCCCGCACGAATTGATACACATGTCCGCGCGCACCGGCCCCGCACGCCCCGGCCGACCCCCCGCGCGCCCCCTTCCGGGCTCGCCCGCACGCCCACCGGAGCGCCCGTGCACCTGCGCCGCACCGCCCCCACCGCACCGCCGTTCGTCGCCCTGTACACCGCCGGACAGTTGACCTCGTACCTGTTGCCCACCGTCGTCGCCCGCCTCGGCGACGCCTTCGCGCTCTCCCCCGCCCGGGCCGGAGCCCTCGGCAGCGGACTCCTGCTGTGCTCGGCGGGCGCGGGTGTGCTCCTCGCCTCACGGGCCGGCCGGTACGGGCCGCGCCGGATCGCCCGGGCGGGACTCCTGCTGGCCCTGGCGGGTTACGGCACCGCCGCCCTCGCGGACTCCGTGGAGTACGCGGGGCTCGGCGCGCTGGCCGGTGGTCTCGGCTCGGGCACCGCCGCCGCGGTCGCCTCGGCCGGGATCGCCGGCCAGCGCGACCCCCACCGCACCTGCACGCTCGGCCTGCTGAGCCTGTCCGCGCTGGCCGCCGCCGCGTATCTGACGGTCCCGCGGCTCGGGCCCGGCCACACCCCGGTGTTCGCCGTGCTCGCGCTGACCGCCGCCCTGGTGCTGCCCGCCACGGCCCGCCTCACCGACGCGCCCGGCCTCGACTCCGCGCCGGGCGCGACGGACCCGGACCCCTTGCCCTACCGCCACTCGGGGCCGGTGTTGGCGGGCGCGATGGTGTTCTGGGCGATGGCGCAGAACGCGCTGTGGGGGGTCAGCGCCCGGATCGGCGCCGAACAAGCGGGGCTGGACGAGGTCGCGA
The DNA here is from genome assembly GCF_042724695.1 of Streptomyces sp. NPDC127068. Classification (NCBI taxonomy): domain Bacteria; kingdom Bacillati; phylum Actinomycetota; class Actinomycetes; order Kitasatosporales; family Streptomycetaceae; genus Streptomyces; species Streptomyces sp. NPDC127068. The sequence continues at coordinate 38,746 of NZ_JBHXEN010000042.1, read as the reverse complement.
TCGGCGTGGTGTTCGCGGTGGCGCTGGGGGCGGGGCTGCTCGGCGTCGCCGGCGCCGGCGCACTGGGCGCGCGCCCGGGGCGGGCGCTGCCCATCGGGGTGGGCACGGCGCTGATCGCCTGCTGCATCGCCCTGGCCGCCCGGGCCGAGGGGCCGGTGGCCTTCGCGGTCGGGGAGATCGGCTGGAACGCCTGCTACCCGTTCGTCCTCGCCTACCTCACGGGGCTCGCCGCGGCCCTGGACGACCGGGGCCGGTGGGCCGTGCTGGTGGGGGCGGCGAGTTCGCTGGGCATCGCGTGCGGGCCGCTGACCGGGGGGCTGTTGGTGGAGCGGGCCGGGTTCCCCACGATGGGGCTGGTGCTCGGGGCGCTGCTGTTGCTGCTCGTCGTTCCGTTGATGGCGGTGGCGCTGCGGGTGGGCGGCCGGGCGGAGTTCGGCATGGCGCTACGGGTCCGGGCGGCCGACCTCCCGGACGCACCGCACGCAGCGCCCGCACCGCCCGGACCGGACACCCCGGAGGCGCCGGACGCGAGCGTGTCGGTGACCCGGTGAGGGTGCGCCGGAGCGGTGTCCGGTGCGGCGCGACCCTCACCCGCGATCGCGTGCACCGGACACCGCCGGCGGACCCGTGTGGCGCCGGACGGGTCCTACGGCAGCCCGGTGTGCAGGGCGTTCATCAGGGTGCCGTTCGGGGTGTCACCCGACATCTCCCAGACCATCGCCCCGAGCAGGCCCTTGGCTCTGATCCACTCGGCCTTCTTCCCGATCGACCAGGCGTCGTCGAAGGACCACCACTGACCGTTCGGCCCGGTGTACCCGTACGTCGAGACCGACTGTTCGTCGTGGTAGACGGTCATGTTCGGATAGTTGCTGATCAGGTTGTGGTAACCGCGGATTCCCGCCTCCTCCGGGAACTGCCCGGTCGCCGCGCCGTTCGCCGTCTGCCACTCGCCGTTGGTCCCGGCCGGTCCGCTGGCGACGTCCTTCCAGCCGCGACCGTAGAACGGGAACCCGACGGTGAGCTTGCGTGGACTGACCCCCGCGTCGAGATAGGTCTGGATCGCCTTCTCGATGCTGAAGTCGAAGGGGTACGGGTCCTGGGCGTCCTTGCGCAGGTTGGCCTGGTGCCCGGTGCGGCCCGGCTCCCAGGAGTTGTCGCTGCCCGCGCCGTGGAAGTCGTAACCCTGGACGTTGGCGAAGTCGAGGTGCTCGAAGATCTTCGACAGGTCCCAGCCCGCCTGGATCTTCGCCGGGTCGGCGGGCGTGAACGCGGTCAGCAGCCGGTGCTCGCCGCCGAGCGCGTCGAGCTGCTTGCGGAACTCGGCGATCAGCGCGGTGTTGTTTGCCTTGTCGGCGGCGCTCCAGTGGTTTCCGGGGTGCCCTTCGGCGCCCGGCCACTCCCAGTCGAGGTCGATGCCGTCGAAGATCCCGGCGCCGGTGCCGGGGCCGCCCGCGCCGTTGTAGACGGGCAGGTTGCCCTTGATCCAGACGTCGACGCAGGACCGTACGAACTTCTCCCGTGACGCCGGGGTGGCCGCCGCGTCCGCGAAGTACTTGGAGAACGTCCAGCCTCCGAGCGACACGACGAACTTCAGGTGCGGGTACTTGGCCTTCAGCTTCTTGATCTGGTTGAAGTTGCCGCGCAGCTTGCCCCAGCCGTCGTCCGCCACTCCGTCCACGGACTGGGCCGCGGACATGGGACGTGCGTAGTCGGCGTCCGCGTCACCCGCGCCGGTGCCCTCGTTGGGGTCCTGCGGGTTGCCGGAGACGCCCTTGGTCACGCCCGCCTGACAGGTGAAGTTCACCGGATCGATGTTCTGGAAGGCGTAGTTGACGACGTCCAGCTTGGCCGCGGCCCCGGAGGTGTCGAGGTTCTTGATGAAGAACTGACGTCCGTAGATCCCCCATTGGCTGAAGTAGCCGACCTTGTAGTAGTTCCCCGGCCCCGCCACGTCATCGGTGGTGACGCTGAGCGCGTTGGACGCCGGTGACGCGTTGTCCGCGGTGTCACGGGCCTTGACCGTGAAGGTGTACGAGGTGGCCGGCGACAGGCCCTCCACCGTCGCGGTCGTGCCGGCCACCGTCTTGACCAGGGTGGCGCCCCGGTAGACGTCGTACGCGGCGACGGCCACGTTGTCGGTGGAGGCGTTCCACGCGAGGAGCGCGGTGGACGAGGTCTTGCTCGTCAGCCGGAGGTTGCCCGGTGCGGTCGGTGGCGTCGGATCGGACGCCGGATCGACGGTGCGGAAGGTGAACGCCGGGCTGGGCGGCCCGGTGTTGCCCCGGCTGTCCTTCGCCCGGACGGTGACCGTGTAGCTCGCCGCCGGGGTCAGTCCGGTGAGGGTCGCGCTGACGCTGTCGGAGGTGGCGAGCACGGTGCCCCCGCTCACCACCTCGTACGAGGCCACCGGGTAGTCACCCGCGCTCGCGGCCGGCCAGGTCAGCGCGGCGGTGCGGGCGGTGATGGCGGTGGCCGACGGGGTTCCCGGCGCGGTGGGCGGTACGTCCGGGGTGCCGTCGCACTTGTCCCCGTTGACGGTGCACCCGGTGGGCGTGCTGACGGGGCCGCTGGCCACGAACCAGTAGCTCCACGGTTCGCTGGTGCCGCCGGCCGGGATGGTGGCGTTGTAGTACGCGTTCTTGACGGTGACCTTGTTGCCGTTGACCGTCGCGTCACCGTGGTAGTGACCGCTGACGGACACCCCGGCCGGCAGGTCGAAGGCGAGGGTCCACCCGGTGACCGGCGCGGTGCCGGTGTTGCGGATGACGTACGTGCCCTTCCACCAGGAACCGTTGTTCTGCGTGGTGAAGCTGGCGGTGAGGGTCCCGGCCGCCTGCGCGGGGCTGGCGAGTGCGGTCATCGACGCGAGCGGGAGGACCAGTACGGCGAGGACCGCGAGGAGCCGGCGCGGGGGCCGACGGGTGCTCGTACGGTGCGCCGGGCGGGTTCCCGGCCGGGCGGGGGTACAGGTGCGGACGGCCGCGTGCGCGGTGGCACGGAGGCGGCCGAGCACGCGTCTCCTGCCGAGGGCTCTCGTCGCGCCGGTGCGTCTGGGGCGTCTGGTGTGTGGGGTGTCTCCGGTGGGGGTTCGTCTGCGGAACATGTGGCTCTCCCTTGTCGATGTGGGAGGAATCGGGAGCAGCTGAACGTTCGACTCGGACGGGTGCGATGCCTGGCGGCGGTGCCGTGCCGCTGTGGGGTGACGCTGTGGGTAGCGCTGTGGGGTGGCGCTGTACGGGCCGGGTGCCGTGGGGGTCGCACCGCCGCTAGCGCGTGTACATGACACTTCGAAGCTACTTGGTCTGTACCACCTCGGGAACCCATCGCGACGGTACTGATTGCGCCACATGTGGTGCGGGGCCGCGCGGTCGAGTGGCCCCCTACCGGCGCGTCGCGTCGAGCAGATGCCGGAAGTGGGCGTTGCCGAGCAGCGCGTCCTTCTCCCCCACCCGCGCCGTCCAGCTGCGACAAGTCACGTTCACGAACGCTTCGACCGCCGTACGGTCCGCCTCCCGCCAGTGCGGGAGGCCGGACAGCCACGCCAACGCGTCCTCGGGCGCGTGCCCGTAGGTCATCAACCACGTGGCCAGGTACGCGGCGTCCACCCATGCGGGCCCGAGCGCCGGCATGGCCCAATCCACGACGTACGCGTCCCCGGACGCGCCGATCAGGACGTTGTGCGGGTTGGTGTCCGTGTGGAGCAGGTGCGTGCCCCGGAGCGCGTCCGCCTCGCCGGGACGCAGGTGCGCGGCGAACCGGTCCGCCAACCCCGGGAGCGCCACGCGCGGCGCCGGCAGCTCGTACATCCGGCGCGCGGTCCGGGTGAGCGCGTCCAGATCTCCCGTTCCGGGCTCGTAGTCGACGTGCCGCCCCTCGACGTGCGCGAACGCCAGGCACCGCCACCCGTCCGACTCGAAGCGGTGCCGGACGGCCGGGCCGACGCCGCGCACGAGCTCGTTGACCCGCTCCTCGCAGCGCAGCCCGTCCAGCCCGGCGGGGTCGGAGCTGCGGACGCCCTTCAGGAACAGGGGGCCGTCGCCGCGGGTGCGGATCACCACCGCGAGCGAACAGTTCAGCCCTTCGTCCACGGGTGCGATCCCGGTCACCTCACCGGCCCGTTCCTCCACCACTGCCCTCAGTTCGGCGGGCAGTTGGTCCCAGTGGAAGCGTTCGGACACGGTGCACCTCTCGTGGTGAGCAGGGGGCGCCACGGAACGGCGCCCCCCTCGGTTGACGGCTCAGGTGCGCTGCGTGACACCGCACTTACGGCAGCGAAGCTTGCCGCTCCAGCCCACCCACTGGTGGTCACATTCGCCCAGAATCCACGGATCCATCTCTGAACCTTCCTGTCAGGTGCACTGTCCGGGCCCGAGCGACCGACCGGAGTCACAGCGACGGGCCCTCGGGGTGGCTCCCACCGGCGGCACCTCCTGCGAACAGGCGCCGGTACGCGGGGTTGGCCGCCATGAACGCCTCGTGTTCCGGATCGACCAGGTCAAACGAGCACCTTCCCGGGTGGTCGACGAACAGGCCGCACCAGTCGTCCCTGCCGGACGGCACCCGCCTCTCCCCGGGACAATCTCCCAGAACCAGAACCCTGGCCGGAGCCCGCCAGTCCACCCACTGGGTCCACACCGTCTCGGGCCGGGAGCCGTAGAGCAGTCGCACGACGCCGGCGTGGAGCGCCGGGTGGTCCTTCTCGACCTCACAGCGGAGGTCGGTCATCACGTCGACCGGCTCGTCGCCCACGGACGCCGCGGTCAGGGCGTCCAGCACCAGGGTCGGGGGGAGCGACTGGACGGCGCCGCAGATCAGTGGCCGGTGCCGCCTCATGTGGTCACTCCCCCGAGGTTCGTCGGGTCGATGCCCTCGGGCGGATCGCACTGCACGGTGTCGAAGACGACCCGGTCGTACCGCCGGTGACCGGTGGCCCGCATGTGGTCCTCCGCCCATGCGTGGGCGTTGTCCGGGGTCCACTTCCCCGGCCTGATCGGTGGCTCCGCCCCACACTTCGGGGTCCCGGAGACACACTGGACGTGGGCCCGCGCACCGGGGGACTCCACCTGCTTCAGGGTCCACAGGACGTATCGGAACGGCCTGGTCAGCCCCATGTCGTGCCCTCTCGACTGCGCGCGTTCACCTCGGCCAGAGCGGGCCGGAGCTGGTCCGCAACGGTGGCTCGGCGTACGTGGGCGCCGTGGACGTCCCACTCGACACCGCCCCCAGGCGGACGGAGGGAGAAGCGAACCGGCTCCGCCGCCGCGTCCATGTCCATGACCACCCCCAGAGCACCCTTTCGCGTGTCGTAGGCAAGGTCACCGACGTTGAGTTCGTCACGCATCACGCCCTCCCCCTGCCGAATGTCCGCGTGGGCCGCGGCGGCGGTCTGGCGTTGCGAGTCATCGGTCATGACTGCTGTGAAGTCCCTTCCGGTCCCGTCTCACACACTGTGTTCGCTCTAGGCAACTGCCACGTCACGCAGAGCGGTACCGTTGACTCATCAGCAGGGCATTAGCGCGATAAGTACTACTCCGGGCAAGGGAGTTGACTCATGACGACCCGTACGCCGAACGAACGACTGGCGCGACTGCACGCAGAGGCGGGCTGGACGGCGCGCCAGTTCGCGCGGGCGGTCAACCGCGTAGGAACAGAGCGCGGCACTCCCACCAAGTACCAACAACCCTCCGTGAGCCAATGGATCGCCGGCACCAGCACGCCGAAGGAAGCCGCACGCCCCCTCGTCCTGGAAGCCCTGGCCCGAAAGCTACGACGCCCGATCACCCACACCGACGCGGGGTTTCCCCATCCGGGCAATCAATCTGCGCGCGCAGGTACCGTCGACGCCCTGATCGACCTGGGCACCGCCGACATGCTTCCCGGGCGCCGTAGCGTTCTCGGTGCCGTGAGTCTGTTCTCCGTCGCACTGACCATTCCCGGCTGGCCGGACGTCATAGGGAGAATGGAATCCGTACAGTCCGGCGCGACTACGCGCATCGGGATGTCGGATGTCGAGCTGGTCACCGAGATGACCGACCAATTGAACGCGATCTACAACAAGCGCGGCGGCCGACCCTCCCGTCCGATGGCAGCAGCGTTCTTGACCAATACCGTCGTCCCTTATCTTCGCGCAGACGCCCCCGAAGACGTCCGCAAGTCGATGATGACTGCTGCGGCATTCCTCTGTTACATCACCGGGTGGATGGCAGTGGACGAGGGCCTGCACGGACTCGCTCAGACGTATTACACCAAGGCACTGGAACTGGCAGGCGCGAGCAGCGATTACCTCACGTACTGCCATGTCCTCCGAGGAATGTCGGTTCAGGCAGCAGACCTAGGGCACGGATCTACTGCCATCCGGCTGGCGAATTCAGCAGCTGCCGCCGCGCCGAAATCGGGGCCGCTCATGCGTGCTTTCATGGCGGGCCAACAGGCGCACAGCTTCGCCCTCGCAGGGGACCGTTCCGCCGCGCTTCGCAGCATCAAAGAAACGGAAAAGGCAATGGACTCGGCCGGAAGCGGGCGAGTCCAGCTGGGAGGGTACACTCCGGCCACTTTGGCGTACCACACCGCTCAGGTTCGATACTCGTTGGGAGACTTGACCGGTAGCGTCGAATCCCTCAAGTTGCACTTTCAGCTGAGGGCACCGACCGACTCGCGAGTTACCGAACTGCGCTTCCAGTCCATGCTGGCCGAGAGGCAACTTGAGCTAGGTCATGTGGAACTTGCTTGCAGCACATGGAGTCAGGTGCTCTCGAAGCACCCCGAGCTCCAATCGGGTGCGGTGGACAAGTTCGTGGCAGACATCAGCCGTCGCCTCCGCCCCTACCGGACCAACGCGGTCGCTCGCGAGGTGTACGAAGGATCCTTGCGGAGCATCAGGTGAGCGGTACTCGCGCCGACTGAAAACAGACCGGGCGGACGGAGGCAAAGTGTCCGACTTCTCCGAGGAAGCACGTACCCGTAGGGCCCGATCAGGGCTTTCGCCCGCTGAGCTGGCGGCGCGGACGGACTACGACAGGACCCGTCTCTACGCTCTGGAGGAGCTGGACATAGGAGACCTCCACGCGGGCGCTGTGGAGACCGCCGTCAACTACCTCACCACGCCGCCCGCGCCCATGGCGGAGAGAGCTCACGTGCTGCGGGAAGCGACTTTGCAGCGCATCCGTGAAAACCGCTACCGACCCGACGAGTTGGCGGACCTCTACTCGACGGTGGGGCGTCTCTCCGGCGTGCTGGCCTACGCGCTACTCGACCTCGGCGCACCGGCCGAGGCCATGCGACACGCCGAGGCCACCGTCCGCTGTGCCGAGCGGGCCGGAGACCTCGACCTCGCCGCCTGGGCAGCCGGTATGCAGTCGCTCATCGCCCGGTTCCAAGGTGACTACCCGCTGGCCTTGCAGCACGCGCGGCGCGGGTTGCGGTGGACCGGCTCCGGGCACGGTACGGGAGAGGCGCGATTGCGGTGCGGTGAGGCGCAGTGCCTCGCCAACCTGGGCGACGCCCGGGGGCGCGTACGCGTCGCTGAACCTGGCGGAGCACGCACGCGAACACGTGGGCGCGGACGCCCCCGGGCTGTTCGGGTTCAGCGTCGCGAAGCAGTCGTACTACACCGGGTCGTCGCTCATCTGGCTCGACGGCGACCAGGACGCCCGACGCGCCATCGTCTCCGCGACGAGCGCCATCACCGCATGGCGAGCAGCGCCACCCGAAGAACGGGCCCTGAAGGACGAGCGGTTGGCCCAGGTGTACGTGGCCACGGCCCATGCGTTGCTCAGGGACGTGGAGGGCGCGGCGGAGACGGTCCGGCCGCTGCTGTCGCTGTCCGGGGAGGAGCGGATCTCGTGGATCGGCAAACGCATGGGCCGCCTCGCCGACCTGCTCTCCGATCCGCACTACCGCGGCAACCACACCGCCGCAGAGCTGATCGTCGCGATCCGGGACCTGAGCGGAGGAGTGTGACCGTGGCAGAGGCACTGTCCGAGGAACAGATCGAGGCCGGACTCACGGGGTTGGCGGGCTGGTCGACGGACGGCCGCAAGATCGAGCGCACGTACGCGATTCCCCATGTGCCGGGTGCCGCGTTCATCATGCACATCGCTGCGATCCAGGACGACCTCGGGCACCACTCCGAGGTTACACTCGGCTACCGCAGAGTCCACGTCACCATCAGCAGCAGCGACCTGGGCGGATTCGTCGCCGAGCACGACATCGAACTGGCCCGCCGCATCGAAGCCGCCGCCGAGGGCCACGGCGCCCGGTAGCGGAGGTAGACGACCTGTGAGCTAACGCAGAGCCAATCGTCGCGATCCGGGACCTGGGCGGAACGTCCGGATGACCCGTGGGTGGCAGGGCGCGCCCGCTGATCCTCGAAACCCGGCCCGGAAGCTACGGCGCCCGATCACCCACCTTGGAGGGTGCGCGGCCTTCACCGGTGGGGAGTCACACCGGGCCGGGCAGGTCCATGAGCGCGAGTTCGGCCGGGTCGACCAAGGCGGTGATCTCGGTGATGTGACCGTCGGTGACGGTGAAGGCGAGGAGGGAGAGGGGGGTGCCGTCTTCGCGCCAGGAGATGACGCCGGGGCGGCCGTTGACGGTCGCCGCACGTCCTCGTGCCGCGCTGGCGGCCACGCGCGCGCGGGTGGCGACTTCGGTGGCCCCGAGCGTGACGAACGTGCCGTTCGCGGTGTGGGCGGTGAGCTTCACTTCGGGGTGGAGAAGCTGCAACAGCCGCTCGAACCGGCCGTCGCGGGCTGCGGCCAGGAAGGCTTGCACCACCTCGCGTTGTTGTCCTCCGGCGCTTGCCGGCTGCTGGGCGGCCCGTACCTTCCTGCGGGCGCGGCTGGCGAGCATTTTGCTCGCGTCGGCGGATTTGCCGAGAACGGTGCCGATCTCCGCGAAGGGCACGGCGAACACGTCGTGCAGCACGAACGCCAGTCGTTCGTCGGGGCGCAGCGAGTCGAGGACCGTGCGGAGCGCGAGGCCGACGGAGTCCCCGACCACCACGAGGTCTTCCGGAGCGGGAGCGTCGTCGAGCGTCACGGTGAACTCGGCCGGCTGGTCGTCGAAGGAGACCTCTGGACGCGTCCGGCCCGACCGTAGGACATCGAGGCTGATGCGGCCGACCACGGTGGTCAACCAGCCGCCGAGGTTGTCGATGGTGTCGATGTCCTGGCGGGAGAGACGCAGCCACGCCTCTTGGACCACGTCTTCCGCATCGGCATGTGATCCGAGCACGCGGTGGGCGACGGCGCGGAGCCGGGCACGGTGGGACTCGAAGGCCTCGACGATCGGGTCCGCGGGATGGGTGCCGGCCATGTTGTTACCTCCGTGGAAGCTGCTCCGTCATGGGGATGACGCGCACAGGCGCTGCAACGTAACCCGATGAAGGAGAGCACGCCCACATGGAGAACCGGCTCAAGAACAAGAACACGAACAACCGCGAGACGTGGACCGCGGTCCAGCACCTCCAGAAGGCGATCGCCGCCGGGGGCGTCGACCCGAAGCTGCTGGCGCTGGTCCACCTGCGCGTGAGCCAGATCAACGGCTGCTCGGCGTGCGTCTACGCCAGCGTCTCCGGAGGGAAGAAGGCAGGCGACACCGACGAGCGGCTGCACCACGTCGCAGCGTGGCGCGAGGCGCCGTTCTACACCGATGCGGAGCGCGCGGCCCTGGCGCTGGCCGAGGCCGCCACCCGACTCCAGGACGGTGCGCCGGGCGTCACCGACGAGATCTGGGAAGAGGTCAACGCCCACTTCACCGAGGAGCAGATCGGCGCGATCAACCTGGAGATCGCGTTGACCAACTTCTTCAACCGGATCAACCGCACGATCAAGGAACCGGCTGGCAGGACTTGGGGCTGAGCTCAGCGCGGCTCTCACCGCCGGGGCTCGGCAGTGTGCGGACGGCTGCGTGACAACGGCCGCCGGGCGCAGGGATCATGAGGGCATGGCGCGACTTCACGACATCGTCTTCGACAGCGCTCGGCCCGCGGCCACGGCTCGTTTCTGGGCGGCGGCTCTGGACGGTTACGCCGTCGCCCCCTATGACGAGGCGGAACTCGCCCGCTTGCGGTCCGAAGGCATCACCAGCACCGAAGACGACCCCACCGTGCTCGTGGAGACGGTCGACGGAGGGCCTCGTCTGTGGTTCCAGCTCGTGCCGGAGGCCAAGAGGGTGAAGAACCGTGTGCACTTGGACCTGCGCGCCGCGGACCCGGAGGCGGAGGTCCGACGCCTGACCGCTCTCGGAGCGACCGTCCGGGCCCGGCACCCGGACAGCGACAACATCGTGCTGACCGATCCCGAAGGGAACGAGTTCTGTCTGTCTCCGGCGGACCGATGAGCGCGGTCAGCCCGTTCGCGGACGCCGGGTGCGAACCCGGCGTCCGCGTCGGTCACCTCCGCCGGGGACGGCGCGGCTCATGCGCGCCCCCCGCGGGCCACCCGGTACCGGAGGTAGACGAACCGTGAGCTGAAGGTGCGGGTCTCGACCAGTTCGAGGTCCACGCGGCGTTCGTGCCGGGGGAAGAACGGAACGCCGCCGCCGACCAGCACCGGGTAGACCATGGCCCGGTACTCGTCGATCAGGCCCGCCCCGGCGGCTTCCGCCGCGAGCGTCGCGCCGCCGATCGCGATCTCGCCCGCCCCCGGCTCGGCGCGCAACCGTTCGATCTCCGCCACCAGGCCGCCGGTGGCCAAGCGGGCGTTGCCCTGCACCGTGGACAGCGTGCGGGAGAACACCACCTTGGGGAGCGGGTTCCAGAGCGCGATCCATTCGCGCTGCGCGTCGTCGAGCGACGGGTCCTGGTCGGCGGTCTCCCAGTACAGCATCGTCTCGTACAGCCGTCGCCCCAGCAGATGGACGTCGACCCCGCGGATCTCGTCGATCCAGAAGCGGAAGACGTCCGGGTCGGGGGCCGTCCAGTCGAAGGTGCCGTCCGGCCCCACGATGTAGCCGTCCAGGGAGACGCTCATCGAGTAGGTCACGCTGCGCATCGGAAGTCCTCCTCGGTCACGGGATCCGACCCTACGACCGGGAGCCGACACGGAACCCGCCGCGACGCGCGCGATCCGCTGGGGTCTCGCGGATCTCCCCGCGCCTCACTCCACGGTGAGGACCAGCTTGCCGAACTGGCTGCCGCCGGCCAGTTCGGCCAGCGCCTGTGCCCCCTCGGCCAGCGGGAAGGCCCGGTGCACGAGGGGGCGGAGACGGTGTTCGGCGACGAACGCCAGCATCGCGTGGAACTCCTCCGCGCTGCCCATCGAGGTCCCCAACAGGCTGATCTGCCGGAAGAACAGTTCGCGCAGCGACAGCGTGACGTCCGCGCCGGTCGTCGCGCCCAGCGTCACGAACCTGCCGCCCGGGCGCAGCGCGGCGAGCGCGGCTGCGAACGTCGCCGATCCGATGCTGTCGACCACCAGGTCGGCCGGTCGCACCAGTGCGGCGGCCCAGTCCGCGTCGCTGCGCAGGGCGTGGTCCGCGCCCAGTTCCCGTGCCCGGCGGAGCTTGTCCTCGCTGCGGGAGGTGACGCTGACGGTCGCGCCCGCCGCCTTGGCCATGGCGAGGGCGATCGTCGCCACCCCGCCGCCGATGCCGGGCAGCAGCACGTGTTCGCCCGGGGCGAGGGCGCCGCGGGTGAAGAGCGCCCGGTACGCGGTGACGGCGGAGAGCGGGAGGGCGGCGGCCTCCGCCCAGTCCAGGTGTCCGGGCTTGGGGAGCGCGTTGCGTGCCGGTACGGCCACGTACTGCGCGAACGTGCCCTGGGTCGGGCCGCCCAGGATGCCGGGCACCTCCGGGACCTCCACGGCGCGGTCCCAGTCCAGCGTGGGGTTGATGATCACCTCGTCGCCCGGGACGAGGCCGGTGACCCCGGCTCCGGTCTCGGCGACGAGGCCCGCGCCGTCCGCCCCCAGGACCAGCGGGGCGTCGGCCGGTGTCCGGGCACCGGCGACGAAGAGGTCCCGGTGGTTGAGTCCGGCCGCCTTCAGCTCGATGAGGACGTCACCGGGGCCCGCGCGCTGCACTGCGGTCTCGTTCACGGCGACACCGGCGAGCCCGGCGGGTCCCTCGTGCGTCACGGCCTTCATGCGGTCCATCACCACTCCATCGGTCAGTTGGGTGCCCCGTCCAGCTCCCTCTTCACCCTGTCACGGCACCGGTCCGCAGCCAGGTGGCGGCCCGGGTCCCCCGGAGGGCGGGGAGCGGGAACGTGGCTGGTCACAGCGGTACATCCAAGGGGACCCCTCGTAGGTCTGGATCTTGGTACCAGCACTGTTGCGCCGCCGGGCCCACCACTCGGCGGGCGCCACGAGAGGGACCGAGGCACGCGACGGCATCCGCGTGTACGTGGACGGGGTCCGCAAGGTCGACCTCTGGCGGGACGTGTCCCGGACCGTGAAGAAGACGGTGAACGTCACCGTGCTACGAGGTCCGCGCCCATGACAAGGCGGGCAACCAGTCAGCCGGTACCGCCGATCAGAAGGTCGTCGCCGTGGACGAGGTCGCGCCGGCCCCCGTCACCGGGCTGACGGGCACCGGGAGCACGGCGGGCAACCGGGTGTCCTGGAAGGCGTCCGCGTCCCGCGACACCGTGCGCTACCAGGTCCACGTCTCGCCGGTCGGGTCACCGGACCCGGACGGCCCGACGGTCGTCACCGGCACCTCGTTCCACGACGGCGGTGCGGTGCTCGGGCAGCCGACCCAGTACCGGGTGCTCGCCGTGGACGCGGCGGGGAACGTCTCGGCGGCGGCGAGCACGACGGCCGTGCGGTCCGCCCCGGGCGACGTGCCGGTCCCCGAGGCGCTGACCGGCAAGCCCGAGGACGGGGCCAGCGTGCTCGCGTTCGACCTGCCCGCGGACGCGGACGACACCGCGGGCGGCTGGACGGCCGCCGCGGACATCGAGACGTACGAGCAGAGCGGGCGGCACACCGGCGCGAAGGCGGGGCGGACCCAGTACTACCTCGTGGCGCTGGACGGTCAGGGCCGGGAAGGTGCGCCCTCCCGGACCGCCACCGTCAACCGGGTGACCCCCGTGTACGGGACGGAACCGGGCCGCCCGCAGCTGACCGTGGACCGCGAGGGCAGCCCCCGCACCGGCAGCTTCGTCGTCAAGGTCAAGCCCGCCCCTGCCGACGAGGACCGCAAACTGGGCGGGTACGTCTGGGAGTTCTACGACACCAGGGCCGGAGCGGAGGCCGTCCGGGAGTTCATGATCCGCTGATCCGGTCGGGTGCGCTCATGTCCCCCGTGGCGGGCGTGCCGTCGGCGAGCCCGTAGCGCAGGTGCACGGTGCCCTTCGGGGTGGCGGCCGGCGGGGCGAGGAGGGTGACGTTGGTGGGCACCGCGCCGTCGGCGAACACCTTCTTGCCGACGCCGAGCACGATCGGGTGCAGCCACAGGTCGAGGCGGTCGAAGAGCTTCTCGCGCAGGAGGGTCTGCACGAGGTCCAGGCTTCCGACGACCTTCACGTTCTCGTGGCGGTCGCGGACCTCGCGCACCGCGTGGGCCAGGTCCGGGCCGAGCAGCTCGGACCCGGCCCACGGGAGGTCGGGCCGGCCGCGGGAGGCCACGTACTTCGGGACGGCGTTGAACAGGGCGGCGAACTCGTCGCCGTCCTGGTGCGGCCAGTAGGCGGCGAAGATGTCGTACGTCCGCCGGCCGAGCAGCAGTGCGTCGGTGCCTTGGTACGCGGCGCTGATCTGTGCCCCGGCGACCTCGTCGATCAGGGGCGCCTGCCAGCCGCCGAACGGGAACCCCTCCGGGTCCTCGTCGGGGCCGCCGGGCGCCTGCCCGACGAGGTCCAGGGTCGTGAACAGCTCGATGTGGATGAGGCCCATGGGCTACTCCCGGTGCGTCGGTTCGTTCTCCGTCAAGAGATAGCCCCGCGGACGCCCACGGGCGCCCGTCGCCGCGCCGGGACGCGGCCTGACGCAGTCGGGTGGAGCAGTCGTTTCGTCCGGCCGGCCCCGTGGTGCTACGGCGGGGCGTCGTTCACCGCTTCGCGGTCCACGTCGGCATCCGCCACACCGTGACCGCCCTCAGGGCCCATTCGGCGGGTCCGTAGCGGTGGGTGCGCAACCACCAGTGGCTCAGGAGGAGTTGGGCCACGTAGATCAGCGGGACGACGGCGACCACCGTCAACGGGCTGAGACGGTTGACCAGTCCGAAGCCGTAGCCGGTGAACAGGACGCCCAGGGTGGCGGATTGGAGGAGGTAGTTCGTCAGGGCGGTCTTGCCGAGCGGGGCGAGCGCCCGTTCCACCGCACCGCCCCGCCGGGTGCGGAACAGGGCGAGCCCGAGGACCACGTACGAGGCGGTGAGCAGCGGGGCGGTCAGTTGGCCCACGCCGAAGGCGAGGGTCTCCAGGGCGGAACCCTGGGCGTAGGCGGCGCTGGTCGCGTAGAAGACGGCGCCCGCGAGGCCGATGGGGCCGCCGATCAGTAGGGTGCGGCGGAGCAGCGTGCGGTACTGGTCGGGCCGGGCGAAGAGCTCGCGGCGGCCCGCCGCGTACCCCAGGAAGAACATGGCGAGTGCGTTGGCGCCCTGGACCAGGACGAGGATCAGGAAGGTCTCCGCGAGGTGGCCCGAGTGGAAGCCCGCGGTCGCCGCGGCGTCCCCGCCGAACGCGGCGAGCTTGTCGGCGGCTTCGGAGTCCTCCGGGGCGTTCGAGGTGCCGTCCGCGAGGACGGCGGCGCCCAGCATGAGCCAGCCGACGCTGATCGTGAGGAGGAGGAAGGCCGCCACCTTGACCGCGCGTGCCGGTGTCGTGGAGCGGCAGGCCAGCAGGATCAGTCCGAGCAGCGAGTACAGGGCCAGGATCTCGGCGTAGTAGAGCAGGGCGCCGTGCAGCAGGCCGAGTACGAGCAGGCCGGCCTGGCGGCGCAGCATGCGGGGGCGGAAGGAGGCGCCCGCCCGTTCGGCGGCGCCCATCTGGAGGGTGAAGCTGTAGCCGAAGAGGAACGAGAACAGCAGGTAGAACTTGGTCTCGAAGAGCAGGGACATCGTGAACCTGACGGCGTGGTCGAGTCCCGAGTCGTAGGTCGGATTGCTGGTGGTGCCGGCGTAGTACGGGTCGGCGAACGCCCAGATGTTGACGATGAGGATGCCGAAGAGGGCGAAGCCCCGTAGGGCGTCCACGTTGAGGAGCCGCACGGCTGCCGCTCCCCCGCCGGCGCCCGCGTCCGCGCCTAATCCCGCTCCCGGACTCGCGTGCGTGCGCGCGTGTCGCGCTCCGGTGACGGTGACGCTCTCGCCGTCGTGGATGTCCGTCACGGTGTCTCCCCCTCTTCGTGCTCCTCGCGGAGCAGTGTGGTGACCAGGCGGCGCAGGACCGGTGCCTGTTCGCGCGGCTGGAACTCCGGGTCGGCGGCGACCCGGGCGAACACCCCGTCGACCAGGGCGGCGAGCCAGGTGGCCGCCGCGTCCGGGGTCAGGGGGGTGCGCAGCTGTCCGGCTTCGTCGGCGGCGCGGACCAGGGCGGCGAGGCCGTCGCGGAAGGAGCGGTCGTTGGCCTTGAAGCGGGTGGCCACGTCCTCGTCGCGGTGGGCCTGGGCGGCGATCTCCAGGGCCAGGCCCGCGAAGACGGGGTCGGCGGCCAGCGCGCACACCTCCTCCAGGAAGGCCAGCAGTGCGGCGAACGGGTCGTCCGCCAGGGCCAGTTCGGCCACCGAGGCGGCGGTTTCCGCGCCGTCGCGCTCCACCAGGGCGAGCAGGACCTCGTGTTTGGACCGGAAGTAGTGGAAGAGGTTGCCGGAGCTCATGCCGACGGCCGCGCAGATGTCGGCGGTGCGGGTCGCCTCGTATCCGCGTTCGGCGAAGCAGACGGCCGCGGCGTCGAGCAGCGCCTTGCGCTTGGCGGCGCGCTGGGCCGGGTTCACGGTTCGCATGGATCGAATCATACATTGACCGGTCACTTAATTAATATACCCGTCGGAGGCCATCGGGGACCGTCCACGGACCGTGACGGACGCCCCCGCTCCCGTCACTACCTTGATTGCGGGTGCTTGCCGGCCCGTCGTCCCGCACGGGACCGTGGAAGGCACACCACCCCGTCACGCCGATCACGACGCGTCCGGGACCTGCTTTCACGGCCCGACCGCCGCATGCGTGTCGCGACGGCCGGTGAAGGCCGCGAGCGCCGTCGAAAGGAGGAGTCCGATGCGCACGGTCGGTGCGGGGACGACACGGAGGGGACCGCGCCGGACGACGGTCTCGGCTCGATCCGGTCCCCGTCGTCCCGGAGGTGGTGACCGTTCGTGGGTGCTCCGCGGCCTGCGCGGCGGAAGGGGGCGCGTACCGTGCTGTGTGGGTGGATGCGGTCGCGAACCCTCACCGACGGGCAGGCCCTCGCCGTTGCGGCGAGGGCACTCACCGCGGTGGATGACGCGGTCGTCAACGCCGGCAAGCTCGAACGACCGCGGCACCGGGGTCCGGCCGCCGATCGGCGGTCGGACCCCGTACCTGTTCTCCGTACGGCCCTTCCAGGTAACCGCATCCGGCGGCAAAGGCCAAGGAATGTCCGTACACGGTTTCCGACCAGCAGCACGAAACGTGTTTCGTGCCGGGTGAGAGGGGTCATCAGCAGTGTCCGCACCAGTGGGTTCGTGCCGCACCTGTGGTGGCGTCCTGCCCCCGGCGCGCACCTCGGGGCGTCCCCGCCAGTACTGCTCCAGCACCTGCCGCTCGGCGGGACGCCGGGCCCGCGCCCGCGAGGCCGCCCTCCGACTCCAGGACGGCGGGCCCTGCACGGCGGAGTTGGCCGGCCGACGCTGCCCGCGACCGGCCGAGCACACGCTGATCGTCAGCGGGACGCCGTTCCGGTTCTGCTCCGCGTGCCACTCCGTGACGGCCCAGTACCTGATGGACCAACAGGTGCCGGCCTCCGAACTCGTGACGACTCCCCGGCCCGTCTCCACCGAGCCGCCCCGTCCGCGCCCCGAGCCGCCCGCCCGGTCCGGGGCGGGGCCGTCCCGCCCGTCCCGCGTACTGCTGATCGAGGACGACGACGCGGTCCGCGAGGCGCTGCGCATCTCGCTGAAGCGCCAGGGGTACGAGGTCCTGGCCGAGGGCACCGGCCGCGCCGGGCTGCGCAGCGCCTACTTGCAGAGCCCCGACCTGGTCCTGCTCGACGTCATGCTGCCGGACCTGGACGGGTTCGAAGTACTGCGCCGGCTGCGTGCGGTCAGTGACGTCCCGGTCATCCATCTGACGGCCCGCAGCGACCCCGTCGACGTGGTGGTCGGCCTGGAGAACGGCGCGGACGACTACATCGTCAAGCCGTGTCACGGCAGGGAGATCGGCGCCCGCATCAGACGGGTGCTGTACCGCTACCGGGCGACGGAGCGCCGGCAGGGGGACGTGTTCGACGACGGGCTGCTCCGGCTGGACTCGCCGCGGCTCCAGGCGTGGACCGCGGGCTCCCCCCTGGCCCTGTCCGGGAGCGAGTTCCGGGTGCTCGACCGGCTGGTGCGCCACGCGGGGACCGTGCAGCGCTTCGCGACGCTGCTCGAAGCGGGCTGGGGCACCGCGGACCCGGGCGCCCGCGACCGGGTCAAGTTCGCCGTCTCCCGGTTGCGCGGCAAGCTCGACGCGACACCGGTGGGGGGCGATTCCCTCGTCTCGGTCCGCGGCACGGGCTACCTCTACCGCTCCCCCGCCCTGCCCGCTCCGCCGGCCGCCGGGCCCGCCTCCGCGCCCGCCGGCTACGGGCACGCCCGCACGGTGCAGGGCGCGACCCGCAAGCCGGACCGGGGGCCGGCGGGAACGGACGCCCCCGGCTGACCGGCCCCCGGCGGGACCCGAGCCGGGAGCCGGTCAGCCGGGGCCGGTCAACCAGGAGCCGGTCAGTCGGGGCGGGTCAGCCGGACCGGCGTCAGATGACGCCCTGTGCCAGCATCGCGTCGGCGACCCGCTCGAAGCCCGCGATGTTCGCGCCCGTCACGTAGTCGCCGGGGGCGCCGTACCGCTCGGCGGTCTCGTGGCAGGTGGCGTGGATGTCGTTCATGATGTGCGTCAACTCGTCCTCGACCCGCCGCGCCGACCAGGACGTACGGGCGTGGTTCTGCGCCATCTCCAGCGCACTGACCGCGACGCCGCCCGCATTGGCCGCCTTGCCGGGGCCGAAGGCGACGCCCGCCTGCTGGAACAGGTGGACGGCCGCGGGCGTCGTCGGCATGTTCGCGCCCTCGGAGACCGCCTTCACGCCGTTGCGGACCAGTACGGCCGCCGCGGCGTCGTCCAACTCGTTCTGGGTGGCCGAGGGCAGCGCGACGTCGGCGGGCACGTCCCAGACGCGTCCACCGGGCACGAAACGGGCCGAGGCGCCCCGGCGCGCGGCGTACGCGTCGACGCGGCCCCGCTCGACCTCCTTGACCTGCTTCAGCAGTTCCAGGTCGATGCCCTTGTCGTCGACGACGTACCCGGAGGAGTCCGAGCAGGTCACCGGGTTCGCCCCGAGGGCGTGCAGCTTCTCGATGGTGTAGATCGCGACGTTGCCGGAGCCCGAGACCACCGCGGTCTGGCCCTCCAGGTCCTCGCCGCGTTCGCGCAGCATCGCCCCGGCGAACAGCACGTTGCCGTACCCGGTGGCCTCCGGGCGGATCAGCGAGCCGCCCCAGCCGCGGCCCTTGCCGGTGAGGACGCCGGCCTCCCAGCGGTTGGTGATGCGGCGGTACTGGCCGAAGAGGTACCCGATCTCCCGGCCGCCGACGCCGATGTCACCCGCCGGCACGTCGGTGTGTTCGCCGATGTGCCGGTACAGCTCCGTCATGAAGGACTGGCAGAACCGCATGACCTCGGCGTCGCTGCGCCCGTGCGGGTCGAAGTCGCTGCCGCCCTTGCCGCCGCCGATGCCGAGGCCGGTCAGCGCGTTCTTGAAGACCTGCTCGAAGCCCAGGAACTTGACGACCCCCAGGTTGACCGAGGAGTGGAAGCGCAGCCCGCCCTTGTAGGGGCCCAGCGCGCTGTTGAACTCGACGCGGAAGCCGCGGTTGACCCGGACCCGCCCGCGGTCGTCCTGCCACGGCACCCGGAACACGATCTGCCGCTCCGGCTCGCACAGCCGCTCCACGATGCCCGCCTCGGCGTACTCGGGGCGCACCGCGAGGACCGGTGCCAGGGTCTCCAGGACCTCGTGGGCGGCCTGGTGGAACTCGGGCTGGGCGGGGTTGCGCTGTTCGATCCCGGTGAGGATGTCGCCGAGTACGTTCTGCATGTCGGATCGCGTCGTCACAGAGGGGCCTTCCTTGCGCGGCTGTCACCGGATCGGTGGGAATGCGGCTCGCCCGGTCCGGTGCGTCCATGAGCGCTCGGCGCCGTTGCCGTGCTCGGGGCAAGGTAAGTGTGACGTGCAGGTAAACGTCTTGACCAGTACCCGGGGGTCGGGCGGCTCAGCATGTGAGACGGGCCCGGGGGGCCGGGCGTTGCCTACCGCTTCGGCAGCGCCACCCTGGTCAGGTCCGCGGCGACGGTCAGCTCCCCGGTGAACCCGGCGGCGCGCGCCTCCGCCTCGAACGCGGCGGGATCGGCGTAACGCTGGCTGAAGTGGGTGAGGACCAGGTGCCGGACGCCCGCCGCGGCGGCGACCCGGGCGGCCTGCGCCGCGGTCAGGTGGCCGTGCTCCACCGCCAGGGACTCCTCGCTCGTGAGGAACGTCGACTCGATGACGAGCAGGTCGCACCCCTCGGCCAGGGCGTACACCCCGTCACACAGCCGGGTGTCCATGACGAACGCGAACCGTTGGCCGCGCCGCACCTCGCTGACCTCGTCCAGGTGGACGCCCCGCAGTTCGCCGTCGCGTTGCAGTCGGCCCACGTCCGGGCCGCCGATCCCGTGTGCGGCGAGGAGCGCGGGCAGCATCCGACGGCCGTCCGGTTCGACGAGGCGGTAGCCGAAGGACTCGACGGGGTGGGAGAGCCTCGCGGTCTCCAGACGGTACGGGCCGGGGTCCGCGAGCACGCCGTCGGCGGCGGCGGGCGCCTCGGTCAGCTGCACGGTCTCGCGGTAGGCGGTGGCGTGGCGCAGCCGGTCGAAGAAGCGTTGCCCCGAGGCGGGGTAGTGGCAGGTGACGGGGTGCGGGACCCGGTCGAGGTTGATGCGTTGGATCACCCCGGCGAGGCCGAGCGAGTGGTCGCCGTGGAAGTGCGTGACGCAGATCCGGTTGATGTCGTGCGCGGCGACCCCGGCCCGCAGCATCTGCCGCTGGGTGCCCTCGCCCGGGTCGAACAGGATGCCCTCGCCGTCCCAGCGCAGCAGGTAGCCGTTGTGGTTGCGGTGTCGCGTGGGCACTTGGCTGGCCGTGCCGAGGACGACGAGTTCACGGGCGGACACGGTTCAGCCGGGGGGCCACTGGAGGCCGCGGCCCGCCAGGACGTGCGCATGGGCGTGGAAGACGGTCTGCCCGGCGCCGGAGCCGGTGTTGAAGACGATGCGGTAGCTCTGCGTGTCGTGCGCGGCGGCGACCCGTCCGGCCTCCCGCAGCACGTCCGCGGCGACCTCGGGTGCGGCGGCGGCGAGCGAGGCCGCGTCCGGGTAGTGGACCCGCGGGATGACCAGGACGTGGGTCGGTGCCTGGGGGTTGATGTCCTGGAAGGCGACCGTGGTCTCGGTCTCCCGGACGATCGTCGCGGGCACCTCGCCGGCCACGATCTTGCAGAACAGACAGTCGTCCTGCGGCTGTCCAGCCACGTCGGTCACGTCGCTCACGTCTCCTCACGGGTCGGGTTCGGGCGTGCGCCCCGGCGGTGCCGGGTACGGGGGCATGCTATCGGTGGCCGGCCCGCCGCCGGGGCGCCGGAGTGCTACGGCAGGGGCGGGGGCGTCTTCGCGGGGTGCCGTGCGAGGGCGTCGAGGGCGATCCGGACGGCCTCGTCCAACTGCCGGTCGCGGCCCGCCGCGTGGTCCTGCGGGGCCTGGACGACCTCCACGTCCGGGTCGACGCCGTGGTTCTCGACGTCCCAGCCGTGCCCCTCCAACCAGAAGGCGTACTTGGGTTGGGTGACGAGGGTGCCGTCGACGAGCCGGTAGCGGCTGTCGATGCCGACGACGCCTCCCCAGGTGCGGGTGCCGACGACCGGGCCGATGTCGAGGGCCTTGATCGCGGCGTTCACGATGTCGCCGTCGGAGCCGGAGAACTCGTCGGCGACGGCCACCACCGGGCCGCGCGGGGCGTCCTGCGGGTAGCTCACCGGGCGCTGACCGCGGGGCAGGTCCCAGCCGACGATCCGGCGGGCCAGCTTCTCCACGACGAGTTGCGAGGTGTGGCCGCCCCGGTTCTCGCGGACGTCCACGATCAGGCCCTCGCGGATGACCTCCAGCCGCAGGTCGCGGTGGATCTGGGCCCAGCCGGGGGCCATCATGTCCGGGACGTGGAGGTAGCCGAGGCGCCCGCCGGACCGTTCCAGGACGTGGGCACGGCGGTCGGCGACCCAGGCGTGGTAGCGCAGCGGCCCCTCGTCGTCCAACGGGACGACCACGACGTGCCGCGGGGCGCCGCCCGCGGCGGGGAGCACGGTGAGTTCCACGGGTTTGCCCGCGGTGCCGGCGAGCAGCGGGGCGGGGCCGGTGACCGGGTCCACCGGGTGTCCGCCGACGGCGAGGACGGCGTCCCCGCCGCGGACGGCCACCCCGGGTGCGGCGAGCGGGGAGCGGGCCCGCGGGTCGGAGGTCTCGGAGGGCAGCACCCGGTCGATGCGCCACCGCCCGTCGGGGTGCCGGGAGAGGTCGGCGCCGAGCAGGCCCTGGGCGCCGTCGCCGTGGCCCCAGCCGCCGCCCGGGATGACGTAGGCGTGGGAGGTGCCGAGTTCGCCGTGCACCTCCCACAGCAGGTCGACCAGGTCGTCGTGGGTGGCGACCCGGTCGAGGACGGGCCGGTAGCGGTCGAGGACGGCGTCCCAGTCGACGCCGCCGAGGTCGGCCCGCCAGAAGTGGTCGCGCATCAACCGGCCGGTCTCCGCGTACATCTGGCGCCACTCGGCTGCCGGGTCGATCTGGTGGCGCACCCGGGAGAGGTCCACGGTGAGGTGGGCGTCGCCGTCCTCGTCGGAGGGGGCGCGCCGGTCGCTGGGGACGACCTTCAGCTTGCCGTCCGTCCACAGCAGCACGCGTTTGCCGTCGCCGGTGACGGCGAAGTGGTCGGCGTCGGACGCGAGGTGTTCCATCCGGCGTTGGACCAGGTCGTAGCGCTCCAGGTCGGCCTTGGGGTGCGGGTCGTCCGGGGTGGCGCGGGCCGTGCCGAGGACGCCCACCACGGGGTGGCGCAGCCACAGGACGCCGTCCTTCGCCGCGCGGAGGGTGGAGTAGCGGCCGGACTCCACGGGGAAGGGGACGATGCGGTCGGCGAGCCCTTCGAGGTCGATGCGGGTGGTGGGGGCGCCTTCGCTGTCCGGGGTCTCGTCCTTGTCGGGCGTCTCGAAGGGGCGGCCGTGGCGCTGCGGTCCGAACGGGGACGGGGTGGTGGCGGCGAGGGTGATCAGGTGCGGGCGGGAGCCGTCGACGAAGACGAGGTCGAAGACGTGCTCGTCGTAAACGGGGTCGAAGGCCCGGGCGGAGAGGAAGGCGAGGTGTTTGCCGTCGGCGGTGAACGCCGGCGCGTAGTCGCGGAACCGCAGCGGGGTGGCCTCGGTGACGGTTCCGTCGGCGGTGTGGGCGAGTTTCAGCTGCCGCAGCGGGCCGGGACCGGCGTGCGACCAGACCAGCCAGGCCGAGTCCGGGGAGAAGGCGAGGCCGGAGGCGTCGCCGTGTGCGCCGCGGTCGATCTCCCGGACCTCGCCGCTGGTCCGCTCCACCAGCAGGACGCGGCCGTCGTGCGCGGCGACCGCGGCGCGGGAGCCGTCGGGGGCCACGGCCAGGCCCACGACCCGGCCGAGTTCACCGGAGCCGACGCGACGGGGCGGGTGCGCGGTGGCGGTGCTGCCGGTGGTGGTGTCGTCCGCGGGTACGGGGTCCGCCGGGTCGAGGGGAGCCGGGCCGCCGGGCAGGGGGGCGCCGGTGGCGGGGGCGAACTCCAGTGCGTCCTCGCCCGTCGCGTCGGTGACCCAGACGACGTGTTCCTCGCCGTCCGCCCGGAAGGTGCGCGGCATCCTGGCCCGGACGCCCGGCTCGGCGGCGAGGGCGCGGGCCGGTCCTTCGCGGTGGGTCACCCAGTGGACCGAGCCGCGCACCGACACCGCGCTGCCGCGTCCGGTGTGGTCGGGGGAGGCGGCGCCGAACCAGCGTTCGGCGCTGACGGGGTGCGGCTGGAGGTCGGTGCGCTGGCCGCCGAGGCGGATGTCGAGGCGGCGGGGCGCGGCGCCCGACAGGTCGTCCAGGAGCAGGAGTTCACCGGCGCTGGCGTAGACGAGCCGGGTGCCGTCGCCGGCGGCGTGCCGGGCGTAGAAGCCGTCGAGGGGGGTGTGGCGGCGCAGTTCGGAGCCGTCGACGAGGGAGGAGTACACGGCGCCGACGCCCTCGTGGTCGGAGAGGAACGCGATCCGCTCGCCCACCCGGACGGGGTACTCGATGTTGCCGTCGAGGTCGGCGTGGAGGCGGACGAAGGTGCCGTCGCCGGTGCGGTCGATCCACAACTTGCCCGCGGTGCCGCCCCGGTACCGCTTCCACCAGGCCGCTTCGCGGTTCATCCCCGCGGAGAGGAGCACGGTCCGGCCGCCGGGTCCGGTCACGACGTCGCCGACGGGGCCGTGCGGCAGGGTTTCGGCGGGGCCGCCGTCGAGCGGGACGGCGCGGGCCCAACTGCGGCGGAAGCTCGCCTGGTCGTGGGAGCCGAGGACGAGGACCCGGCCGTCGTCGGTCCAGCCGCGGACGGTGGTGCGGGAGCCGCCCCAGTGGGTGAGCCGGCGGGACGGGCCGCCGTCGACGGGCGCCAGATGGACTTCGGGGGCGCCGTCGCGGGTGGAGGTCCAGGCGACCGTGGTGCCGTCCGGGGAGATCCGCGGATGGTTCACGGGCACGTTGTCGGCGCTTACCCGCCAGGCACGCCCACCGTCGAGTGGTGCGATCCAGACGTCGTCCTCTGCCGTGAAGGCGACCAACTCGCCGTGGACATGCGGGTACCGGAAGTACGCAGACTGAGTCACCCGATCACCCTAGGCAGCGGTGGCTTCCCAGGTCACCGGTTTCGATCACATTCAAAGGCACGGACAGCGCGTCGCGCTTCCGCACCGAGACGCACGAAGATCAGGGGCGCGAGGAACCGCGCAATCCCCCAGCGCACCGCGCACAACAACGCACCGCGCCCGGACGCACGAAGATCAGGGGCGCGGGGAACTGCGCAAAACCCCAGCGCACCGCACGGAACAACGCACGCGCAGCGGGACGTACGGGTCGGGGCCGCGCCCCTCAGGCCCAGCGCCCGGTGCGAGCCAGCACCAGCCCCGCGGCCACCGTACCCGCAGTGGAGGTCCGCAACACGCTCGCCCCGAGCCGATACGCACCCGCCCCCGCCTCGGCGAAAGCCGCCAACTCCTCGGGCGAGACGCCGCCTTCGGGACCGACCACGAGGACGATCTCCCCGGCGCCGGGGAGTTCAGCAGTGGCGAAGGGCGCACTGCCATGGTGCTGATCCTCGTGCAGGACGCCCGCGAAGTCAGCCGAGGCCAGCAGCGCGGCGACCTGCTTCGTGGTCATGGCGTCCGCCACCTCGGGAAACCGCACCCGCCGGGACTGCTTGCCCGACTCGCGGGCGGTGGCCCGCCACTTGGCGAGGGCCCGGGCGCCCCGGTCCCCGCGCCACTGGGTGACGCAACGGGCCGCGGCCCACGGGACGATCGCGTCGACGCCGGTCTCCGTCATGGTCTCCACCGCGAGTTCGCCCCGGTCGCCCTTGGGCAGGGCCTGGACGACGGTGAGCCGCGGTGCCGGGGGCGGTTCCTCCTGGGAGGAGGTGACGTGCACGAGCAGTCGGTCCTTGCCCTCGGAGCCGGTGACGACGCAGTCCGCCCAGCGACCCTGCCCGTCGGTGAGGACGATGTCCTCACCGGCCCGCAGCCGCTTCACGGACACGGCGTGCCGTCCTTCGGGGCCGTCGAGGACGAAACGCCCACCGGGGGCGTCGAGGCCGTCGAGGTGGGGGACGACGAAAACGGGTGCGGTCACGAGGCCCTCCCGACGGCCAGGGTGTCGACGGCGTCCGCGGCTTCCGCCCACAGCACCTCGACCAGGTCCCCCGCGGGCATCTCCCGGGCGAGCCGGTGGCCCTGGCCCGCCCACAGGGCCATGCCCTGCGGGTCCGCGGCCTTGGCGGCGGCCTTGCGCAGCGGGCCGGTGAGGTGGTGGACCTGGGGGTACGCGGCGGGGGCGTAGCGGCCGTGTTCGCGCAGGAAGCGGTTGACCAGGCCGCGCGCGGGGCGCCCGGTGAACGCGCGGGTGATCTCGGTGCGGGTGAACAGGGGGTTGGTGAGCGCCTGCTTGTGCATCAGGTGGGCGCCGGACTCGGGGGTGGGCAGGAAGGCCGTGCCGAGTTGCGCGGCATCGGCCCCGGCGGCGAGCACGGCGGCGATCTGGGCGCCGCGCATCAGCCCCCCGGCGGCGATGACGGGGATCTCCACGTCCTCCCGGACCTGGGTGACGAGGGCGAGCAGCCCGAGTCCGGTGCCGTCGTTGTCGAGGCTGTCCCGGTGGGTGCCCTGGTGTCCGCCCGCCTCGATGCCCTGGGCGATCACCCCGTCGGCGCCGGACCAGGCGACGGTCCGCGCCTCCTCGGGGGTGGTCGCGGTGACGAGGGTGAGGGTGCCCGCCTTGCGGAGGGCGGCGATGACCTCGCGGGTCGGACAGCCGAAGTGGAAGGAGACCACGGGTACGGGGTCGTCGAGGAGGATCGCGAGCTTGGCGTCGTAGCCGTCGTCCCGGCCGCTGTCGGGGTCCCCCAGCTCGGTGTCGTACCAGCCGGACTCACCGGCGAGTTGGTGTCCGTAGACGTCGACGACCGCCGGGTCCGCGTACTCGGGTTGGGGCATGAAGACGTTCACGCCGAAGGGGTGGGACGTCAGGCTCCGCACCTGCTTGATCTCCTGGTACATGCCGTCGGCCGTCTTGTAGCCGGCGGCGAGGAACCCCAGTCCGCCCGCTTCGGACACGGCTGCGGCCAGCTGCGGCCGGGACACCCCGCCCGCCATCGGGGCCTGCACGATCGGGCACGGAAGGAGATCGGTCAGTGCGGAGGACATGACGGCATGTTGTCACGTCCTCCACACAAGTCCGAATCCAGCCGTACATCTGGCATATTCCGGCCGTGTGTGGATACGGGTGGATCATCGACGGGAGCACACCTGCGCTGGTCAGCGCGGTGCTTGAGGGTTGCACCAGCTCGGGAGCGGCGATTGTTCGCCAATTCCCCGACAGCCCTAGCGTTTTCGCACCGATGCATGGCCGACCCCCGCCCGGACGAGAACCGGGACGGGGGTCGGCCACTACGGAGGGTGGCGGTCCGGCCGCCGGGACGCATCGCGTCAGCGACCGTTGAACGCGTCCTTCAACCGGGAGAACAGTCCCTGCTGACCTGGCTGGAACTGACCGATGGGGCGCTCCTCACCGCGCAGCTTCGCCAGCTCCCGCAACAACCGCTCCTGCTCGGCGTCGAGCTTGGACGGGGTCTGCACCTCGACGTGGACGATCAGGTCACCCCGGCCGCCGCCCCGCAGATGCGTCACGCCCCGACCGTGCAACGGGATCGACTGGCCGGACTGGGTACCGGGCCGGATGTCGATCTCCTCCATGCCGTCCAGGGTCTCCAACGGCACCTTGGTGCCCAGCGAGGCCGCCGTCATCGGCAGCGTCACCGTGCAGTGCAGATCGTCACCGCGCCGCTGGAAGACCGCGTGCGGCAGCTCGTGGATCTCGACGTAGAGGTCACCGGCGGGGCCGCCGCCGGGGCCGACCTCGCCCTCGCCCGCGAGCTGGATGCGGGTGCCGTTGTCGACACCGGCCGGGATCTTCACCGTCAGGGTGCGACGGGAACGGACCCGGCCGTCGCCCGCGCACTCCGGGCACGGGGTGGGCACGACCGTGCCGAAACCCTGGCACTGGGGACACGGACGCGAGGTCATGACCTGGCCGAGGAACGACCGGGTCATCTGCGACACCTCGCCCCGACCGCGACACATGTCACAGGTCTGGGCACTGGTGCCGGGCGCCGCGCCCTCGCCGTTGCAGGTGTTGCAGACGACGGCGGTGTCGACCTGGATGTCCTTGGTGGTCCCGAAGGCCGCCTCGTCCAGCTCCACCTCCAGCCGGATCATCGCGTCCTGACCGCGCCGGGTGCGGGAGCGGGGGCCGCGCTGGGACGCCGTTCCGAAGAAGGCGTCCATGATGTCGGAGAAGTTGCCGAAGCCACCGGCGCCGAAGCCGCCGGGTCCACCGCCCGCCTGGGACAGCGGATCGCCGCCGAGGTCGTAGACCTGCTTCTTCTGCGGGTCCGACAACACCTCGTAGGCGGCGTTGATCTCCTTGAACCGCTCCTGGGTCTTCGGATCGGGGTTGACGTCCGGATGCAGCTCGCGCGCGAGCCTCCGGAACGCCTTCTTGATCTCGTCCTGGGACGCATCGCGGCGCACGCCTAGTACGGCGTAGTAGTCCGTGGCCACTTACGACTCCGCCAGGATCTGTCCGACGTAACGTGCCACTGCGCGTACTGCTCCCATCGTTCCCGGGTAGTCCATGCGGGTCGGTCCGACCACGCCGAGCTTGGCGACTGCCTCGCCGCCCGAACCGTAGCCCACCGACACGACGGACGTGGAGTTGAGCCCCTCATGGGCGTTCTCGTGACCGATCCTTACGGTCATGCCCGAATATTCCGCCTCGCCGAGGAGCTTGAGGAGGACGACCTGCTCCTCCAACGCCTCCAGGACGGGCCGGATCACGAGGGGAAAGTCATGTCCGAAGCGGGTGAGGTTGGCGGTACCGCCGATCATCAGCCGCTCCTCCGTCTCCTCGACCAGTGTCTCCAACAGAGTGGAGAGGATGGTCGAGACACTGCCCCGGTCCTCGCTGTCGAACACCTCGGGCAGGTCCTGCACCAGCTGCGGAACGTCGGCGAACCGACGGCCCGCGACCCGGCTGTTGAGCCGCGCCCGCAGATCCGCGAGCGAGGTCTCGCCGAACGGAGCCGGGCAGTCCACCATCCGCTGCTCGACCCGACCGGTGTCGGTGATCAGGACGAGCATCACCCGGGCCGGGGCCAGTGACAGCAGTTCCACGTGCCGCACCGTCGAACGGGTCAGCGACGGGTACTGCACCACGGCGACCTGCCGGGTCAGCTGCGCCAGCAGCCGGACCGTGCGGCCCACGACGTCGTCGAGGTCCACCGCCCCGTCGAGGAAGTTCTGGATGGCCCGCCGTTCGGGGGCCGTCATCGGCTTGACCCCGGCCAGCTTGTCCACGAACAGGCGGTACCCCTTGTCGGTGGGGATGCGCCCCGCACTGGTGTGCGGCTGGGCGATGAACCCCTCCTCCTCCAGCGCCGCCATGTCGTTACGGACCGTAGCCGGGGAGACGCCGAGACGGTGCCGTTCGGTCAGCGCCTTGGAGCCGACCGGCTCCTCCGTGCCGACGTAGTCCTGGACGATGGCGCGCAACACTTCCAGCCTGCGTTCACTGAGCATCGCGCACCTCCCGTTCCTCTGGTTCCCGCTGCGTCGGCGCGGGCCCTAACCGGCCCCGCGGAACGGTGCCTGGCACTCATGACAGTCGAGTGCCAGCGTTCCCAGCCAAGTGTACGGCCGGTGGGTACGCACGTAGCAAGGCCGTGTCACGAGCCACTGCGCCGCGCCGTCCGGCCAGGCTCCCCGGCCGGCCGCCCGACCGCGGACCCAGCGGGTCGGGGCGGCGCCGCGCGCCCACCCGGAATGACCTAGCGTCACGGTATGCGGACGACACGGGACATCCCCTGGGCGGCGGAGGGCTGGGAGCGGATCGGGCCCCGGACGGGACGGCGACGGCTGCCCGGCTGGGACTGCACGGTCGGGCTGGTCGC
This sequence comes from Streptomyces sp. NPDC127068, assembly GCF_042724695.1. NCBI lineage: Bacteria > Bacillati > Actinomycetota > Actinomycetes > Kitasatosporales > Streptomycetaceae > Streptomyces > Streptomyces sp. NPDC127068. The sequence goes on along the minus strand of NZ_JBHXEN010000042.1, from coordinate 9,783 downwards.
GGGCGAACGGGCGGCCCTGCTGGTGGACGCGGGCTCCACCCTGCGGGAGGGCGCCGAGCTGCGGGAGCAGTCCGAGCGGCTGCTCGGCGGCGGGCGCGTCACGCACCTCGCACTGACCCATCCGCACTTCGACCACGTCCTCGGCGCGCCGGCGTTCCCCGGGGCGACGGTGTACGGGGCTGCCGGCCTCGGTGCGCTGCTGGTCGCGGGGCGGGAGGAACTGCGGGACGACGCGGTGCGGTACGGGGTCGGCCCCGGCGAGGCCGCGGCGGCGGCCGGGGCGCTGCGCGCGCCCGGGGTGGAGGTGACGGGGACGCTGGCCCTGGACCTGGGGGGCGTGTCGGTCGTCCTCGCGGACGTGGGGCCCGGGCACACCGGGCAGGACCTGGTCGTGGTCGTCGCCGGGGAACCGCCGGTGGTGTTCTGCGGCGATCTCGTCGAGGAGTCCGGGGCGCCGCAGGCGGGGCCCGACGCACACCCGGCGGCGTGGCCGGACGCGTTGGACCGGGTGCTCGCGCTCGGCGGGCCGAGCGGGCGGTACGTGCCGGGGCACGGGGCCGTGGTGGGGGCGGCGTTCGTCACGGCCCAGCGGGACGTGCTGCGCACGGCGGCGGGCGGCTGAGGCACGCGCGGGGGGCGGGGTCGGGCGTTCTATCGTCGCGGGATGCGTCAGTACTCAGCGGATCTGACTCCGCCCTGGAAGAAGCAGAGCGCCGCGCCCGAGGTCCCCGCGGAGGTGGACCTCGTGGTGGAGGAGGTCGCGACGGGGTTCTGCGGTGCCGTGGTCCAGGTGGAGGCGGGCGCCGTCACCCTGGAGGACCGGTTCGGCAAGCACCGGGTCTTCCCGATGGAACCGCGCGGGTTCCTGATCGACGGCAAGCCGGTCACCCTGGTCCGCCCCGGGCGCCCGGCCCCCGACCGTCCCCAGCGCACCGCCTCCGGCTCGGTGGCCGTACCGGGGGCGCGGGCGCGGGTCGCACGCGCCGGGCGCATCTACGTCGAGGGCCGTCACGACGCCGAACTCGTCGAGAAGGTGTGGGGCGACGACCTGCGGGTGGAGGGCGTGGTCGTGGAGTACCTGGAAGGCGTGGACGACCTGCCGGCGATCGTCGCGGAGTTCGCCCCGGGCCCCGACGCCCGGCTCGGCGTCCTGGTGGACCATCTGGTGCCCGGCAGCAAGGAGTCCCGGATCGCGGTCTCGATCACGGACCCGCACACCCTGGTCGTCGGCCACCCGTTCGTCGACGTCTGGCAGGCGGTGCGGCCCGCCGCGCTCGGCATCGCCGCCTGGCCGCGGGTGCCGCGGGGGCAGGACTGGAAGACGGGGGTGTGCACCGCCCTGGGCTGGCCCCCGCACACGGGCGCCGCCTGGCAGCACGTCCTGTCCCGGGTACACAGCTACAAGGACCTGGAACCGGAGTTGCTCGGGCCGGTCGAGCACCTCATCGACCATGTGACCGTCGGTTTCAGCTGACCGCTCGACCGCACCGGAAACGCGTGCCCCATCCAGGCAAAAAACAGACAACAAGCCTACAAAAAAGGCTAGTTGGCGGATCGCGGGACCTATACCATCGCCTGCCCGGGGAGCCCCCTGCGCACCCCGGAGGGGGAGGGGGACGTCATGACGCGTCCAGGGGGAAGAACCACCCGCACGGCTGCCCGGTCCGGACGCGTACGACTGCCGGTCGGGGTGGGCGCCGCCCTGCTGGCGGCGGCGCTCCTGGCCGGTTGCTCCGCGGGCGGGGGCGCATCGGGCGGGGGCGCATCGGATCGGGGCTCCGCGACTTCCGGGGAGGCCGCGTCCGCCAGCGGGCCGCCGCCCACCGCACCCCGGGCGTCCGTCTCGACCGCCGCTCCCCCACCGGCCGCCTCCGCAGCACCGACCACCGCCGCCCCGGCCGCCCCGACAGCCCCGACCGGGGACACCGTCGCGCCCCCGTCGCCGCCCCCCGCCACCCCGTCGACGCCGAGCGGGCCGACGGGGGCCGCCGCGCTCTGGGGCCGGGAGTACCGCGGGACGGCGAAGGTGTCGGTCGACGTCTACGACCACTGCGGCGCGGGCGGGGCGCGCCGGCTCGCGGACAGCCGGACGTACTCCCTCCCCGGCACCCTCAGCCTGAGCCGGCCCCGGACCGGGGGAGGCTTCACCGAGGACAACCCGTTCTCCCTGGTCCTCGCGGTCGGGCAGCCCTCCGACACGGGGGCGTTGTCGATGTGGTCGGCCGCGGTCAGCACCACCTCGGGCCAGGACCTCACCGGGAACCCCCGGGACCCGAACCTGCTGCTCACGTACTGGGACCTGGACTGGTCGGCCGGCCAGCTGAGCGGGCGGCTCACCGACCCCCACACACGGGAGGCCGTGGCGCTGAACCTGGTCAACTGGCCCACCCCGCTCGCCGCCTGCCGCCCCGAACTCGGCCAGCTGCCGGGGGGCCATCCGCACGCCCTCGGCGCGGGCACCACGCTCGGCGGGCGGCTCGACACCGGCGGCCTGTCCCTGACCGCGCAGGGCAGCACGCAGAGCGGCAACCTCACCTTCCGCTTCGCGTTCACCGGGGGTTCCTGATGCCGGACACCGCACCGCCCGATCCGCCGGGGCAGGACGCACCCGCGGTGGGCCTCGACGCGCTCGACCGCTGGGGCGCGCACGTCGCGGGGTGGGCGGCCCCGGACGAGACCGTGCTGGCCGCCCAGACCATCCGGGCCTACGCCGCCGGCGGCCGGGCCCGCCGGGACCTGTTCCGCACCGGGGCGCACGCGCCGGGCGCACTCGACGGCACCCTCGCCACCGTGCTGCCGCAGTTGTTGGACGCGCTGGCGTACGCGGCGGACGCGCTGAAGACGGCCCTGGGCAGTCAGTACTTCAGCAACGGCGTCGCCGTGACCACGCTCGCCGTCGCCCTGCGGGAACGCTCCGCACGGTCCCCGCGGGCCGTGGACACCCCGCACGGTTCCGACGAGGGCGAGGGCGAAGCCGCAGCCGCAGCCGCAGCCGCCCCGAACGCCGAGGCCGTGGCGGCGGCGCTGCGCATGTACGAGCGGCTGCGGGCGCGCCGGGTCGACGACGCGACGGCCGAGGAGCTGACCGCCGCGTTGGTCTCCCGGCTGCTGACCACCGGACGGCCGCAGGAGGTGGCCGCCTTCCTCGACGCCCTGGTGGCGGCGGAACCGCCCTCGCCCGCTCCCGGGCGCCGCGGCCCCCTGCGCCGGTTCGCCGAAGCGCTGCGCCGCCGCCCCGGAAGCCGGGCCGGCGACCGCCCGGACCGGAGCGGCGACACATGAGCGCCGCTCACCCGACCCGTCCGGCACCGGCCCTGTGCGGCCCGCCGCCCTGGCTGTGGCTGACCCTGGTACTGCTCGCCGTGCAAACGCCCGGGGCCGTCGCCGCGGTCCGGCGGGCGGAGGGTCCGTTCGCCCAGTGGCGGGACGGTCTGGGGGACGGGCTCCTGGTCGTCTCGGGCCTGACGCTGGCCCAGTCGCTGCCCCTGGTGCTCCTGTTCGCCGGCGCCCTCGCCCTGGCCCTGCCGCACCTGAGGCGGCGGTTCGTCGAGCGGCGGCACGGGCTGATGGCACCGGACGATCCACTGGTGCCGCCCGCCACCGCGGCCGTCTACGCACAGGTGCGGCGGTTCCTCGCCGAACGCGCACCCGGCACCGTACTGCGGGTCAGCAACCAGCCGCGGCCCCTCGCCCGGGTCTACCCCGACGGCTGGCGGACCACCCGGGTCGGCGTCTTCCGCCCGCTGGTCCTGCTGTGGGACACGGACCGGGAGGCGGCCGAAGCCGTCCTGCTGCACGAGCTGGGGCACCTCCGCTCCGGCGAACAGCACGTCGCCGGGCTCGGCAGTCCGTTCACCTCCCTGGTGCGCGCCTGGCCCTACCTGCTGGCCGGCTTCGGCGCGCTGCCGGTGACGCTGCTGTTCCTCTCCGGGAACGCGACCGCTCCCCTGATGCTCGCCCAGGTCGTCCTGGTCGTGCTGGCCGTGCCCAAGCTGCTGCTGATCATGGTCGGCGCGCTGTGGTCGTCCGAACTGGCCGCCGACCGGTACGCGGGGCAGACCGGCGGATGGCCCGCCCTGCTCCGGGTGTTCGACCGGGTGGAACGGCGCGCCCCCGGCCGGGCCGCCCGGCTGTACCACCCGCCGGTCCGGGTGCGGCGCTGGTTCGCCGCACGGGGCGAACGGCGAAGCGGCCGGCTGCTGTTGCTCCTGCTGTGGCCGACCGCGCTGCTCGCCGAGGCCCTGCTCGACCTGCTCGGCGGTGCCCTGGCCTACCGGCTGCTCGGCGCCGAGTGGGACACCTGGGGCGCCGCCGCGCGGGCCGCCCTCGCACTCGCCCACGAACAACTCGCCGGCGGACCCCTGTGGTGGGCGGTGCTGGCCGCCCTCCTCGGATGGCCCCTGATCGCCCGCCGGTGGTCACGGCTGTGGGGGTGGCGCGGACCGGAGCGCGGGGTCCGCCCGCTCGCCGCGCACGCCACGGCGGCGCTGTTCCCGGCGGCGGCGCTGCTCGTCGGTCTGCTGGCCGCCCCCGGGGAGTCCGGGACCGCGTCGCGCACCCCGCACGTCACGGCCACCCCCTCGGCGGGACCCGGGGACCTCCCCTCGCCCTGCCCCAGCCGCTCCGTCCCGGCCGCACCGCCCCGGCCCACGGGCCTGCCGACCTTCGGAGCCGCGGGGGCGACGGGCACCACGCCCACCGCCGCTCGGACCTTCCGCACGGTGCGGGTCAGCGGGGTGCAGCCGTTGGGGGACACGCGCGCCGACTGGGCCCGGGACTCGGCCGACCGGATCGCCCGCGCACGATGGCGCCTGGGCACCGACGGGACGCTGACCGCGGACCTCGACGAGGTCCCGGCGCTGCGCACCACCTCCGCGGACGGGGACACCCGGGTGCTGAGCGGGGAACGGACCCGCACCAGCGACACGAACGCCACCACCACCTGGGCCGAGGCCGAACTGCGCACGTCCGCCGGCCGACCGCCGGAACTGCACCTGATCCGGGCGACGACCTCGGTCAACCACGCCGTGCTCGCCTGCCGGGCCTTCGACTCCACCACGACGTCGGCCGCCCGGCTCGTCCTGGAACTGGGCGAGCCCTGAGCCGGGCGGGGCGGGGCGGTCAGTCCACGAGGTCCCGGACCACCCCGTCCGCGAGCAGCCGGCCGCGCAGGGTCAGCACGGCCAGGCCCCGGTCGAAGGGGGCGGCTTCGAGGAGTCCGTCGGCGAGGGCGCGGCGGGCCGCCGCCAGCCCCTGCGGCCTCAGGAGGTCAAGCGGGCAGCCGTCGCGCAGGCGCAGTTCCAGCAGGACGCGCTCCACCCGCCGGTCCTCCGCCGCCAGGACCTCCCGGCCGGCGCCGGGCGACCGGCCCTCGGCGAGCGCCGCCGCGTAGGCGCCCGGGTGCTTGACGTTCCACCAGCGCACCCCGCCGACGTGGCTGTGCGCGCCGGGGCCCGCGCCCCACCAGTCGGCGCCCCGCCAGTACAGCTCGTTGTGGAGGCACCGCCCGGCGGCCGACTTGGCCCAGTTGGACACCTCGTACCAGGCGTAGCCGGCGGCGGCGAGCCGCTCCTCGGCGATCAGGTAGCGGTCGGCGTGCACGTCGTCGTCGGTCATCGGGACCTCGCCGCGCCGGATCTGCCGGGCCAGCCGGGTGCCCTCCTCCACGATCAGCGCGTACGCCGACACGTGGTCGGGGTCCGCGCCGATCGCGGCGTCCAGGGAGGCCCGCCAGTCGTCGTCGGACTCCCCTGGGGTCCCGTAGATCAGGTCCAGGTTGACGTGCTCGAACCCGGCGGCCCGTGCCTCGGCGACACAGCGCTCGGGGCGCCCCGGGGTGTGCGTGCGGTCGAGGATCTTCAGGACGTGCGGGCGGGCGCTCTGCATGCCGAACGAGATCCGGGTGAAGCCGCCCTCGCGCAGCGCGGCCAGGTACGCCGGGTCGACCGAGTCGGGGTTGGCCTCGGTGGTGATCTCCGCGTCGGGCGCGAACCCGAACTCGTCCCGGACCGCGCCGAGCATCCGCACCAGGTCGTCCGCGGGGAGCAGGGTGGGCGTGCCGCCGCCGACGAAGACGGTCCGCACCTGGCGGGGGTCGTCCCCGAGCACCTTGCGGGCGAGCCGGACCTCGTCGACGAGGGTGGTCGCGTAGTTGTCGCGGGACGCGAGCACCCCGCCGCTGCCGCGGAGCTCGCTGGCGGTGTAGGTGTTGAAGTCGCAGTACCCGCAGCGGGTGGCGCAGTAGGGGACGTGGAGATAGAACCCGAGGGGGCGGTCGGCCGCCCCGGCGAGCGCGTCGGCGGGCAGCGCCCCGCTTTCGGGCACGGCCTCGCCCTCGGGAAGTACGGAAGGCATGCCCCCATTGTCCCCCGTCGCCGCGCGTTCCCCCGCCGGGCGGCCCACCGGGGCGGACGAGGGGCCCCGCCGGCCCCTCAGGTGGCCTGGAGGACGAGGATCGCGAGGTCGTCCTCCGGGGGCGCGTCGCCGAAGGCGTGCACCTGTTGCCGCAGCCGCTCCGCCAGCGCGCCGGCGGAGAGCCCCGCACATCCGGAGAGGGCCACCGCGAGCCCCTCGCCGTCGTCGAACTGGCGGCGCCCCGCCCTGCGCTCGGTGACCCCGTCGGTCACGCACAGCAGGGTGTCCCCCGGCGCCAGGTCGAAGGACTCGGCGCGGTACGTGACGTCCTCGACCACGCCCAGCAGCATCTGGGACCCGGCGACGACGCACACCTCCCCGTCGGGCCGCAGCACCAGCGGCAGCGGGTGGCCGGCCGAGGCGAGGGTGCACCGGACCCCGTCCGCCGTCGGCACCAGCTCCCCGTACAGCGTGGAGAGGAACCGGGGCATGAAGCCCTCCGCCGACAGCGGGCCGCCCTCCGCCCCGGCGAGCGCCCGCGCCCCGGCCTCGGCGGCTTCCGTCGCATCGTCCAGGAGCAGCTGGTTGAGCCGGTCGAGCACCTCGCCCACCGCGTACCCCTCGCGGGCCAGCAGACGCAGCCAGGGCCGGGCGAGCCCGACCACGACCGCCGCCTCGGGGCCCTTGCCCTGGACGTCGCCCAACGCGAAGCACCAGCGGCCCCGCCCGGCCGGGAACACGTCGTAGAAGTCGCCGCCGGGCCCGCCCCGCTCCCGGGGTTCGTAGACCAGGGCGCTGCGCATCCCGGGGATCTCCGCGACCGAGCTGGGCAGCAGTCCGCGTTGGAGGACCCGGCTGATGGTGGCCTGCCGGGCGTACTGGCGGGCCGCCCCGATCGCCAGTGCGACCCGGCGGCAGAAGTCCTCGACGAGCCCGGTCACCTCATCGGGGAACCTCAGCAGTCCGGAGCGCCCGATCAGCAGGGTGCCCAGCGGTCTACCGCCCGCGACCAGCGGGAACGCCACACAGGCCCCCGACGGTTCGTCCGCCCCGAAGGAGGCGCCGGGCCAGCGCACGGGGACCGCACCGGAGCGCGCCGGGTCCTCGGCGGGCAGCGGCGGTTCCTTCTCCAGGACGCGGCGCAGCTCCTCGATCCGCTCCTCGCTGCCGTGCCACACCCGGGCCAGCCGGGGGCCGCCGCCCGGCGGGGTGCCGGTGCCGGGTCCGGAGCCGTCGGCCTCGTCGCCGAGCCAGACCGCGCACCAGTCGGCGAGCCGGGGCACCAGCAGTTGGCCCGCGAGCGTCGCCACCAGGTCCTCGTCCAGTTGCCCGGCGAGCAGTTCGGACGCCTCGGCCAGGAAGGAGAGGGCGCCCCGGCCCACCCAGTCCGAGTCGCCGCCCGGAATCCAGGGCGCAGCGGAATCCGCGCCGGGGGCGCGCGCCGGTAGGTCGGGCGCCGGTCCGGAGGGCAGGGGGCCCGCCGGACCGGGGGCGTCCGCCCCGCCCGGCACCGGCCAGCCGGGTCCGGTGGGGCGGGTGCCGTCGGGCGCCGCGCCGGCCATCACGCCGTAGCCGGCGACCGCCTCGTAGCCGGGCATGACCACCTCGTCCGGGCCGCCCCACGCGTCCGGCACCGCACCCGGGGCCCCGGTCCCCCGCGGGTGTACGGGAATCCGTGCCCACACCGTCTTGGTGCCGGGCCGGTAGGTGACGCCCCAGGCGGTGGCGAGCCGGGCGACGAGTTGCAGTCCCCGGCCGTACTCGGGCGCGTCGCTGCTGCGGGCGGCGGGGGCGCCGTTGATGGGGCGGGCGGGGTGCTGGTCGGAGACCTCGATGACGAGGGCACCGGAGTCCGTGGCGGAATCGGGGGCGGGTCCGGGCGCGGGTTCCGTTTCCGGGTGGGGCGCCGTGGCGACGCCGTCCGTCGCGCACTCGGGGGCGTACGCCGGGTGGTGCGGCTCGAACGGCTGCTCTGCGGGATCGGCGGGGCCGATGGGGTCTACGGGGTCAGTGGGATCGGTGAGGTGGGCGAACTCGATGACGGCCACCTCACCGTGTACCTCCGCCCAGCCCGCTGCCTCGTCCTCCGGAGGCTGCTGTTCCTCCCACCGGCAGAGCAGCCCCACATCCGTCCCCGCATGCACCACCGCATTCGTCACCAGCTCGCTGACCAGCAGGGACGCATCCTGCACCAGACGGTCGGATATGCGGGCCGCGACCGGCCGCGCCCCCTGGGCGCCCTCGCGGGCCCACTCCCCGAGGACCCGTCGGGCGAAGACCCGAGCGGCCGAGGGGGCCAGCGAGTTGCCGGGCAAGGAGGTGCGCGCCACGCGTGCGCCCGCGCGCCCCCGCGCTCGTCGTACTCCGGCACGAACTGTGTTCTCCCGGTTCTCCCGTCGCATCGGAACGGACTCCACTCCTCGACTGCTGGGAACTTCGGGCGAATGCGCCTCGGGCGACAGGGACAGAGTGACAGACTGACCGCGCCCGTACGCACCGAGTGACCGAAGTGGGTCATCCCGAACGGCGGAGCGGCCCGCACCCTTCGGGATGAGGGTTCTCACGCGCACCGGGTACGCCGCCCTACGACGAACGGCGTACCCGGATACGCGCACATGCCGGCGGCGAGCGCAACGGGCACGGACCACGACGACAGCGGCCCGCCCCCGACCCGGTTCCGGATCGACGGGCCGGGGAACCACGGACGACGGACGACGAGGCACGGTCACGATGAGCGGTGGGGCAGTGGACGACGACCGGGCGGGCATCCTGCTGGTCGACGACATGGAAGACAATCTGACGGCCCTGGAGGCCGTGCTCGGCTCCCTCAACGCGCCTTTGGTGCGGGCCCGTTCGGGCGAGGAGGCGTTGAAGGCGCTGTTGCGCCGGAGATTCGCGGTGGTGCTCCTGGACGTCCACATGCCGGGGATGGACGGCTTCGAGACGGCCGCCCAGATCCGACGGCTCGACCCGGCGAAGGACGTGCCGATCATCTTCCTGACCGGCCTGGAACCCGATGCGGGCTTCGCGTTCCGCGGTTACGCCACGGGGGCGGCGGACTACCTCACCAAGCCCTTCGACCCCTGGGTGCTGCGCGCCAAGGTGACCGTCTTCCTGGACCTGCACCGCAAGAACCGGCTGCTGGAGCGGATGCTCGCCCGGGAGGAGCGGCAGTTCGACGCGCTGGTGGACCGGCTCACGGCGATCGAGCGCCGGATGGCGCAGGCGCCGCCGTGCCGGGACCACGCCGCGACCGACCTCCGCGCGGACATCAACGACCTGGGGCGGATGCTCCGGGAGATGCGGCGCGGCCGGGTCGCGCTGTGAACCGCGGGCCCGCAGGACGGACCGCCCGTGGGGGTGAGGCGGGAGCGAGCAGCGCGGGCAGGGCGGGAGCGAGCAGCGCGCGTGCGCCGGTCGCCGATCCGC
>NZ_JBHXEN010000041.1:33500-76543 GCF_042724695.1 Streptomyces sp. NPDC127068 | reverse complement strand
CCCGTCGCACCTATGGGTGCGACGGGCCCCAGCCTCGTTGCGCCGCGTGCCGTGCGGGCAGCAGGAAACCGCCGTGCGCGGGCCGTTGCAGGACAGGGCGTCGGCACGCGCACGGCGGGTCGAAGGGGTCCGGGCCGAGGTGGACTCGGCCCGGCCCGGACCCCGCCCGAGGGGGCGTACGGGGTTGGGGCACCCCGCGGCCCGTCGGGCGAACGGGGGGCGGGTCAGTCCGCGGAGCGCATCCCGGCGGCCCTGGCCTCGACCTCGAACAGCGCCGCGTAGTCCTCCTCGGCGAAGCCGTGGCCGATCGCGGTCTGGATCAGCTGGTGCACCATGCTGCTGACCGGCATCGGCACCTCCAGGTCCCGGGCGGCACCGAGCCCGAGGTCAAAGTCCTTGCGCAGCATCTTGTTGTTGAAGGTGGGCGTGTAGTCGCGCTCCACCAGCGCGCGGCCCTTGTGGCGGATGAAGGTGGAGCCGAGCACCGACCCGTTGAGGAAGTCGATGAAGGCGTCGCGCGGCACCCCGCCCTTCTCGGCGAGGGTGGTGACCTCCACCATGGCCTGGGTGATCATGCCGAGCATCAGGTTGTGGCAGAGCTTCACCAGCCGGCTCTGCTCGGCGGGCCCGGCGTGCACGACGGTCGGCGCGATCAGCTCCAGGTACGGCAGCACCCGGTCGTAGGTCTCCCGGGGGCCGGAGGCGACGATGGCGCCCATGCGGTCGGCGACCATGTGCGGGTTGCCGCTGATCGGCGAGGCGAGGAAGGCGGTGCCCGCGGCCTCGCAGGCGGCCCGGACCTCGGCGGACGCCTCCGCGGAGACCGTGGAACAGTCCACGATCACGGACGGCGCGCGCTCGGCCCGCAACAGCCCGCCCTCGCCGGTCACCACGTCGATGAGGTCCTGACTCGCGGACACCATCACGAACACCACGTCGACGTCGGCGAGTTCGGTGATGGTGCCGACCGCCTTGGCGCCCTTGGCCACCAACGGCTCGGTCTTGGCCGCGGTGCGGTTCCACACGGTGAGGTCGGCGCCGCCCGCGAGGAGGCTCTCGGACATGACGGCGCCCATCCGACCGGTACCGAGCCAGCCGAGCCGCTCGTTACGGGGTGCACTCATGGTTGTTGTCGCCTTTCTGGAGGGTTGCAGAAGGTTCGGGGGTTGATCGGGGGTTGCTCCGGGGCGCACCGGGAACTCCGGGTGCCGTCCGGATCTTCGGGGGTGGGCGGCCTCAGGCGCCCATGGCGGCGCCGATGGTGGTGACGATCCGCTCCACCGAGGGAATCGCCAGGTCCTCCAGGGCGTCCGCCGACGGGAGCGGGATGTGCGGGGTGGTGATCCGCACGGGTGCTCCGGTGAGGGCGTCCCAGCACTCCTCGGTCGCCAGCGACACGATCTCCGCTCCCCATCCGCACAGCCGGGGGTTCTCCTCGACGGTGAACAGCCGCCCGGTGCGGGAGGCGTGGCCGAGGATGGTCGGGGTGTCCAGCGGGACGAGGCTGCGGACGTCGATGACCGCACAGTCGATGCCGCGTTCGGCGTGCAGGCGTTCGGCGGCGGCGAGTGCCTTGGGGACCATCGCGGCGAGCGCGACGACGGTGGCGTCCGTGCCCTCGCGCCGGACGACGGCCCGGCCCAGTTCCTCGACGATCTCGCCGTCGTCGAGGTCGGGGACCTCCTCCTTCATGGAGTACAGCGCCTTGTGGTTGAAGAAGATCACCGGGTCGTCGTCACGGACGGCCGCGGCCATCAGGCCGACGACGTCGCGGGCGGTGGCCGGGGCGACGACCTTCAGACCGGGGATCGCCATCGCCCAGTTCTCGATGGACTGGGAGTGCTGGGCGCCGAAGCGCAGTCCGGCCCCGTTGCCGCACTGGATCACCAGCGGGAAGGAGACCTGCCCGTCGGACATGTAGCGGGACTTGGAGATCTCGTTGGCGACCAGGTCCCAGCAGACCGCGAAGAAGTCGCTGTACATGATCTCGGCGATGGGACGCAGTCCGGTCATCGCGGCGCCCATGGCGGCGCCCAGGATGGCCTGTTCGCTGATCGGGGTGTCGCGCACCCGCAGCGGACCGAACTCCTCCAGGAGCCCCGCCGTCGTCTTGAACACGCCGCCCGCGGCGGCGACGTCCTCACCGAGGAACACCACCCGCTCGTCGCGGCGCATCTCCTGGGCGATGCCGTGGGCGACGGCCTTGCGATAGGTCAGTACGGTCACGGGACCAGACCTCCTCCGTGCTCGGTGGGCGACGGGGTGCGCCAGGCGTGCCCTCCGTCGCTCCAGACGTTGGTGTACAGCCGGGACAGGTCCGGCCAGGCACCGCCCTTGGCCTCTTCGGTGGCCGCGTCGACCTGCGCCAGGGCCTCGGCGTCGATGGCGTCGAGGACCGTCGGGTCGACGCCCCGGTCGGTGAGCCGGTCCCGGTAGGTGACCAGCGGGTCCTTCTCCAGCCAGGCGCGGACCTCGCCGGGGTCGCGGTACTTGGCGGGGTCGGCCCGGGAGTGGCCGCCGTGCCGGTAGGTGACGGCCTCGATCAGTGCGGGTCCGCCCCCCGCGCGGGCCCGTTCGATCGCGGCCCGCGCGGTGAGGTAGACCTCGTCGGGATCGTTGCCGTCGATGACGACGGACGGCAGTCCGTACGCGGGTGCCCGGTCGGCCGCCGGGTTGTCGACGGCGGTGACGCTGTCGATGCGGGTGTACTCCATGTACAGGTTGTTCTCGCACACGAAGACCACGGGCAGGTTCCAGATGGCGGCGAAGTTCAGGGCCTCGTGGAACGCGCCGATGTTGGTGGCGCCGTCGCCGAAGAAGCAGACGGTGACCTGGTCGCTGCCCCGGTACTGGGCCGACCAGGCGGCACCGTTGGCGATGACGAGCTGGGCGCCGATGATGGCGTACGAGCCGAGGATGCCGCGCTCGGCGTCGATGAGGTGCATCGACCCGCCCTTGCCGTGCATCAGTCCGTTGTCCCGGCCCAGGAGTTCGGCCATCAGCGGGGCGAGCGGGGTGCCGCGGGCCACGAGGTGGTTGTGACCGCGGTAGGTGATGAAGGAGTAGTCGTCGGTGCGCATCGCGGCGGCGACGCCGGCGGCGACGGCCTCCTGACCGATGCCCAGGTGGGTGGTGCCCTTGACCAGGTTCTGGAGGAACAGGTCGTACGCCCGCTTCTCGAACTTCCGGGCGGTGGACATGATCCGGTACAGGGCGAGGGAGGTGTCCTCGGGGACCTCGCCGGTCACGGGTCCCGTGACCGGCGGGTGCGCGGAGTGGGTATCGACGGACATGGTCCGCACCTTTCTCCAGGAGGTCGCCGGGGCCGAACGCGGCGGCCCCGGCGCCGTCGGTTCAGTACTGGTTGGCGATGAACAGTTCGTCGGCGGGGAACCGAGTGAGGATCTCGACGCCGTTCGCGGTGACGACGACCTCCTCCTCGATCCGGGCGGCCGAGACCCCGTCCGTGGCCGGGCAGTAGGTCTCCAGGGCGAAGACCATGCCCTCCTCGATGAGCATCGGGCTCTCCAGCGAGGTGAGGCGGCTGATGATGGGCCGCTCGTGCAGGGCGAGCCCGAGGCCGTGGCCGAAGAGCAGGCCGAACGCGGTCTTCTCGTCCTGGACGCCGATCTCCTCGGCGGTGGGCCACAGCCGGGCGACGTCCGCGGTGGACACACCGGGCTTGATCGCGTCGATGGCGACGTCCATCCACTCGCGCGCCCGGGTGTAGGCGTCGCGCTGGACGGTGGTGGCCCGGCCCACGTTGAACGTGCGGTAGTAGCAGGTCCGGTAGCCGTTGTAGGAGTGCATGATGTCGAAGAACGCCTGGTCGCCCGGGCGGATGATGCGGTCGGAGAAGTTGTGCGGGTGCGGGTTGCAGCGCTCGCCGGAGACCGCGTTGATGGACTCGACGTCGTCGGAACCCATCTCGTACAGGCGCTTGTTGGCGAGGGCGACGATCTCGTTCTCGCGCACGCCGGGCTTCAGTGCCTCGGTGATGTCGTGGTAGACGCCGTCGACCATGGCGGCGGCCATCGACAGCAGGGTGATCTCGTCGCGGTTCTTGATCTGCCGGGCGTCCAGCATGGTCTGCTGGCCGTCGCGGACGTCGAGGCCCTGACGGGTCAGCTCGGTGTGCATCGGCAGGTCGAGCAGGTCGACGCCGATGGGCATCCCGGCGACTCCGGCGGCGGCGAGACGGTCCTTGATCTCGGCGACCGCGCGGGCCATCAGATCGGCGTCCGGCGGAACCGCGCCCCGCATGGTCGTCCAGGACGACAGGCAGTTCTCCGGCTTCATCCAGGGCGCGTACATCCGGTTGTGGACGGCCGCCGAGCCGAAGTCCCACAGGATCAGTTCACCGGTACGGGTGTAGAGGGCGTACCGGGAGAGCTTCTCCCGGGTCCACTCGCCGATCGATATGCCGGTGAGGTAGCGGATGTTGTTGTTGTCGAACACCAGGACCGCGCCGAGCTCGCTGGCCTCCAGGGCCTGCTGGATGCGGGACAGCCGGTAGGAGCGCAGCCGCTCGAAGTTGATCCGCTCCTCGAAGTCCACGAGGGAGTGCCCGTGGGCGGGGGCGATGGGGAGGGCCGGGGTCGGCGGGAGGGCGGGGGCGGTGCTCATGTGATCTCCAAGGTCGGGGTGACGAGGGGGGCGGGCACGGTGGTCAGGGGGCCGCCACGCGCACCGGTTCACCGTGGTGACAGGCCGCCAGGGACGCGGTGCCGGTGAGGTGCAGCAGTTCGGGCTGCTCGGTGCGGCACAGGTCGTCGGCGCGCGGGCAGCGGGGGTGGAAGGCGCAGCCCGGGGGTGGTGCGAGGGGGCTGGGGAGTTCGGCGTCCGTGGCGAGTTCGCGGCGGCGGGCCGATCGGGCCTGCTGTCGTTCCGGGTCCGCGAGGAGGGTGGACGCCAGGAGGGTCTGGGTGTAGGGGTGCGTCGGGGTCCGGTACACCTGCTCGGCGGGCCCCGACTCGGCGAGGCGCCCCAGGTAGAGCACCCCGATCTCGTCGCTCATGTGCCGGACGACCTCCAGGTCGTGGGCGATGAACAGGTAGCTGACGCCCAGGTCGCGCTGGAGTTCCTTGAGCAGGTTGATGACCTGGCTCTGGGTGGAGACGTCCAGGGCGCTGACGGGTTCGTCACAGACGATCAGCCGAGGTCGGGTGGCCAGGGCCCGGGCGATGGCGACCCGTTGACGCTGTCCGCCAGAGAGTTCGTGCGGGTAGCGCTGGGCGTGGTAGCCGGAGAGTCCGACCCGGTCGAGGGAGCCGGCGATCTCCCGGTTCCGTTCGACGGCCGTCAGTCGCCGGTGCCGGGTGAGGGCCTGGCCGAGGGTGACGGCGATGGTCTGCCGGGGGTTCAGCGAGGACAGCGGGTCCTGGAACACCACCTGGACGTCCCGGTTGAAGGACGGCGGGGTGCGGCGGCCGAACGCGGCCGTGTCCTGCCCGTCGAAGACGATCCGCCCCTCGGAGACCGGGGCGAGGCGCAGGATGGCCCGGCCGATGCTGCTCTTGCCGGAGCCGGACTCCCCCACCAGGCCGAGCGTCCTGCCGGCGCCGATGGTGAAGCTGACGTCCCGTACGGCGGTGAGCAGGGTGGGGCGTCCGGTGAGTCCCCGGCCGAGCTGGTAGCGCACGGTGAGGTGTTCGACGCTGAGCAGCGGCGGGGCCGCGGTCGGCGTGGCCGGGGCGGGGGCGCTCGCCTGGTCGTTCATCGGGCACCTGCCAGGTGGAGTTCGGAGGCCCGAAGGCAGCGCACCCCGTCGATGTCGATCGGGACGGGCGTGGTGCGGCAGCTGTCGGTGGCGTAGGAGCAGCGCGGGTTGAACCGGCAGCCCCGGGGCCAGTCCCAGGCCGGGGGGACCCGGCCGGGGATGGTGGCGAGCGGCTCGTCGCCCGCCCCGTGGTGCGGCACGGCGGCCAGCAGCGCCTCGGTGTAGGGGTGCCGGGGTTGGGCGAACGCGTCGCGCACGGTGCGCTGTTCGGCGATCTGCCCGGCGTACATGACGGCGATGCGGTCGCAGCTGTCGGCGACGACACCGAGGTCGTGGGTGATCAGGAGCAGGGACATGGACAGGCGTTCGCGCAGGGAGACGAGCAGGTCGAGTACCTGGGCCTGGATGGTGACGTCGAGGGCGGTGGTGGGCTCGTCCGCGATGAGCAGTTCCGGGTCGCAGGCGAGGGCTCCGGCGATGACGACGCGTTGGGCCATGCCCCCGGAGAACTGGTGCGGGTAGTCCTTGAGTCGTTCCCGGGGGGCCGGGACGCCGACCAGGTTGAGCAGTTCCGCGGCCCGTTCGGTGGCCTGGGCCCGGGTCAGGTCGCTGTGGGCGCGGATGGCGTCCGTGAGCTGGCGTCCGACGGTGTGCACCGGGGAGAGCGCGGAGCCGGGGTCCTGGAAGACCATGCCGATCCGTCCGCCGCGGACCCGGCGCAGCTTCTCGCCGCCGAGTCCGGCGAGTTCGGTGTCCTGGAGTCGGATGGAGCCGGCGGCGACGGTGACGCCCCTGGGCAGCAGTCCCAGGATCGCCGAGGCGGTGATGGACTTGCCGCACCCGGATTCGCCGACCAGGCCGAAGGTCTCACCGCGGTTGATGTGGAAGGAGACGTCGGAGACGAGTTGGGCGCCGCCGGGGTCGGTGACGGTGAGCCCGTCGATCCGCAGCAGGGCGTCGGCGGGGGCGGGCTCCGGCTCCCGGGCGACGAGGCGTACCGGGGCCTTGGCGAGCGGACCGGACGCGGCGACGGTGTCGGGGGCCGGGGCGCCCGGGGGGCGTACCGGGTCCGCGGTGAGGTCGGCCACCGCGGCGGGGCCGGTGCCGGTGGGGTCGCCGGGGTTCGCCGGGGTGGGCTCCGCGGCGTCCGTCGTGGGCTTGTGCGGCCGGGCCGCCCCCGCCGAGCGGGGCGATCCGGCGTCCCGCAGGCCGTCTCCCAGCAGGTTGAAGACCAGGACGCTCAGGGTGATCGCGGCGCCGGGCAGGATCGCGAGCAGCGGGTGCTCGGCGACGTGCTGGCGGGAGGCGTCGAGCATGGCGCCCCAGCTCACGGCGGTGGTGTCGACGCCGACGCCGAGGAAGCTGAGCGTGGCTTCGATGAGCAGCGCCGTGCCCAGTGCGATGGACGCCTGCACGATAAGCGGGGGCGACACGTTCGGCAGGATCTGGCGGAACATCACCGAGGCGGGGCGCAGTCCGAGGACGCGGGCGGCGTCCACGTACAGCTTCTCCCGTTCGGCGAGGACGACCGCCCGGGTGATGCGCATGAAGCTGACGGCGAAGATCAGGCCGACGGCGAGCATCGCGTTGGTGAGGCCGTTGCCGAGCACGGCGACCAGGGCGAGGGCGAGGAGTAGGGCCGGGATGGACTGCATGACGTCGGCGATGCGCATGCCGATCCGGTCCCACCAGCCGCCGCGGTAGCCGACGAAGATGCCGAGGCCGACGCCGAGGACGAGGCCGATGGCGACGGACTCGCCGGAGGCCAGGAGCGCGGTGCGGGTTCCGTAGATCAGCCGGGAGAGGCTGTCACGGCCGAGGTCGTCGGTGCCGAGGAGGTGATCGGCGCTCGGGCCCTGGAGCTTGTCGGCGACGCTCAGTTCGTTCGGGCCGTACGGGGCGATGAGGGGTGCGGCGAGGGCGATGGCGATCTGGAGGCCGAGGAAGGCCAGGCAGATCAGGGTGACGGGCTGGCGGAGCAGGCGCTGAAGGGTTCCGGCCCGGGCCTGGTGGGTGCTCATTGAGGCCTCACCTTCGGGTTGATCACGCCGTACAGGACGTCCGCGCCCAGGTTGACGAGCAGGACGATGACCGCGACCAGGACGATGGAGCCCTGGAGCACCGGGTAGTCGGCGCGTACGACGCTGTCGATGAGCAGGGTGCCGAGGCCCGGTACCGCGAAGATGCGTTCGATGACGAAGCTCGCGGCGACCAGGACGGACATCTGGATGGCGATGACCGCGAGGACCGGGACCATGGCGTTCTTGGTGGCGTACCGCAGGATGATGGTGCGGCGGCGGATGCCCCGGGCCAGCAGCGTCTGGACGTACGGGGACTCCAGGGACTCGATCATGGCGCTGCGGGTCTGGCGGGCGATGACGGCCGCGGTGTGCGAGCCGAGGGCCAGGGCGGGCAGGATCATGCCCTGGGCCCAGGCGACCGGGTCGTCGGTGAGTGCGGTGTACCCGACGACCGGGAGCCAGCCGAGGTTCACCGCGAACACCAGGACCAGCAGCATGGCGAGCCAGAAGCTGGGGATGGCGAGGCCGAGGGCGACGACGGTGGTGAGCAGCCGGTCGGCGACGGTTCCGGGGCGCAGCGCGCCGAGCACCCCGAGGGGGACGCCGACGGCGAGGGCGATGACCATGCCCGCGACGGCCAGCGACAGGGTGATGCCGATGCCTGCGCCGATCGATTCGGAGACCGGGACGCTGGTGTACAGCGAGGCGCCGAGGTCGCCGCCGAGCGCTCCGCCGAGCCAGTCCGCGTACTGTTCGAACAGGGGGCGGTCCAGGCCGAGTTGCGCGGTCATGGCGGCCTTGTCGGCGGCCGGGGCGCCCTCGCCGAGGATCTGCGCCACCGGGTCGGTGGGCGTCAGGTGGACCAGGGTGAAGACGAAGGCCGACACCAGCAGCAGCGTGGGGAGCGCGGACAGCAGCCGGCGCAGGATGAACTTGCTCACCGGACCGGTCCCAGGTCCGGCACTGGCCCGCCGTGCGCGGCGGCTTCGGCGAAGACCCGCTCGCGGACCCGGCGGGTCGCCGCTCCCGCGTCGGTGGGGTCGAGGTCGGTGAGGCGGCCGTCGCGCTTGCGGATGCGACCGCCGACGACGACGGTGTCCACGTCGCGCGGGGTGGTCTGGAGGACCACGTGTGCGGCGGGGTCGCCGAGGGCGACGCCGTACGGCTCGGTGTCGATGAGGACGATGTCGGCGAGCCGCCCGGGGGTGAGGCGGCCCAGGTCGTCGCCGAGGCCGAGGGCGGCGGCGGCGTTGACGGTGGCGTACGCCAGGATGTCGCGGGGCTGGACGAGGGGGACGCCGGGGTGGCGCTCCAGCGGCCAGCGGCCCGCCTCGCGTTCGGTGGTGGCGTCGACGTTGCGCATCAGCAGGTAGGTGAGGCGCATCGCGGCGAACAGGTCGATGGAGACCCGGGCGTGGGTGTCGATGCCGAGGCTGGGGCTGGCGCCGGCGCGGTGGGCGCGGTTGAGGATGGTCATGGACCGTCCGCCGCCGAACTCGCCCTCGGGGGTGAAGGAGATGCCGCCGCCGCAGCGCGCGAGGAGCGCCAATTCGCCGTCGTCGGCGCTGTTGGCGTGCGCGGGGACGATGTCGGAGTCGAGGAGTCCGGCCTCGTGGAGGGCGCGGATCTGGCCGGGCGGGTTCTGGTGGACGCTCATCCGCAGGCCGAGCTCGCGGGCGAGGGCGACCTCCTTGGTGATGCGGTCCATGGACCCGTACTCGATGGAGCCGAGGGCCATGCCGACCCGGAGCAGACCGTCGCCGTCGGTGTTCACCTCGTCGTGGAGGCGGCGGACGTGGTCGAGGCGCCAGGCGTGGTCCTCGGGCGGGGCGCCGAAGCTGCCCAACATGCCGTAGGCGAACAGGGCCCGCTGACCGGTGGCGCGGTGGGCGCGCAGTCCGGCTTCGGCCCCCTCGGGCGACATGACGTTGTGGCAGAAGTCGAGGACACCGGTGACCCCGGCGTCGAGCATCTGGACGGTGCCCGAGAAGGTGGCGTCGTAGATGTCCTCGGGGCGGAAGTGCTCACGGAGGTAGAAGACGTGGGACTGGTAGTCGTCGCCGGTCCAGCCGTCGGCGTAGAGGCCCTTGAGGGGGGTCTGCCAGGCGTGCATGTGGGTGTCGATGAGGCCGGGGACGGCGATCATGCCGCGTGCCTGGATGACCTCGGTGTCGGTGGTCACCCGGTCGTCGAGGTCGGGTCCGACGGCGGTGATGCGGTCACCGGTGACGAGGATGTCGCCGGTGGTGAGGTCGCCGAGCTCCGGGTCCATGGTGAGGACGGTGGCGCCCTTGATCAGCAGGCTGCGCTCGGTGGTGGTGCTGGTGTCGGTGGTCTCAGGCACGGCTGACTCCCTGCGTGACGGGGGCGGCGACGGGCAGGCCGGCGAAGGGCTCGGCGGTGTGCACGATCCGGCCGCCGACGAGGGTGAGGACGGACTCGATGCGGGGGATGACGTCCTCTTCGACGGTGAAGTAGTCGTCGGTGAGGACGGCGAGGTCGGCGAGGAGACCGGGTTCCAGTCGGCCCCGTTCGTCCTCCTCGAAGCTGAACCAGGTACCGGACGCGGTGTAGCCGCGCAGCGCTTCCTCGCGGGTGAGCAGGTGCCGGGCGTCGAGGGTGGCGTTGCCGGTGACGGTGCGGCCGTTGAGGAACCAGGCGAGGGTGGCGAACGGGTTGTAGGAGGCGACGCGCATCGCGTCCGAACCGAGTCCGAGGGGGATGCCGCGTTCCAGCAGGGTGCGCAGCGGGGGCGCCTCGGCGACCGTCTCGGCGCCCCAGGCGGTCAGGGCCTCGTCGCCCTGGAAGCGGAACAGGCCCTGGGCGAGGACGCCGGCGCCGAGGGCGGCGATCCGGTCGACGTCGACGGGGCGCAGGGGCTCGGCGTGCACGAGGGACCAGCGCAGTGCGCTGATGTCGTGTGCCGCGTGCACGTCCTCCCAGGCGCTGAGGACGGCGTCGATGGTCTCGTGGTGGTGGGCGTGGGTGTGGACGGTCCACCGGTTGCGGGCGAGGTCGGTGAACATCTCCCGGAGTTGGCGCCGGACGTCGTCGTCGATGACGACGGGGTGGGCGATCTTGTCGACGGTGCGGTAGAGGGCGACCTCGCCGGAGCCGATCACCCGGAGCATGCCGTCGCCGACGTCGAGCGGGGTGAAGCGCAGGTATCCGGCGAGTTCCTCCTGCTCGGTGCCGGCGCGCGAGGCGTGCACGGCGAGTCGGCTGCGCACGGTCAGCAGGCCGCGGCGCCAGGTCTCCCGGATGGCGGGGTAGGCGTCGGGTCCGCTGTTGAAGCCGCCGCCGTCGATGGCGCCGGTGATGCCGAGGCGGTTCAGCTCGCGGGACATCTCGGCGGTGGAGGCGATCTGCTCCTCCAGGTCGGGGCTGGGCATGCGCCGGTAGAACCACTCCATCAGCGGGGTGCCGTTGACCTTGCCGGTCAGTTCCCCTTGGGCGTCGGTCTCGAAGGCGGCCGGGTCGAAGCCCTCGTCGCCGAGTTGCCGCACGAGGTCGTGGTCGATGCCGAGGGCCCGCATCGCCGCGGTGTTGAGGACGGCCCAGTCGTAGAGGAACTGGACGTAGACCGGGTTGTCGGGGGCCGCGGCGTCGAGTTCGGCGCGGCTGGGGCCGCGGTTCTCGGGGAACTGGGCGGGGTGCCAGCCGCCGATGACGCGGATCCAGCTTCCTTCGGGGCGCTCGCCCACGCGGCGGGTGAGGGCGGTGAGGCCGCTGGCCAGGGAGGGCTCGTCCTCCCAGCGGACCTCGTCGCGCCAGGTGCGTCCGGCGCGCACGATGTGGACGTGGGAGTCGATGAGCCCGGGGACGACGCGGCGGCCGGCGAGGTCCACCACGGTGGTGGTGGGGCCCACGAGGTCCTTGATCTCCCGTGTGGTGCCGATCGCCGAGATCCGCTCGCCGGTGACGGCGACGGCTTCCACCTCGGCGCTGCGGTCGTCCGCGGACATGGTGGTCACGCGTCCGTTCAGCAGCACCAGATCGGGGTGCGCCGTGGAAGTCGGTGTGCTGCTCATGGGTGGTTTCTCCATCCGGGGTGTACGGAGGGTGTGGCGTGGCGCCACGTACGACGGAGTGCGGAGGGGGGTGGCGTGGGGCTCCGGTGCCTCGGGCGACGACGGCCGTGGGGAGGCGGGACCGGGGTGTGGGGAGCGTGCTCCCGGCGGTGGTGCGGGTGGGGCGGAGCGGGCGCGGTGCGGACCGCGGGGCTCGGGGCGGACCGGTGGGCTGCGGGCGCGCCCGGTCCTGGGGTAGCGCTCCGGCGGACGGCACTCCCGTGGCTACGGGTGCCGTGCTCCCGGCGCGGGTGGTGCGCAGGGGCCGGCGGGACGGGGCCGGCGGGGTGGGCGTCAGCCCACGACCTGGGCCTCCTTGTAGCGGAACACCGCTACGTCGTTGGTGGTGGAGACGATGTTGTCGACCTTCTTGGGGTTGTACGCCCAGAAGCCCGAGTAGTCGAAGTAACCGCAGTCCAGGGCCTCGTCGTTCACGATCCTGGACATCTTCTTCCAGGCCGCTTGCTGTGCCTCGGGCGTCTTGGCGGCGAGGCCCTCCTCGGCCGCGGCGGTGAGTTCGGGGTACGCGACCTTCAGCGGGTTGCCCGGGGCGTCGGGTGCGAACTTGCGGTTGTAGTAGTCGTACGCGCCGGAGCGGGAGCCGTCGGAGAGGATCGCGGCCGGGTACTTGCCGTTCTGGTAGGTGCTCAGGAACTGCGGGAAGTTGGGCAGTTCCAGCTTGACGTCCACACCGATCTTGGACATCTGGCTGCGGAACAGTTCGGCGATGGTGCGCTGAGTGTCATAGCTGATCAGGGTGAACGACTTCTTGGCGTCGTCGACCTCGGACATCAGCTGCTTCGCCTTGTCCAGGTCGAAGGGGTAGCCCTTCAGCGACGGGTCGTGGCCGGGCTGGCCCTCCGGGAAGCGCTGGAGGTGGGTCTTGCCCTTGCCGCCGAGCGCCGCGTCGATGTAGTCCTGCGGGTTCGAGGCGTGGCAGATGGCCTGGCGGAACTTCTTGTCCTTGAAGACGCCGTCGATGTCGTACATCTGGAGGTGCCAGAGCACCGACGGGAACCAGGTGGACTTGAGCCCCTCCTTGTCCGCGCGGGCGGCGAGCGGGGGCGTGGTCCACACGACGTCGAGTTGACCCGCGCGCAGGGCGTTGTAGAGGCTGTCCGGGTCGTTGATCTGGGTGATCTCGACGCGTGCGGGGCCCACGGACTTCTTGTCGTAGTACTTGTCGAAGGCGGTGGCGACGGTGCGCAGCCCCTTCGTGGACGACTTGGGGTCGAAGGCCCACGGGCCGGTGCCGGCCGCCTTGGTCTTCCAGGTGCCGTCGGCCAGCGCCTTGGGCGAGACCATGAACATCCCGAGCCTGGCGAGGTTGTTGACAAGGCTGGGGGCCGGTTCCTTGAGGTCGATCCGGACGTGGGTGGCGTCCACGGCGGTGATCTTCTTGATGGCGACGAGCTGACTGCGGTACTGGCTCGGGGAGTTCTGGATGCGCTCCAGGTTCTTGACGACGGCTTCGGCGTCGAAGGGCGTGCCGTCGTGGAAGACGACCCCGGAGCGGAGGGTGAAGTCGACGCGGAGCTGCGACTCCTTCCACTCGGTGGCCAACTGGGGCTTCAGGGTGTAGCCGTCGGCGGCCACGCTGATCAGCGGTTCGTAGACGAGCGAGCTGAACGTGCTGTTCTGCTTGTTGACCGTGTCCCAGTCGTCGAACTGCTGGTTGGTGCCGATGCGCAGGGTGCCGCTCGGTCCGTCGCCCGACTTCTTCGGGGTGCTGGTGCCGGTGGTGGAACCGGTTCCGCCCGAGCAGGCGGTGAGGGTGACGGCGAGGGCGGTGGTCAGCACGGCACCGCCGAGCCGAGCGCCCCTGGTTCTTGCTCTGGAGCGGGGAGCCCGCCCCCCGGGGGTGGACTGTCCGTTGTCGTTCACAGCGAGAACCTCCACACAGGTCTGTGTGCCCGTTCACAGCAGGGCTTGTGCGCTATAGTGCACGCCTCGTGCAGTGAGCTTGTCAAGGGTTAAACCAAACTCGGAGGAGATCGGGTTCTCTGCCGGGTTTTCTCCCGAAGAACAGGTGACAACCGTGCAGCATGTCGCGCATGCTGTACATCGGTGCACACGCCTTAGGGCCTGCATGTACACGACGATTCGGGCGCGGCCGACCGATCGCCCCCACAACAGCAGGAGCCGCCATGAAGCCAGCGGGGGGAAGTCCAGGACTCGGGGCGCGACTGAGGAAGGTCCGCTCGGAACGCGGTCTGTCCCTGCGCGAGCTGGGCAGGCTGGCGGGGTGTTCGGCCAGCCTCATCTCCCAGGTCGAGCGGGGGCAGACGGCCCCCTCGGCCGGCGTGATCTACGGGATCGCGAACGCGCTCGACATCTCCCTCGACTACCTGTTCGGTGTCGGGGAGGACAGTGCGGTCTCCGCCGCCGCCCGCCGCCCCGAAGAGCAGCGGAGCGTGACACCGGAACACGCGGTGCCGTGGTTCGCCGCGGCGGGCCAGCGGACGGCGGCCCCGACCCTCGACACCGCCGAGGGGGCCGGCGGTCGGATTCCCGCGCCGGTCGACGCCGGCGGCCACGGCGACGAGGCGCTCTCGGTCCTGCCCGACGAACCGGTGGTGCAGCGTCGGGGCCGCCGCCGCACCATCGACCTGGCGAGCGGGGTCCGCTGGGAGCGGCTCACCCCGCAGCAGGACGCCCGGGTGGACTTCCTGGAGGTGGTCTACCAGCCCTTCGGCCGCTCCACCGACACCCACGCCTCCATCCGGCACGACGGGCGCGAGTACCAACTCGTCCTGCACGGCACCCTGCACGCCGACATCGGCTTCGAGACGTACGTGCTGGAGGCGGGCGACTCGCTCGCCTTCGACTCGGCGACCCCGCACCAGTACCGCAACATGACCGACGAAGAGGTCCGGGTGATCTCGGTCGTCATCCACCACACCGCCTGAACGGCCGGCGGTCCCGCCCGTCCCGGGCCGGACCGCGACGGCGACGGCGACGGCGCACGAGCCGTCGCGCCGGTGCGTCGCCCGGGCGTGCGGGCCCGAGCGACGCACGGCCCTCAACTCCCGCCCCCGCACGGGGTGATGGGGTCGGGTCGGCCGACGACGGGGCGCAATGGTGGACTGGTGGGCATGATGCGCCCGCTCACGCACGTCCTGACCGCCCTCGACCGGTTCCACGCCGCGCGCCCCTGGGACCACAACGCCCACTACCACCCGTGGATCCTGCGTCAGCTGCCCGCCCGCTACGGGTCCGCCCTGGACGTCGGCGCCGGCAGCGGCGACCTGGCCAGGCTGTTGGCGTCGCGGGCGGGGTCCGTGCGGGGGGTCGACGCCGACCCGGCCATCGTGGAACAGGCCCGGCAGCACACCGCGCCGGACTCCCGCGTGACCTTCACCGCCGGGGACGCCATGGTCGAGCCGGCCGCCGGCCCGTTCGACGTGATCACCTGCGTGGCGGTGATCCACCACCTGCCGTTCGGCGACGCCCTCGCACGGTTGCGCGGACTGTTGGCGCCGGGCGGAACGCTCGTCGTGGTGGGGCTCGCCCGACCGCACTCCCCCGTCGACCACCTGCTCGGGGCCGCCGCCACTGCGGCGAACGTGGCGATGGCCCTGCTCAAGAACCGGGGTCGCCGGGTGGTCCGCCCCGTCGCGATGACCGCGAGCACGCGGCCCGCGTCGATGACGTTCGACGAGATCGCCCGGCACGTCCGTCGCGAGCTGCCCGGCGCCCGACTGCGCCGTCGGCTGTTCTGGCGCTACACCGTGGTCTGGCGCGACCGCCCCGAACGGTGAAGCGGCCGACCCGCGCCCCGACCGCGTCACGCCGCCCGTCGGACGGCGACCGGGATCAGACCGCGACCGGGGACGGTGCGCCGATGCGCGCCGCCGCGGTGCGCCAGGCCGCAGTGACGGCCCGGTGCGCGTGTTCGGTGGCCGTCACCCGGTCGTCCGCCAGGCTCAGCGGCGCACCGAGGTGGACGTGCAGGGCCGGGCGGCGGACCGGCGCGGTGAGCAGGCCCGCGATCTGTTTCACCGGGCCGCCCGACACCAGCCGGCGGGCCCCGGCCTGACCCAGCGGGACGACGGGCGCCCCGGTGCTGCGGGCGAGCCGCCACAGCCCGCTGCGGAACGGGCCGGGCCCGACCTCTCCGGGGTCCCGTCGCACCGGAAGCCCGCCCTCCGGGTAGATCAGCACCAGCCGGCCGTCGGCGAGGGCCGCCGCCGCCCCGTCGAGTGCCTGTGCGGCCCGAGGGCCGCCCCGGTGCACGGGGACGAAGCCTTCCCTGGTCAGGGCCGCGCCCAGCACCGGTATCCGCCACAGACCGGCGGTGGCGAGGACCGCGGGCCGGACACCGAGGCGGTGCAGGGCCGCGAGGACGACCGCCGGGTCGCTCAGCGAGGTGTGGTTGGCGACGATGACGCTGCCCGGCCGCAACACGGCGTCCGGGTCCGCGGTGACCGTCAGACGGGCGAAGGCCGGGACGGCGACGGCGGCGATGTGGCTGAGCATGAACGGGTCCCTCCCCTGGTGCGTGGGCCACATCATCGCCGGGCGCCGGGCCGGCCCACGTGAGTAGCGGTACTCAGATCCGCCCCGTCTCCCCCGCCTCCGGGCTCACAGCAGCAGGACGACCACTCCCCACAACACGGCCAGCGTCACAACGACGGGCCCCAGCGGCATGCCCTGTTCCCGGGCGTCGGCGACCTCGCTGGGCCGCAACTCCGGGTGGTCGAGGAGGGCCCGCAACGAGTCGGCCGCCCTCCTCGCGGCCGAGGTGCCGCCGCGCCGACCCTGGAACATCCCGAGCCCCACCGGGGACAGCTCGATCTCGGAGCCCCCCTTCAACTCGACGGTCAGGGCGTCGGCGCGCTGGTGCACGTGGGTGACCTCGGTCCACGGCACGTGTCGCACCCGCCACGGCCCACAGACCCAGACGCCGTCCCGGTCGGCGGTGACGCGCCAGTTGAGCGCCGTGGACACCGAGTGGACCAGCCAGGGCACACCGAGCAGCAGGAAGATCCACTGCCAGGAGAAGCCGCCGTCGAGGAGGGCCCACATGCCGCCGCCCTGGAAGGCGAGGAGGAAGAGCCCGAGGCCGCGCGAGCCCCGGTCGGCGGACCAGGTGAGGGGCTGCGGCCCGGGCGCCAGGGAGAGTGTGGCCAGGGCACGGGCCCGGGCGGCGGGGTCCGAGCTGCTGCGACGGGCCTTGCCGGCACCGGAGCCCCGGCCCTGGGGCGGCGGGAAGAGTCCGGGAACCGCCGGTTTGACGGGCGTCACGCTGCGCTCCGCCTCCACCTCCCCGTCGTCCCCGTCGGAGGGCGCCAGGAAGGCGATCTCGCCGCCCGCGTAAGGGGCGCCGAAGAGCACGGCTTCGCGCAGCGCGGACGGCGGGCAGGCGCCGCGGAAGGCCGCGACCATCTCCCTCTTCTGTTCCTCCCACTCCTGTTGTGCGGCGGCTTCCTCCGCCTCGGTCAGCTGGCGGTGTTCGCCGTCCGAGGTCTCGTGTTCGTCGGGCTCGTCCTCCGAGTCGGAGGTGAACAGGGAGTTGAAGCTCAGGACCGGCTGCGCGGCCGTCAGGTCGTCGGCGGCGTAGACCCAGGTGCGCCCGTCCTCGTCGCCCTCGCGCACCAGGACCCTGAGGACCGGGAGCGGTGTGGTGTCGAGGCGGCGCTGACGTCGGTGTCCGACCATCCCGTTGGCGAGGAACGCGAGTCCCGGGACGGCGGTCCCGAGGAGCAGCAGCTCCCAGCCGAAGACGTCGTACGGCTCGGCCACCAGGCGGATCCAGTCGCCGTCGACGACCAGGACGACCGTGCTGCCGACGGGGTAGTCCTCGGGGAAGATCGTGTCGAGGGTACGGGTCTTGCCGTCGGGGAGGGTCACCCGCAGTGCGGAGACGTCGCCGTCGGCCGCGTCGGCCCCGGTGACCTCCGCGGTCACCTCGGTGGCGCGCGCGGCCCGGTCCTCGTACGCGGTGGCGACCTGTTCGGCGCTCCAGAACGCGAACACGGCAACGGCGAGCAGGACCGAGGCGAGCACGAAGGAGAACCTGCCCCGACGGAAGTCCCCGGCCTCGGGAGGCAGCGGGTGCCGCAGGTCTCCGGCGGCTTCCTCGGCGTGGGTCCGTTGGCGACGGGCGGCGGCGAGCCGGTGGGCGAGGCCGGCGACCGCGAAGGCGCTGGCCGCGAGCAGGAACAGGTCTTCGGGGCCCTCCAGGAGTGCCGTGAACCCGCTGTCGGCGACGGCTCCGGCCACGGTCAGCAGAAGGCCCGGCACGGCGAGCCGGGGCTGCCGCCAGATCCAGTACAACGTCAGCAGTCCGAGGACGGCGAGCGTCATGGACGTCCAGGACGTGCCGCAGGGCTGGTCCGCGGTGCACGCCTCGTCCGGGGCGGCGGCGATCGACCAGACGATGCCCGCGACGAGCGCGGCCACGGCCCACAACGGATGCGACCAACGGGCGGGGACGGCGGCCGACCAGCGCGCGGTGTCGGCCGTGCGCCAGCTGCGCGCAC
Source organism: Streptomyces sp. NPDC127068 (assembly GCF_042724695.1). NCBI lineage: Bacteria > Bacillati > Actinomycetota > Actinomycetes > Kitasatosporales > Streptomycetaceae > Streptomyces > Streptomyces sp. NPDC127068. The sequence goes on along the minus strand of NZ_JBHXEN010000041.1, from coordinate 58,248 downwards.
CCTCCGGTACGCGGTCCGGCGGCAGGAGAAGGGGAAGATCGCTCACGTCCGCATTATCGTGCGCCGTCCGTTCACTCCCGGCGGCGGCCCTCGTCCGCGGTCCTGCGGGGCGCCGGAGGCGGTGGCACGCCACGGCCCGCCGAAGTACGTGGCGTACTCCGGCGGGCCGGCTCCCCCGACTCGCACGACCGCCGCTCAGCGGGTCGGCGAGCGCTCCCGAGCGTTACGGTCCGGTGACCACCAGGCCCTTGAGCCGGGACCAGCCAAGGGTGTCGATCTTGCCGAACAGCTTCTTGATGTTGGTGTGTTGGACCTTGATGCAGCCCTCGGAGTTGTAGTCCCGGTAGCCGTCCCAGCGCTCGGACTCGATGCTTCCCTGACCGCCGTTGGGCTTCATCTCGCTGTGGATGAACAGCGCGGTCCGGGTGGGGGCCCCGGCGGCGCTGCTGCACCTCTTGTCGGAGATCTTGATGACGTAACCGTTGATGATTCCGTCGAAGTTCTTCCGGTGGAACTCGATCTTGTACTTGCCGTTGGGCAGCCACCCCTTGCCCACCGAGCAGACCCGGCCGTTCACTCCGGAACCCGCCCGGTAGTGCGCGATCGTCCGGTCGGCGGCGCCGGCGACGCTCTGCATCAGGTGGAGTCTGGAGTTGTTGTACGGGGTGGTCGTCCGGTCGGAGTCGGTGTCCTTGCGCTTGACGAACTTGAGGTAGTAGCTGGGCGCCGCCGCGGCGGCCTGACGCTCGGCGGGCGCGGAGGCGGCGGACGCGGGGGCGGCCCCCACGTTCTGGGCCCCGGTCAGGATCAGTACCGCTCCCAGTGCGGCGCTGACGGCGGCTCTGGTGGGCTTCGATGCGATCTGCACGGCCGGTCTCCCTCGGTGGGCGGGTGGTGACGGTGGGCCGCGGGGCGAGCGCCCCGTGACGACACCGCCGACCATGCCGTGCGGGCCTTGCGAACAACCTTCGGAGAACCTGACATCGCAGGTGGGACGAGAGAACGCACCCGCGACGGGCGCTCGTGGCCGTCAGCCCTCGCCGGCCGTGAGCAGGGCGACGGCCGTGCTGACGAGACGGTCGTCCGTCTGCGGGGTCCGATGGGCGGCCACCCCCGAGCGGAACAGGGCCGCGCCCTCGATGAGCATCACGAAGACCTCGGCGCGGGCCCGGCACTCCGCGTCGGCCAGGGCCGGGTGGCGACGCCGGAGGTGGGCGGCGACCTGGTCGCGGTAGGCGGTGTAGAACGCCCGGACCGCGTCGGCGACGGTGGTGTCGACTGCCGCCAGGGCCCAGAGTTCGGTGAACAGCCGGACCAGGGCGGGGTCGTCCTGGTCCGCCAGCAGCTCCCGTACCAGGCTCGCCGGTTCCGGCCCGGCCGGGTGCGGCGACTCGGCCCACAGCGGACACAGCCGGTCCAGGGAGCGGCCGAGCACCCGGTCGAGGACGGCGGCCACCAGGTCGGAGCGGGCGGGGAAGTAGTACTGGAGGTGTCCGAGCCGGACCCCGGCCTCGGTGGCGACGGCCCGCACGGAGAGTTCCGCGTACCCGGAGGCGAGCAGCAGCCGCTCGGCCGCGTCGAGGAGTTCGTTGCGCCGGCGTGCGCCCTTGCCGGTGTTGGTGGGGCGCGCGGCGGGGCCGTCCGTCATGCCGCTCGTTCCTCTCCCGTACCCGCCGCGGTGGTCGTCTCCAGACGGACACCGTACTCGGCGAGCCGTTCGGCCAGGCCGTGCGGGAGCGGGGTCTGTTCGGGGAAGGTGACCCCGGCCCGGGCGGGGGCGCCGTCGGCGCCGAGGACCCGGGCGAGCGCCAGGGCACCGCCGACGGCCGTGAGGTGGGCCTGGCCCGCGGGGTCGGTCACGGTCGCGGTCAGGGTGCGGCCCCCGTGGGCGACCCGGACGCTGAGGGCTGCGGTGCCGCCGTCGCCGGGTGCGTAGAGCAGGGAGCGGCGCACGGCGGTGAAGCGTTCGCCGCGCGCCCAGCGGAAGAAGCCGAGCCGCTTCGCAGCGAGCAGCGCGGTGGTGGAAGCGGCGGAGCTGAAGCCGATGCGGGTGACCGCGGTGGTCGTGCCGAGCGTCAACGGCAGGGTGAACTGTTCGGGGGTGTCGATCCGAGCGACCCGGAGGTCGGCGGCGCCCACCCGGACGGTGCGGGTGTCGGCCAGCGGCATCACGGTGCGGCGGCGCCCGTTCTCGACCACCTCGAAGTCGAGTCCGAACCGGTCCATGAACGCGACCGAGTCGATGCCGGCCCGGTCCCGCTGGTCCCAGCGGATGGCCACCTCCACGGTGTCGGCGCCGCCGAGGGACCCGGCGAGGTCGGCGACCGCGAGGCTGGTCACCCCGCCCATCCACGCCGAGGACAGGAGCACCGGCGAGGTGGGCCCCAGCAGCGCGGCGACGGTGGCCGCCCGTTGGACCCGCGCGGTCCACCGGGCGAGGTCCACGTAGGGCACGCCCGCGCGGACGGCGGCCCGCAGCACCCGGTCGTCGGGGTCGTTGACGACCGTGACCACCGCCCGCACACCGGCGGTGAAGGGCCGCGGTTCGGCGAGGTCCCAGCGGATGAGTCGGGCGCCGGTCTCCCGGGCCAGCTCCTCCCCGCGCGTCACGGTCCGCCCGGCCAGCAGCAGGGGCCATCGGGACGCCGTCATGCGGGCCAGTTCCGCGCCGACGGTTCCGTATCCGCCGACGAGGAGGACCGGGCCCTCGGGGTCATGGGTCAGTTCGTCCTGGGGTTGCTCGTCCATGGACCCACTATAGGTCACTCGACCTAAAAATGGACGGATGCCTGGCTCCACCACCCCGACCAGGGCGAACGCACTGCGCGGGGCCGCCCTCCGACCGAATTCGGAGAACGACCCCGCGCAAGGGCTACCCGCGAGACTCAGATGCGCACCAGCAACACGTAGACGTCGGGCCTGGTCGGGAACGGCTCGCACTTGTAGAGCAGGCCCCACAGGTCCTTGCCCGCCTTCCCCGCCGCATCGCACTCGGCGTACGAGGAGTGGTGGCTGCGCGGCTTGAAGAAGGGGTCCGCGGAGGCGGGCTGCGCCGTGGCGAACAGCAGTCCCGCAGCGGCGACAGCGGCTCCGGCGAGCACGCTCAGACGTCTCAGCATTAACACAACTCCCTTGTCTCACAACAGAAGTGATGTGCCATCAGGCACCACGGGAGAAGCCCGAACCCCTGCTTCCCCCGGCGGCCAGGGAGCAACGTAACCCCACCCTCGACACCGCACAAGAGGTCTGGACCAGCAGGGTTTTACCAGGCGGGTGAGGAACCCGGCCGGTCGAACGCCCCGTTCCGGTCCGACCGGACCGCGTCGGGGGCCGCCGGCGCGTGGCGGCTACACGGACAGCCCCAGGGTCAGCAGCAGCCGGCGGGCCCGGTTCTCCCCCCGCAACAAGGCGTCGGTGAGGGGGCCGGTGCCGTCCCCGGGAAGGAGCGCGTCGGCGTAGGTGTCGACGTCCCGGTCGTCCGTGCCGAGTTCATGACCGTACTGCTCGACCCCACGACGCACCATGAGGTAGTCGGCACCCAGCGCGTGGAGTCGGGCACCACCGGCGAAGCGGTCGGCCGGCGCGGTCGGGGCACCGGAGGAGGCCGGACGCCCGGGCCCGGCGAGCGCGAGGTGCGGATAGCGCTGCGCCACCTCGTAGGTGGCGAGGACGGCCAACAGCAGGTGCTCGGTACCCGCCGCACCGCCCGCCGAGCGGGCCAGGCGCGCGGCGTCGATCCTGGTCCAACTGAGGGGTGCCTCAGCGAGGTTGGCACCCCTGGCGAGGCGCAGCAGCAGGCGCCGCCACAGGGAGTCGGCATCCGGGGAGCAGCGGCCGAGAAGGGTGTCGCGGGTGGGCCACAGGTGGTGGTGGAGCCCGTCGTCGGCCGGCCCGGTGTCGCGTTCGTCGAGCCGGCGGATGACGTCGTCGACGGTGGCGCCGCAGGTCGTGAGCAGGTCCGTGGCGCGGTTGCCCCGGTCGGCGAGGACCCCGCGCAACAGGTGTTCCTGGGAGTACTCGTCGGCGCCCTCACGACGGGCCAGGTCCCTCGCGTGGGTGAAGGCGCGGGCGGCGGCACCCGACAGTCTGCGGCGCCGGTCCCCGTCGGAGCCGAGCAATTCCACCGAACCCACGGCGTGTTCGACGTCGTCCGTGCTCGTCCAGACGGCGGCGCCGTCGTGGTGGTCGCGCAGGACGGCCATCGTGGCGGTGGCGGTGACGCCCGCGAGGGCGAGGGCCTTGTTGGCCGTGCTCCGGCCCGTGGTCAGGGCGGCCAACAGGTTCTCCGTCCCGATGGTGTCCGCGCCCTCGACGTCGTCCGGCAGCGATCCCCACGCGGCTCCCAGCACTCCGGCGACCCGCCAGTGCGCCCCTATCCGCGTCAGCGGCTGCGGGTTCGGCTTCGTTCCTTCATCACTGGTCATGGGGCGATCCTGCCGGTCAAGGGGGTGGGCGGCGCGTCCTCCGTTCGTCGTCGTCCGGCGCGACGTTCCGCTCGCCCGGGCCGGCGCCCCACCCCCGATCCACGACGGTGCGGCCGGGACACGGACGCGGAGCGGCACCTCACCGGCCGACGAAAGTCGACGGGCACCGCACCGAAGGTCGCAGGCACGGCGTCAGGGGTCGGGAGTTCAGGTGCCGAGGCCGGCGTCCCGTGCGAGGAGCGCCGCCTGCACCCGGTTGTCGCACTCCAACTTGGCGAGGATGCGACTCACGTACGTCTTCACGGTGGCCTCGCTCATGTGGAGGCGCCGTCCGGTGTCGGCGTTGGAGAGCCCCTCCCCGAGCAGCGCGAGGACGTCCCGCTCCCGGTCGCTGAGCTGGGCGACCCGTGCGCGGGCCGCGCCGCCACGGGCCGCCGTCCGGTCCGAGGCCAGTTGGTCGACCACGTGCCGGGTGGCCGCCGGTGACAGGTAGGCGTCGCCGGCCGCCGCCGCCCGCACCGCGCCGATCAGTTCGGCGGGAGCGGTGTCCTTGAGCAGGAAGCCGGCGCCGCCGGACTCCAGGGCGCGCAGCACGTTGTCGCGTTCCCCGAAGGTGGTCAGGATGATCGCCCGTACCGCCGGCGCGGCCCTGCGGAGTTCGCCGAGGGCGGCGAGTCCGTCCATGACCGGCATCTGGATGTCGAGGAGGACCACGTCCGGGGCGTGGGCCAGGGCCAGGGCCACGGCCTCACGGCCGTTCGCCGCCTCCGCCACGACCTCGATCTCCGGGTCGGAGGTGAGGATCAGCCGGATGCCCGCCCTGATGAGCGGCTCGTCGTCCGCGATGACGACCCTGACCCCTGGCCCCGCCATGTGCTCACTCCACCCTGCCGACGCCCCGGTTCCGGGCTCGGCTACAACGTGACCTCGAACGACTTCTTCTCGATCAGTCTGCCGTCTTTGAAGCAGAACCGGAAAACCGCCTCGGTGTTCCAGCTGCTGCTCGTTTCCGATGACACGAGGGTGAGGCAGGTGGCCCCCACGGGTTCGGCCGGGGCCTCCTTCTTGCCGTCCAGGCCCGTGTGGAGGAATCCGTCCCCGCGGGGAAGCCGGTCGCGCACGGTGCGTTCCGGCGTCCCGATGCGTATCGCCTCGTAGGTCGACCGGTCGACCATCTCCTCGGTTGCCGACCGGAACAGGAGGATTCCCCCCACGACGACCACCGCCAACCCGGCGATCACGACGGCGACGGAGATGCCGCAGCCCAGCCCGAACCCGCTGACCCGGCGCACCGGCTGCGGCGACCAGCCCCCGGGGGCGCCCGCAGGGGGCCCGCCGCCGCCCGGCCACGGCGCGGCCGGACGACTGGGCGGCGGGCCGAAGGGCCCTGGTGCGGAGCCCTGGACAGCGGGGGGCGGAGGGCCGCCGAGGGGGACATCGGCCGGCGCGGGAGCCGGTCCACCGGGCTCCGCGGTGCCGTAGGGCAACACGCCTGCGACCCGGAACCCTCCGGCGTCCGCGGGGCCGGCGTGCACGATGCCGCCGACCAGCCGGGCCCGCTCCCGCAGCCCGGTCAGGCCCTGTCCACCGCTGACGACCTCGTCGGCGGGCTGCTGCGCGGCGCGGTCGCTGACGACCTCGACGACCAGGGAGTCGGGTTCGTAGCGCAGCGCCACGTCGATCGCGGCGCCCGGCGCGTGCTTGAACGCGTTGGTGAGGGCCTCCTGCACGATGCGGTAGGCGGCGTGTCCGACGGCGGCGGCCACCGGTCGTTCCTCGCCGGCCCGCCTCAGCCGGACGGTGCTGCCGGCCCGCTGGGCGTCCGCCACCAGCGCGTCCAGGCCGGCGATCCCGCGGGCCGCCGGACCCGCTCCGTCCACCGGGGGCCCCGCGATGCCGTCCCGCAGGATGCCCACCACCTCGCGCAGTTCGTGCATCGCGGTCACGGACGCGTTGCGCAGCACGCCGACCGCCTCCCGCTGGCGCGGGGTGAGACCGGGATCGACTTCCAGGGCTCCGGTGTGTACGGAGATCAGTGCCAGTTGGTGGCCGAGGCTGTCGTGCATGTCCTGGGCGATGCGCTGGCGTTCGAGCAGCCGTGCCTGACCGGCGATCATCTCGCGTTCCCACAGGAGCTGCGCATTGCGGTCGTGGAGGGCGTGCAGCAAGGTGCGGCGCTGGCTCCAGTAGCGTCCGGCGAGCCCGGGGACGACGACCGTCGCGACGTAGGCGAGGGTTCCCAGCATCAGGAGCGCGACGGGGGACCGCAGGGACCAGAGTCCCAGGTCGGCGATCCCGACGGCGATGTAGAGCACGTACGAGAGTCCGAACGCGGCCAGGGCGCGACCCGCGACGGCGATGCGTCGCCCCGCCGACCAGGCGATGAACGACTCCATGACCGCGAAACCGCCGAAGAGTGCGCCCAGTACGCCCATGACGACCAGCACGGTGGCGGGCAACCGCCGCCTGAGCAGCCAGAGCACGAAGGCGCCGGCCGCGGTCGCGGCCATGGACAGCGCACTGGCGTCGAGCAGTTCCTCGGTGCCGGCGGCGAGCAGGGCCATCGCCAGGGCGACCAGGAGTTCCCTGGCCGGTCCCCGCCCTGCCACCGGCAGGGCGCCCGGCGCCGTCAGTCCGGGTTCGGGCGCGGTCAGCCAGCCCCGGACGGATCGGACCAGGGGCCGGATTCTTCGTACGACGTTCACGACAGCACCCTAGGCGGGGGCATCCGACGGTCACCGCCCACTTTCGTCCCCGTCCGCTCCGACGAACGTCTCGTCGTGGTGAGAATGACCCGCGCGGTCTTCCCGACCGCGTCCACCAGCAGGAGGAGGTCCGCGCATGCTGTTCACGAAGCAGACGGCGGAGGGCATCCGGGACGGCACCGTCACCCTCGCCTTCCGCAGGTGGAAACGGGTGGCCGTGCGGCCCGGCACCCGGCTGCGCACCGCCGTCGGCCTGGTCGAGATCGGGGAGGTCACGCCGATCACGGACGCGGAGGTCACCGCCGACGACGTCCGGCGGGCCGGCCACCGCTCGGCGGAGGCGTTCTGGGCGCAGCTCGCCCGCCACCCCGAGGGCGCGCTGCACCGGATCGGGCTCCGGTACGCCGGTGCCGACCCCCGGGTGGCCCTGCGCGAACGCGCCGACCTCACGGGCGACGAGCTCGACGCGGTACGGGACCGGTTGGCGCGCATCGACGCCGCCGCCCGACGGGGTCCGTGGACGGGTGACGTCCTCCGGTTGCTCCGGGACGAGCCGGGCACCCCCGCCGCGGTGCTCGCCGAGCGGCTGGGGCGCGACCGGCCCGCGTTCAAACGGGACGTGCGCACGCTGAAGGAGCTGGGCCTCACCGAGAGCCTGGACGTCGGCCACCGGCTGTCCGCCCGCGGCCGGGCGGTGACCGAGGCCCTCCGCCCGGCCGACGGACACGACACCGGTACGGGGTGACGCAGGTCACGGCTCGGAGTCCCGCGATCGGCGGTAACGATCGGCCCGCCCGCACCACTTCCCGGTGTGAGAGAGACCCGGAGGGACGGAGGTGCGGGCGGTGGCTGATGACGCGGACCGCTTCACCGCAATGTACGACGCCTGTCGCGGGCGGGTGTGGGCCTATGTCGTGACCAGGGCGGGCCGACAGATCGCGGACGAGGTGGTGAGCGAAACCTTCACGGTCGCCTGGCGGCGTTGGGAGGACGTACCGCCCGATCCGCTCCCGTGGCTGTTGGGCGTGGCGCGCAACGTCCTGCGCGACACGGTGCGCGCGGAGGTCCGGCGGGCCTCGTTGGCAGCCGAGCTACAGGACTGGGCCGCGCGCTCCGGCCAGCAGGGCACGGGCGACATCGCCGAGGACGTGGCGGACCGCAGCGCCTTGCTGGCCGCGCTGGCCGCCTTGGCGGACGAGGACCGCGAAGTCCTGGTGCTCGCGGCGTGGCAGGGCCTGACGCCCGCGCAGGCCGCACGGGTCGTCGGTTGTTCCGCGGCGGCCATGCGGGTGCGCCTGCACCGGGCGCGTAGACGTCTGACCCGGGCGGTCGAGGCCACGGCGGTCACGTCGTCCCCCCTCCCCCTGACGGGCCGGTTCGTACGAGAGGAAGCACGAGGATGAGGCAGCGCGAGCGGAAGGTGATGGCCAGGCTGACGGCGGCCCGGCCAGCGGAGTTGGCGGGCGACGCCGCCCCCGAGCCGGGGGTGCGCCGACGGGAGTTGGCCCGGGCGCTGCGCCGGACGTCCGACCACCAGGGCGTCGAGGTGCCGTCGCACGCGCCGCGCTGGGGGCGGCGGGGCTGGGGGGCCGGGCTGGTGTCCGCGGCCGTGGCGGCGGCGGTCGCCGTGGCGGTGCTCCCGTCCGACGGCCCCGGTGCCGGCGCGGACTCGCAGGCGCGGCCCGGTGCGGGGCTCGGCAACGACGTCCTGCTGGCCGCGGCGACGGCGTTGGAACGCACCGCCGGGGAGCAACGGGGAGCGTACTGGTTCCAGGAGGAGTCACGAGGGGAGTTGCACCGGGTGACGGGGGCGGGTGACACCCCGTACGTCGTGGACGAGCGGACCACCACTCGCCGCTGGGTGGCCCGCACGACGGAGGACCACTGGTCGGACCGCACGGGCACGGGCACCCGACCCGCCACGCCGGACGACGTCCGGGCGTGGCGGGCGGCGGGGTCACCGCGGACCTGGCAGGTCCCGGGCGGCGGCTCGCTGCGCCACCGCGCGGACGGCCTGCTGGACCGGGACGCTCCGGGCGACGGCTGGGACGTGGAGCCGATCGGCGCGCTGGGCCCCGGCGACCTGCGGGACCTCCCCACCGAGGCGGTCGCGTTGCGCGAGCGCGTACGGGCGGCGACGAAGCGGAAGTACCACGCGCCCGACGAGGTGCTGTCGCGGATCGTGACCACGACCCTGGTGAACCTGGCGATCCACCTCCCGAGCGGCACGGAGCTTCGGGCCGCCGCGTACCGGGCGTTGGCAGAGAGTCCCGGCGTTCGGTCCCTCGGGACGGTGAAGGACCGCTCGGGACGCCCCGGACGGGGGGTGGCGGTGCCCGAGTCCGGCGGTGTGACCGAACTCCGGATCGTGTTCGACGCGCAGCGCGGCACGCCCCTGGGCACGCTGACGGTCGCCGTCCGGGAGCACGACGGCTGGGCGAAGGGTGCGGTGGTGCGGTACACGACGTCCGTCGCCCAGCGCTGGACGGACACGGCGCCGCCGTTCGACGCGGACTGGAGCGATCCGGCCGCCTTCCCGACCGGCGGTCCGGGCCGGCCCGACGTCACGGCGCCGGTTCCGTCGTCGGTCGACTGACCCCGCAGTCCATCGGGTGACCCCCGCTGACGGCCACCGTGCCGTCAGCGGCCCGGCCTCGCCCGGGGTGGTCTCCGCGACCACCCCGGGCGGGGTCGGAGCGGTGTCGGTGACGTCCGCGTGCACGGGCCGCCGGTCGGCGAGGGTCTCGTCCATGAAGAACCCCGTCGTGGCTGCGCCACCTGCCGAGACCGGCATCCGACAGGTACAGGCCGGTCGGACCCTACGGGGGTGGGACCGTCGGTGCGGCCCCTGCGCCCCGTCGACCAGGGCTCAGCCGGTGCCGAGGCGACGGAAGAAGTCCGCGTAGAACTCCATCAGTTCGGCGACCTTGTCGGGAACGGGCGGGCAGGCGCGGGCCGCCTCGGCGCAGTGCGCGAACCGGAGGGCGAGCGCCCGGTGGGCGACGTCGGGGCGCGGCGGAGCGACCGGTGGGGCGTCGAGTTCGAAGGTGGGGCCGGCGGTTCTGCCGTGCCGGCCGGAGTCGAGGGTGACGAGGAGTTCACCCAGGGGACGCATCATCCCGGTCATGACGTCGATCGAGGCGTTCATGAGCTTGGAGCGCCGCAGGCTGGCGTCGGGGCTCTGGGCGAAGTGCTGGGCCATCAGCTGGAGCGCGAGGTGGTAGGAACGGTTGAACAGGGTGGCGACGGACCGCGCGGTGGGGTCGGTGATCTCGGTGCGGATGCCGTCGCCGGGGCGCAGGCTCGGGTTGCGCAGCACGGGATAGGCGGGGTTCCAGGGAACCGGCCTTCCGAGGGGGCCGGGGACGCGTTCCGAGGTCAGGGCGTCCTCGATCCGGAGGAACGCCTCGAAGTGGGAGGGCTCCTCGGATTCCTGGGCGGCGGACGCCCGGCCGTCGTCGACGGCGCCCTCGCCCTGCTCGGTGATGACGTCGATCGCGAAGAGTGCGCTGGTGAGGTCGTCGACTTCCAACTGGTAGTCGGGATGGACGGTGTTGACGGACTCCCGCAGGAACAGGTGGTGTTCACCGCCGCCGCGCCCCTGGTCGACCAGGAAGAGGTCCGGGACGCGGGTGAGTCCCTCGCGGATGCCCGCGTACAGTTCGCTGATCGAGCCCCAGGTGAACCGGTCGGGGGGAGTCGCCGTGGCGGCGGGCGCGACCCGCGGGGTGAGTGCCGAGGGCTGCTCGATGGCGATGAAGCGCTGCACGCTGCCGAGGTTCAGGGGCTCCAGCGCGAAGTCGAGCCGGATCGGGAGCTCGGCGCTGATGGTGGTGAAGTCGATGACGGGGACCTGGAAGGGTTCGCCGATCGCCATGATGATGTTGTTCACCAGCAGGAAGTGGATCATTTCCTCGCGGGCGACGTTGAGGAGCGTGCCGCGGACTCCGTCGTGCAGTCCTTCTCCCCCGGAGCCGCAGGCGAGGGCGAGTTGTCGTGCGGTCCAGTCGCCGCGGCGGACGAGGGCGAGGCCCGCGCCGTGGGTGGGTACCGAGTAGGCGGCGTACAGGTACTGGAGCATGACGGAGAGTTCCAACGCGGCGGCCTGGGTGAGCGCGGTCCGCAGTGCGCTGCGGGTGGTGATGGCCGGTTCGGTGGGCAGGCGTGCGGGGGCGGTGAGCGGGGGCGTCACGCGGGACTGCTGGTTGCGCAGGAAGGCGAGGAACAGTCGGGCCTTCGGGTCGGAGAGGTCGCGGGTGGGGGGCATGTAGTACGTCTTGGAGCGGTTGGCGGGGTCGCACATCTGCCAGGCGAGCTGGGCGTACGTCTCGACCTTGCAGCGGTCGCTGAGGGAGAACACCTCGGTGCGCATGAAGGAGGACACGTGCTCGTAGAGTGCCAGCACTTCCCGGTGGAGCAACGCGAAGTCGACCTGCTCACGGGGGATCTCGTCGAGGTGCCAGTCGTCGGGGAGCACCCGGACGGCGAGGTGGTCGGCCCCGGCCCAGTAGTCGAGGGCGTCCTCGTCGTCGTAGGCGGTCCAGGCGGATCCGGGTGCCGTGGGGTCGGTGGGCGGCGCGTCGTCGGGTCGGGTGGCGAGCAGGACGCGACAGGTGCCGGCGTGCTCGCCGCGCAGGGTGAGGTGCCCGCGTCCTTCGGGGTCCGTGGTGACGGTGCAGCCGGGGCCGTAGTCGTCGCTGCCCCGGGTGCCGAGGAGCACGGCGTCGCCGCAGCGCGCCCGGGGGGAGCCGGCCACGGGATCGCCGGGCAGGGCACGGGGGTTGTGGTACTGGCGGACGTGGACGGTGGCGACGGCGGGCCGTCCGCGGTGGTAGGTGCGCAGCGGCACGGCCACCTGGTGGTCGCGCTGCCGGGCGCGGTCCCGGTGGTGCAGCACCAGGAGGGGGTCGTCGACGTGGACGGTGGTCTCCCGCTCGACGAGCAGCACCTCGGTGCCCCGCTCGGTGCCGCGGACCAGGTGGAGCGCCTCGTCCCCGGCCGCGCGCCAGTCGGGGGCGGCCGGTACGGAGACGATGCCGTGGGTGGTGTCCCTCAGATAGGTGTCGGCGGGGAACCGGGCGACGAGCCGTCCGGTGACCGCCGTGCGCAGTTCGAGGTCGCCGAGGTCGACCGGTGGCCCGGGGCGCCGGGTACCGTCCCGGTGTTCGGTGCGCGAGGCCAGGGGCACGGCGGTGACCAGGTTGAGGGCGGCGCGGCCGAGGGCCACCTCGGCCGCGAGGTGCCGTAGCGGTCCGGCGGGCACGGGGACGAGTTGTCGTCCTGCGGGGTGCGTCCGGGGTTCGTGGGCGTACCGGGGGGCGATCGTGCCCCGCACCCGCCAGGTGGGGAAGGTGCCGGGCGAACGGGGCGGGACCGCGCAGTCGAGGGCGAGTTGGACGACGAGCCCTTCGGCCTCCCCCTGCCCGGCGCGCAGTGCGGCGACCGCCGCCGAGGCGTCGGCGCCGGGAAGCCAGTCGAGCGCGTCGTACGCCACGGTGAACTGGTGCACGGCGCTGTAGCGGAGCTCCGGGGCGAGGTGCGCGAGCGTGCCCTCGCCCACGTCCCGAATGCGCTGGAAGCCCACCCAGCGCGGCGGCGCGTACCCTTCGACGCCGCCCGTCAGCAGGTATCCGTCGTCGTGCGACCGGCCCTGGCGGCCGAGGCCGAAACGACCGACCATGAGGGCCGCCGTCCACCGGGAGGCGGGGTCGAGGTCGAAGACCCGCGCCCGGTTGACGGTGGTCTGGAGGTACGGGTTGTAGTGGCCCCACACGTCGACGTGGGTGCCCACGACGGGGTCGTCCCGCTCGACGGCGGGTCCGGTTCCCGGGGGGATCTGGTCGGGCGGGGCCGTCTCGACGCCGACGACCCGGGCGTCCATCCAGAAGTGGCCGTTGCCCCCGAAGTCCCAGCCTTCGGCGGCGCTGAACTCGCCGTCCGGGTCCGGGCGTCCGGCGGCGGTGTGGCGGGGGCCGCGCCGGCGGAGGAAGTCCCGGTACTCGGTGGTCGGGCGGTGCGGGGGGACGGGGCCGTCGTCGTCGTGGACGCGGTGGGTCGCGAGGTCGACCAGGCCGCAGCGCAGTCCGGTCGGCAGCCGGGTCGTGGCGGTGCCCGCGAAGTGGAGCCGGGGGAGGTCGAAGACGCTCATCCGACGGCCTCCGACGCGCGCGGAACGGGACGCGGTCCGCCGAGCTGGCGCACGTCGTGGTGGACGGGAGCGGGCCGCGGGGCACGCGGGAACGGCACGCGCATCGAACTCCCCTGGGGGGCCGTGGAGTAGGGATGTCCGGGTGTCAACGCCCCGGCGCCGGGCCCAAGATCGTCAGTCACGTCCGGAGCCTGCCCGCAGTTCGTCAGCAAGCATCATAAATACTTCTTTCGAGCTATAAGACGGTTGCCGGGGCACGACGGACCCGCCCACCCCGTTACGTTCAGTAGCGATTCATGCACGCCGGCCCGGTACGCCGCGGCCGGTTGAGGCGTGTCCGGCTGAGGCGTGTCCGGCTGAGGCATCTCCGGCTGCGCTGCGGCGGTGTGCGACGCGGCGGGAAGGCCACGCGGTGAAGACCGCGGTGAAGACTTAAGGAGGCGAAGCGATGCGGGCGAAGGTGACGGTCCTCGGGCTGGGACCGATGGGGGTGGCGCTGGCGGGCGCGTTCCTGGCGGCCGGTCATCCGACGACGGTGTGGAACCGCTCTCCGGGGCGGGGCGAGGCCCTGGTCGAGGACGGTGCGCGGGAGGAGCCCACGGCGGCGGCGGCCGTCATGGCGAGTCCGGTCGTGGTGGTGTGCCTGGCCTCGTACGACGCCGTCGAGGAGGTACTGACCCCGCTGGTGCCGCAGTTGCGCGGGCGGACGGTGGTCAATCTGAGTTCCGGTTCCCCGGTGCAGGCGCGCGAGGTGGCGGCGCTGGTGGAGCGGGCCGCGGCCGACTACCTCGACGGGGTGATCCTCACGACCCCGGCGGGCGTGGGCATCCCCACCTCGATGCTGTTGTACGGCGGCCCCGCCGATTCCTTCGCCGCGCACCGCGACACGGTCTCCGCGCTGGGCGACCCCCTGCACGTGGGCACCGATCCCGCGCTGCCCTCCGTGTACGACACCGCCCTGCTGAGCCAGCTCTGGGGCACCCTGACGGGCTGGTTGCACGCGGTGGCGCTGATCGGTGCGGACGGCCCCGGCGGCGGGGTGAGCGCGCAGGCGTACACCGAGATCGCGGACCGTTGGATGGGGTCGGTCCGGGCGTTCATGAACGCGTACGCCCCGCACATCGACGCCGGGCGCTATCCGGGTGAGGAGTTCGACCTCGACCTCCATCTGCGCACGATGGAAGTCCTGTCCCACGCCAGCGAGTTGCGCGGGGTCAGATCGGGACTGCCCGAGGTGTTCGAGGGCCTGGCGCGGCGTGCGGTCGAGGCCGGACACGGCGGCGACAGCTACGCCCGGCTGGTCGAGTTCATCCGCGCGGGCAGCCCGGTGTGAGCAGCACCCGGGACGTGGTGGTGATCGGGGCCGGGCCGACCGGCCTGGCCCTGGCGATCGCGCTGCGGGTGTACGGCCTGGACGTCCTCGTCGTGGACAGGAGCGCCGACACCAAACACGAACCCCGGGCCAGCGTCATCTGGCAGCGGGCCCAGGAGACCCTGCGGGACCTCGGCTGCGCGGACGCGATCGTGGCTCGTGGACTGCGCCTGCGCCAGGGCGAGTTCCGGGTGCGGGGGCGCGTCGCCGGGGTCCAGGAGATGGAGATGGAGCACACCGCCTTCCCGGGGCCCCTGGCCATCGAGCAGGACGCCGTCGAGGCGCTGATGCGGGATCGTCTCCAGGAGTTGGGGACGCAGGTGAGGTGGTCCACCGAGGGCATCGGCGTCCAGGTCGGCGCCGAGGGCGCGGAGGTCGACCTGCGGGGGCCCGACGGCCGGGTCCGCACGGTCGGCGCGCACTGGGTGGTGAGCTGTGAGGGTTCGCGGAGCCTGGTCCGCAGGACGCTCGGCATCCCCTTCGACGGCGAGCGCCGCGCCAACTTGCAGTGCGTCCAGCTCAACGCCCGTCCCCGGTGGAACCAGCCGTACCGGGCGGACGTGACGCAGATCTTCATCAACCACCGGGTCACCCTGGTCGCGGGGCCGGTTCCCGGCGGCGCGACCAGGTTCTACGCGTTCCTCCCCGACCCCGATCCCGACCGGTGGGAGCCGCCGAGCGTTCCGGAGATGGAGGCCGTCGTGGCGGCGGCGACGGGGGAACCGGTGGTCGGGCTGGAGCCGTCGGAGCCGCGGTGGGCGAATCGTGCACGGTTCCACGACCGGATCGCCGGGCGGCTGCGTGAGGGGCGGGCCCTGTTGGTCGGGGACAGCGCCCATGTGTGGGCGCCGATCGGCGGCCGGGGTCTCAACACCGGTCTGCTGGGTGCCCACAACCTCGGCTGGAAGCTCGCCGCCGTCCACTACGGCTGGGCCCCGGACGCGCTGCTCGACACCTATGACGACGAACAGCGGCGCACGGCCCGCTCGGTGATGCGTGCCATGCGACGCAACGTCGTGGAGCTGCCGCCGAACCGTGCCACCTTCGCCGCGATCCGGTGGTTGCTGCCCCTGATGATGAGCAGCGACCGGATCGTGCGACGCGGGGCCGACCGGCTCAGCGACTTCGCCCGCGACCACCGCGCCAGTGGGCTGTCCGCGGGCCGCCGGGGCTTCGGGGGCGGCCCGGGTCCCGGGGACCGGCTCCCCGATCTGCCGGTGACCACCGGCGAGGGCGACCGTCGGCTGCACGACCTGTTGTCGTACCGCCAGTGGACGCTGCTACGGATCGGCGCGGACGGCGGAGCCGCGGCGGGTGCCGTGGCCCTGCGTGCGCTCACCCGGCAGTACGCCCTACCGGTGGCGCATCTGACGGTCCGACCGACGGCCGCGCAGCGGCGGGCGCTGCCGGACGGCACGTTGTTGCTGGTGCGGCCCGACGGTCATGTCGGGCTGCGCGCCGGGGTGGGCGATCTGAAGGCCGTGGCGGCCTATCTGGACCGCTGGTCGTGCCGCCGGGGCATCGCGGGCGAGGAGACCTGACCCGGTGGCTCTGCCCCGGTAGCTCTGCAGTCTGATGCGGGCCCCTCCTCCCGGCGGAGGTGGCTACCGCCCCGGCATGACGACCGGGCGCCGCGGGTCCCCGAGGCTGAGGCCATGACCGCACTCACCGGATCCCGCCCGACCACCACCGCCCACGGCACCCGACACCCTGTCCCGCAGTGGGCTTCCGCCCTCGCCCATGCGATCCCCTTGCTGTTGCTCCCCCAGTGCCTGTGGCGGCTGCCGTTCGCCTTCGGTTTCGAGATGGGGCTGGCCGGCGAAGGGTCGATGCCGTCGTCCTTGTGGGTGTCCGTCCCCTACGTCTTCGGGCTGAGCTTGATCACGGAGGCGTTGGCGCTGTTGTCCTTCGGGCTGGTACGGGGCTGGGGGGAGGTCGCCCCCGCCTGGCTGCCGTTCGTCGGAGGGAAGCGGATCCCTCCCCTCGCGGTGATCGTCCCCGCCGCCCTCGGCGGTCTGGCCACGACGGCCTTCTGGGGGTACGGACTGCTGGGCTGGTTGGGCTTCCACGACGTCGCCGAGTTCACCAGTGGCGGCTGGCAGGTACTGGCCCGCCTCTGCATCGCCCCCGGGATGTTGTGGGGTCCGCTCCTGCTGGTACTGACCTACGCCTACTCCACGCGCCGCTGCCGCCCCGCCGCACACCAGGGGTAGCAGGGCAGCGGTTCCGTGGTGGCCCGAGCGCCACGCCACCGGGTCCGGACGGGCTGCCCGTCCGGACTTCGGCGCGCTCGCGCCGGGGCCCGGCGGCGGGAGGGTCCTGGCCTACTCGGCGGCCTTGATCACCTCGACCTTCTTGTCCCCCGCGGTCGCGTGCGCACTCGCCGCCGCACCTGCGACGAGGAGCGCCGCGGTGAGGGCGGCGGAGACGATGGTCACGGCTCGTGTGAAGGTCATGCTTCCCCCTGTGGGCATGGTGCCGGTCACCTGTCGGAAGGGTGCCATCGGCACGGGCGCGGAACAAGACCGGCCAGGGCGGTCCGCTCCGGGCCCCGGGCGGTCGCCGGTTCGCCTACGCTGGTGCCGCACGGCACCGGGTTCGTTCCCGCGCGCGGTGGACGACGCAGCAGCGGGGCGGTCGGACGGACGTCCGGTGACCGAGGGGAGGACAGCGTGCGACAGCGGACCGGGCCGACGGCACGCGGAGTCGTCTCCGCCCTCGTGTGGGGCGTGCTGCTGCTCCTCGTGACCGCGTTCCCCTCGGTGGCGGCCGGCAGTGCCCTCGTTTCCCCGCCCCCCACCTGTGGACCCGTCGCCCTCGTCCCCGGGGTCGACCGTGCCCCCGGGAGCACGGACCCGGTGGGTGGCGACACGGGCCCGCAGCCGTCGGCACGTTCCGGGCCGGTGCCCCGCCCGGCCGAGCCGTCGAGCGGTCCGGCCGCGTTCCGTGCCGAGCCGTTGTCGGGGCCCGTGACCGCCGTGCAGCTCACGGTGGCCGGGGAGCACAGCGGTCGGCCCGCCCTGCATCCGCCCGCGCCCGCGGGTCCGGTCACCGCGGTCCACGCCGTACCCGCGCCCCGTGGCACGGTCGTCGCCGCCTGGCGGGAGCGCGGACCGCCCGAGCCCCCGTCGGGTCCGCGCAGCACCCGCGCACCGCCCGTCTTCCGGAGCAGTTGACGCCCGGGACGTCCACCGCCCCGCCCTCCGGCCCACCCGGAGTCGGGGACGACGTCCTCCCGTCCCCGCGTGCGGTGCGGTTCGCACCCCGCGCGTCCTGCATGTCCGCGGGCGCCACCGTGCCCGTGTGACGCTCCGTGGAGCCTTCATGAAATCTCGTGCCCCTCTTTGGCGCGCACTGGCCGCGTTCGCCGTGGTCGCCCTGTCCCTGTTGGCCGCCCTGACCACCGAGCCCCGGCTCGGGCTGGATCTGCGGGGCGGTACCCGGATCGTGCTGGAGACCCGGGACTCCCCCACCGTCAAGGCGGACGCCGCCGCGACCGACCGCGCGTTGGAGGTGCTGCGCCAGCGGGTGGACGCGTTGGGGGTCGCCGAACCCTCGCTGGCACGTTCCGGCGAACGACGCATCGTCGTCGAACTGCCGGGGGTCCAGGATCCCCGGGAGGCCGCCAAGGTCATCGGCCGCACCGCGCAGCTGACCTTCCATTCCGTGGAGGGCGTGGCGGACCGGGCGGCGGACGCGCCCGGCGCGGACGGTTCCCGTACGTTGCCCGACCCGGACGCACCGGGCAGCTTCCTGCGACTCGGTCCGCCGGCGCTCACCGGGGCGGGCGTCAAGGACGCCGACACGTCCTTCGACACCCAGGGCGCCCGGGGCTGGTCGGTTTCGTTGTCCTTCCACGACGACGCGGGCAAGAGCTGGGCCCGGATCACCGGAGAGGCGGCGTGCCAGGCGCCGGGCGACCCGGCGCGGCGGGTCGCGATCGTGCTGGACGACAAGGTCGTGTCGGCACCGGGGATGGAGCAGTCGGTGCCCTGCGACACCGGGATCACCGGCGGTTCGGCGCAGATCA
This sequence comes from Streptomyces sp. NPDC127068, assembly GCF_042724695.1. Lineage (NCBI taxonomy): Bacteria > Bacillati > Actinomycetota > Actinomycetes > Kitasatosporales > Streptomycetaceae > Streptomyces > Streptomyces sp. NPDC127068. The sequence goes on along the minus strand of NZ_JBHXEN010000041.1, from coordinate 39,569 downwards.
CCGGTGGCTTCGGAGCGGACGAGGCACGTGATCTGGCGGCCCTGGTGAAGGGCGGGGCGCTGCCCGTGCCGGTGACCACGGTGGAGCAGAGCACGGTCGGTCCGACGCTCGGCGCGGACGCGATCCGGGCGAGCGCGCTGGCCGCGGTGATCGGGCTGGTGTGCACCGGTGTGTTCATCACCGTCGTCTACCGGCTGCTGGGGCTGCTGGCGACGCTGGCGCTCGGGCTGTACGGCCTGATCTCCTACGCGGCGGTGGTCACCCTCGGCGCGACGCTGACCCTGCCGGGGCTCGCCGGTTTCGTGCTGGCGATCGGCATCGCCGTGGACGCGAACGTCCTGGTCTTCGAGCGGGCCCGGGAGGAGTACCTGCGGCCCACGGCCCGCACGACCGATCTGCGTCGCCCGCTGCGGGTCGGGTTCAGCAAGGCGTGGAGCGCGGTGGCCGACTCGCACGTCACGACGCTGCTCGCGGCCGGGTTGTTGTTCGTCTTCGCCAGCGGGCCGGTGAAGGGGTTCGGGGTGACCCTCGCCATCGGTGTGCTGGCGTCGCTGGTCTCGGCGATGCTCATCACGCGGCTGTTCGCCGAGTGGGCCCTGAAGTGGGGAGCGGTCCGGCGCCGCCCCGGGTGGACGGGCATGACGATGAAGGGCCGGGTGCGGACCCGGTTGGAGAACCGCCCGCCGCGGCTGATGCACCGGCGGCGGCGCTGGCTGGGGATCTGCGGCGGTCTGCTGTTGGTGGCGCTCGCCGGGATCGGGGTGCGCGGTCTGGAGTTCGGCGTCGAGTTCACCGGTGGCCGGCTCGTGCAGTACACCACCGAGCAGACCGTCGACGCGGACACGGCACGGCAGGCGGTCGCCGACGCGGGGTTCCCGCGCGCCGTGGTGCAGTCGTCCGGTGACAGCGACATCACCGTACGGATCACGGAGCTGACCGACGACGAGCAGCAGACCGTGAAGGAGGCGCTGGCCGAGGTCGGCGGCGGGGCGAGCGTGGTGCGTGACGACCGGATCGGGCCGAGCCTCGGCAATGAGTTGCGCACCCACGCACTGATCGCGCTGGCCGTCGCGGTGGCGGCGCAACTCGCCTATCTCGCGGTCCGGTTCCGCTGGACGTTCGCGGTGGCCGCGGTCGCTTCGATGGTGCAGGACGTGCTGTTGGTGATCGGTCTGTTCGCCTGGCTCGGCAAGCCGGTCGACAGCGTGTTCCTGGCCGCGCTCCTGACGGTGGTCGGGTACTCCGTCAACGACACGGTCGTCGTGCTGGACCGGCTGCGGGAGTTGCGGCGGGGTGCGCCCCGCGGTGCGTGGCCCGACCTCGCGGACCAGGCCGTCGCGCAGACCTTGCCCCGGACGGTGAACACGGGCATGGGGGCGTTGTTCGTGCTGGTGGCGCTGGCCGTGCTCGGTGGGGACTCGCTGGCCGACTTCTCGGTGGCGCTGCTGGCCGGGGTGCTGCTGGGCATCGGGTCCACGGTGTTCACCGCGCTCCCGCTCGCCGTGATCCTCCAGTCCCGGCGGCCGGAGCGACGGCGCGAGCCCCGGGTGCGTCCGCAGCAGCGCGACAAGTCGGGTGCGGTGGTCTGACCGGGCCGTGCCGCCGGGTCCGGGTCCGTCGCCCCGGACCCGGACCCGGCGGCCCCGGGCACCCGTGCCCCACCGCCCTACCGTGTGCTGCCGCGCCCGCCCGTCGGACCGCGGCCGGATTCCGTCCCGGCTGGCCGGATTTGATGTTCACCCTACAAAAGACTTAGGGTCCCCTTAGTTCCCCGGCCTCGCCCGGGCACGCCCGTGTTCCGCCACGCCGCCGTGGCCACGGCGGCATGCCCATCGTCACGCCGGGCCATCCGACAAGAGGAACCCTCATGCTCTTCACCTCCACCCGTCCGGGCCTGCGGGCGCTCGCCGTCGTCCCGGCCGCCGCCCTCGTCCTCGTCCTCACGGGCTGCTCCGCCGAGGAGGAGGACAAGAAGGCCTCCGGCGGGACCGAGAGCAAGGGCGCCTTCCCGATCAGCATCAAGAACGCGCTGGGCACCGCCAAGATCACGGAGCAGCCCAAGCGGGTCGTCACCCTCGGGCACGGCTCCACGGAGACCGCGATCGCGTTGGGCCACACGCCGGTCGGCATGGAGCGCTACGAGTGGGGCAGCGACAAGACCGGTTACATGCCGTGGATCCACGAGGCGGTGACGAAGAAGGGCGACAAGCTCCCCCAGCAGTTCACCGGTGGCGAGAACCTGGACATCGAGGCCATCGCGGAGCTGAAGCCCGACGTCATCCTGGCGCCGTGGTCGGGTGTGACGCAGAAGCAGTACGACGTGCTCACGGACATCGCGCCGACGGTCGCCTACCCCGGCAAGGCGTGGAGCACCAACTGGGACGAGCAGATCGCGATCGTCGCCAAGGCGCTCGGCAAGCCGGAGCAGAGCAAGGTCCTCGTCAAGGAGATCGAGAAGACGTTCGCGGACGCCGCCGCGAGCCGTCCCGAGTACAAGAAGCACACCTTCTCGTACATCTACAACACCGGCCCCGGCACGCTCGGGGTGTTCCGCACCGAGGAGCAGCGCGTCGCCGTGGTGTCCTCGCTCGGTCTGAAGGCCGACCCGGTCGCGGACACCTTCAAGGAGGTCGAGGGCACCGACTCCTCGCTGATCGGCCTGGAGAACGGCAACAAGCTCGCCAAGAGCGACCTGATCTTCACGTTCTACTCGGACGAGAAGAACCGCAAGGAGATCGAGTCGCAGAAGCTGTACAAGGCGATTCCCGCGATCGAGAAGGGCGCGGTCGTCGCGGGTGACGAGAACCCCTTCGTCACCGCTTCCTCGATGATCAACCCGCTGACCGTGCCGTGGAGCATCGAGCGGTACCTGCCGCTGATCGACAAGGCCATCGAGAAGTCCGGCAAGTAGGACCGGCGACGGATGACGATCCCGGTGAGCCCGCCCGCGCGCAGGACCGCGTCGCGCGCGGGCGTTCCGCGGCTGGTGCTCTGTCTGGTGGGGGCCGCGCTGCTGTTGGTGGCGGCGGCCCTCGCCAGTGTGATGTTCGGCAGCATGAGCACCAGCGCGGGCGACGTCCTGGACGTGCTGTCCGGTGACGCCGACGCGCATCTGACGACCGTCGTCGAGAGCCGCTACCCACGGACCCTGCTCGGCGTCCTCGCCGGGGCCTGCCTCGCGGTGTGCGGAACGCTGATGCAGGGCATCACCCGCAATCCGCTGGCGGAGCCGGGACTGCTCGGCGTCAACACCGGTGCGGCGGCGGGCGTGGTCACCGCCACGGCGTTCCTCGGTGCCACGGGTTCCTCGTCCGCGATGTGGTGGGCGCTGCCCGGCGCCCTGGTGGCCGGCGCTCTGGTCCACCTGATCGGTTTCAGCGGGGCCTCCTCCAGTCCGGTGCGGCTGGTGCTCGCCGGCGCGGTGCTGACGGCGGTGCTGATGGCCTACATCCAGGCCGTCACGCTGAGCCGTCCGCAGACCTTCGACAACTACCGCTACTGGGTCGTCGGGGCCCTCGGCGGACGGGACTTCGACGTGCTGTGGTCCGTGTTGCCGTTCGCGGCGACGGGGCTGCTGATCGCCGTCCTGGTCGCGCCCGCGCTCAACGCCCTGGCGCTGGGCGACGAGTCGGCGACCTCGCTGGGGGCGAACCCGGCGGTGACCCGGGCCCTCGGCTGGGGCGCGGCCGTGTTGCTCGCCGCCGCGGCGACCGCGGCGCCCGGCCCGATCGCCTTCGTGGGGCTCGCCGTGCCGCACGTGGTGCGCGGTCTCGTCGGAACGGACCACCGCTGGCAGATCGCACTGGCCGCATTGGTGGGGCCAGTGCTGCTGCTGGCCGCGGACGTCATCGGCCGGGTGCTGTTGCGTCCGCAGGAACTGATGGTCGGCGTCGTCACCGCCTTCGTGGGGGCGCCCGCGTTGCTGATCACGTTGCGTCGGATGAAGCACTCGCTGTGAGCGGGACCGGAGGAAGGGCGCACGTGTCGCACGCGTGCGCGGTGACGGGACCGTGGGGCACGGCGCAGGTCGCCGGGCTCCGCACACAGCCGACGAGGGGTGGACGATGAGGACCCGTACCGTGCCGGACTCCCCCACGGGGTCCGTGGCCCCTTCGCGCCCACCGGCACGGCTGAGGCTCGGGCGGGTGGTGGCCCTGCCCGTGGACGGCCGGGCGCTGTGCGTCTCGGCCGGTCTGCTGGTGCTGCTCGCGGTGGCGTCCGCGGCCACCCTCACCCTGGGGCGGCTGGGCATCGCGCCGGCCGACCTGCCGTCGGCGGTCACCGGTGGCGCCGAGGGCATGGACAAGCTGATCGTCAACCGGCTCCGCGGCCCGCGCCTGCTGACCGGCATCGGGGCGGGCGCCGCGTTCGCCGTGGCGGGCGCGCTGTTCCAGTCCGTGACCCGCAATCCGTTGGGGAGCCCCGACGTCATCGGGTTGAGCGGCGGTGCCGGCGCGGGGGCTGCTTTGGTGGCCCTGCTCGCACCGGGGTTCCCGGTGTCGCTGGGGGCGTTGGTGGGTGCCGTGGGCGCGATGGGCGTGGTGTACGCGGCGACCGGGACGGGCTTCCGTGACCCGGGGCGCCTCGTGGTGGCCGGCATCGGCGTGGCCGCGCTGGCGGCGGCCGTGACCCAGTACGTGGTGTACGCGGTGGAGCGCGACCAGGCGACGGTACTGACCTCGTACCTCAACGGCAGTCTCGCCACCCGGAGCTGGACCGACGTCTCCACCGTCTGGACGCTGCTGCTGGTCGCCGTGCCGTTGACGCTGTTGATCTCCCGCGGGCTGACGATCGGCGAGATGGGCGACGAGTTGTCCACCGCCCTCGGCACCGACCCGCACCGCACCCGCACCGCCGCCGTGGTGCTGTCCACCGCGCTGGCGGCGGGCGCGGTGACCGTCGCCGGCCCCATCGCGTTCATCGCGTTGACCGCCCCGCAGATCGCGCGCAGGCTGGCGCCCGCTCCCGGCCCCCGGATCATGGTGTCCGCCGTGACCGGAGCGGTGCTGCTGGTCCTGGCCGATCTGGCGGCCCAGCACATGCCGCTCACCGACGACCTGCCCGTCGGCATCTACACGATGGGCATCGGCGGCATCTACCTCGGCTACCTGCTCATCCGCGAATGGAAAAAGGGCACCCTATGACCTCGAAGCCCGATGTGTCCGCCGTCGAACGGGACGGGTCCGCCGCCGGGTTGTCCGCCCGGGACATCACGCTCTCGTACGACGGGCGGCCCGTCGTCCGCGGGGTCAGCGTGGACCTGCCGACGGACGGCCTGACCGCGATCATCGGACCCAACGGTTCCGGGAAGTCCACCTTGTTGAAGGCGTTCGCCCGGGTCCTCAAGCCGGCTTCCGGGACGCTCACCCTCGGCGGGACGGACATCCACTCCCTGCGCGGCAAGCAGTTCGCCCGGCAGGTGGCCCTGCTGCCGCAGAACCCGCAGACACCGGCCGGGATCACGGTACGGGCACTCGTCCAGCGGGGTCGTCACCCGCACCACACGCTGCTGCGCCAATGGACGCCCGACGACGACCGGCACATCCAGGGGGCGCTGCGCCACACGGGACTGACCGAGCTGGCGGACACCCCCGCTTCGGCGTTGTCCGGCGGCCAGCGGCAGCGGGCGTGGATCGCGATGATCCTGGCCCAGGACACCCGGCACGTCCTGCTCGACGAACCCACCACGTACCTGGACGTGGCCCACCAGTACGACCTGCTCGAACTCTGCGCGCAGCTGCACCGGCGGGGCAGGGCGATCACGGCGGTGCTGCACGACCTCAATCAGGCGGCGCACTACGCGACGCACCTCATCGTGCTCCAGGAGGGTGCGGTGGTGGCGCAGGGCGCCCCCGTCGAGACCCTGACGGCGGACCTGGTGGCGGAGGTCTTCGGGCTGACGTGCGACGTCATCCCCCACCCCCAGACCGGCGCCCCGCACCTGATACCGCGTCCGCAGCGGCGCACGGACGACTAGCGCGTACTCCTGGTCGAGGCCGTCTTCGCCGTCCCCGCACGACGAAGACCCGGCGGCGCGGGATGAGCCCGCGCCCCCGGGGCCGGGCCGCG
>NZ_JBHXEN010000041.1:0-33490 GCF_042724695.1 Streptomyces sp. NPDC127068 | reverse complement strand
CCACCCACAACCCCCGGCGCCCCGTTCGCACCCCCCCCCCCCGGGTCCGGTCAGCGAATGGTCAGTCGGAGGTCAGGTCAGCAGGGACCGAGGTCCTGCCAGACGCCCCACTCACCGGTGGTGCCGGGCTCGTCGCCCTTCGTCCACCACTTGGACTTCCACTGCTTGCCCTTGTGGCTCACCGTCTGGCCGCCGCCGTACTCGCCGCCGGCGCTCCACGGGGGAGCGGTGCAGGTGCCACCGGAGGTGGTGCCGGAGGTCGTGCCGGAGGTCGTGCCGGAGGTCGTGCCGGAGGTCGTGCCGGAGGTCGTGCCGGACGTGGTGCCGTTGGTGCCGCCGGACGTACCGCCACCGGGCTCGACCACGGTGGTGCCGCGGGCCAGCTCACCGGCGAGACCGTAGGTCTTGCCGGCGATGGTGACCGTCCAGTTGGACGGGGTGGAGACGGGCAGGTAGTACGTGAAGTCCATCTCCATCGAAGCTCCCGGCGCGATGGACTGCCAGGCCGGGATCTTCATGGAGACCCGGTGGAAGTCACCCTTGAGGCCACCGACGTTCGGACCCGTGTGGTCGCTGCGGATGATCGACGCGTTGAATCCGGACTGGTCCTTGGCGTTGTTCGGCGCCGAGGTCGCGTAGTCGAACTGGAACTCCGTGCCGCCCGGAAGGGTCGCCGCGGTGTTGTTGGTGATCTTCAGCTTGGGGGTGATGGGGTAGTTCTGGTCGCCGAGCTTGAACCCGCCGAAGTCCACGTCCACCTTGACGGCCTCGGTGGGCATCGCGATGTTCGACTTCTTGGCGCCGTAGGCCTTGGCGGCCTTGAACTTGTTGTAGAGCAGGGTGGTCAGCGTGCTGCCGGGCTCGTACTGGTTCTTGGTGGCGTTCCAGTCGTAGTCGCCGGCCAGCTCCCAGATCATCGTGCCGCCGAGGCCCTTGTCGACCACGTAGTCGGCCTTCGTTCCGATGGACTGCTCGTCCTCGGTGGAGATGAAGACCTTCTTCTCGGCGTTCCACAGCCACGGCGCGACGAGCGTCGAGTCGTACTTGCGGACGTACTGGCCCTGGAGCTTCGTGTCCGGCGCGAGCCCGAACTTGGGCAGGTAGTCGGGGACGATGCCCTTCTCCAGGTTCTTGGCGTGCCACATCGGGTTGAACCCGGCGGGGGACTCCTTGCCGTTGGTGTCCTTGTCGTGCCAGACGTTGTCGACGCCGACGGCGCCCTCACCGCACTTGGTCAGGCCGGAACCGGGCGGGCAGGAGGTGGCAGCCGCCTTGCCCCACAGTCCGTCGGTGCCGCCCTGCACGTTCTTCCAGCCGCGGGTGTAGTAGGGCAGACCGATGTTGATCCGGCCGGCCGGCATCGAGCCGCGGAAGTAGTGGTACGCCCAGTCGGTGTTGAGGTAGCCGATCCCGCCGTACTGGGCGGTGCCGTAGATGTTGGCGCCGGCGAGCTCGGAGTCCTTGCCGTCGTCGTACAGGGCGGCCTGGGGACCGACGTGCTCGTTCCAGGTGCCGTGCAGGTCGTACGACATGATGTTGAGGTAGTCCAGGTACTTCTGGACCTGGAAGGTCTCCATGCCGCGCAGCAGGTAACCGGAGGAGGGGGCCGCCACGGTCAGCAGGTAGTGCTTGCCGTCCGCCGCGCCCGCGCGGTCGAGCTTCTCGCGCAGGACCTTCATGAGGACGGCGTAGCCCTTCATGAGCCCGGCGCGCCGGGCGTTGGCCTCGGGCCAGTCGCTCGGGTTGCCCGCGTCCTTCATCGAGGTCGGGTACTCGTAGTCGATGTCGACGCCGTTGAACCCGTACTTCTTGATGAAGTCGACGGCCGAGTCGGCGAAGGTGTTGATCCCCGCCTCGTTGACCGAACCGTCGGCGTTGGTGGCCGTCTTGTAGAAGCCGCCCGTGTCGGTCCAACCACCGACGGAGATCAACGTCTTCACATCGGGGTGCAGCTTCTTGTACTTGCTCAGCAGGTTGAAGTGACCCTTGTAAGGCAGCGCCGGGTCCATCTCGGCACCGGCGACGCCCGGCCAGGTCATCCCCGTGTTGGCGTTCTCCGGCCCGTCGGCGCCCACGCTGATCTTGTTGGCGGAATCGATGCTCGCGAAGGCGTAGTTGATGTGGGTGATCTTGTCCCACGGAATCTGGTTGGCGAGGAAGGCGGGCCTGCCGTCCTTGCCGGTACGCCAGTTGGCGAAGTAGCCGATGATGCGGCGCTGGTGGTCCGCGCCCATCTTCTCGCGGCCCTCGGTGTCGTACACCGAGCAGTAGGGGACGTCTACGCCGGGCGTCGAGTAAAGCCCCTCGGGGCGACAGTTCTCCTGGGAGGCGGCCTGCGAGACACCGGAAGTGAGGGTTCCGGCCAGCATGGCGCCGATCGCGACCGCACCGGCGGCGAACAACGCCGGTTTGGCCCGCTTGGAAGACAGCACGTTCAGATCCTCCTGGTGGGGGTCCGCGACGACAGGAGTCGCGGTCGTGCGCAAGACGCGTCTGGGGTTGACGCGTTGGCCCCGTGACTGGATGTCAGGGAGCCGTAGAGAAACGGAGGGAGTGCGTCGATGGAAGCTGGGGTGACGCAGTGGCCAGACCTTAAGAGGACTAGACCAGGGGGGTCAATAGGTCTGGACCTTTACGATGGTTTTGCTCAGAGCACGTACCGGCCGGACGTCCGAAGGGACCGGCCCCGAACCCACGGCACCGCACTCCCCTCTCGTCACGACACGGGACGGTTTGACCCCGGCGACGATAGCCCGACCGGGGGGAAACCGGGACCCACCTGAGAGAAGTCTCATCGCCGTGCCCGCCCACCCGGTGGCGGGGGCCGAACGACCGGCGCCGCCGGACCGCCCGGGCCACCCGAGGACGTGCAAGTCCGCAGCCCGGGACGCCATTGGCGCCTCGGGCCGACGCGCACTAGGTTGCCTCTTCGGGCCCGGCGAGGGCAAGCCTCCCGTTCACCCGTCGTTACGGTGCCGCCGTCGGTGCAGGGAGACCCGTGAAGCTCAGCACCACACTGCTCGACGTGACCCCGTTGCGGAGCAACGCGCCGTTCCGACGGCTGTGGATCGGGCGCACGCTCTCCGGGCTGGGCGGCCAGATGAGCCTGGTCGCCGTGATGTTCCAGGTGTGGCAGGAGACGCAGAGCCCCGTCTGGTCGGGAGCGGTCGGCCTGGCCCAAGCGCTCCCCCTCGTCGCCCTCGGGCTCTTCGCCGGGGCGGTCGTGGACCGCGTGGACCGCCGGAGGTTCTCCCTCCTCATGACCGCGGGGCAAGTGGTGTGCTCGCTGCTGCTCGCCCTCCAGGGGTTCCTCGCCCCCCTGCCGCCCGCCGGGCTGCTCGTGCTCGTCGCGGTCCAGTCCTGCTTCGTGGCCGGCAACGGCCCGGCGACCCGTTCCTTCCTCCCCCTGTTGCTGCCCCCGCACCAACTGGCCGCGGGGCTCGCACTGAGCCGCATCGCCTTCCAGGGAGCCCTGCTGCTGGGCCCCGCGCTGGGCGGAGTGGTCGCGGGGACGCTCGGAGTCGGCGCCTGCTACGCGATCGACGCACTGACCTTCACGGCCGCGCTCTACGCCGTGTTCCGGCTGCCCCGGATGGAGCCGGGTGGCGCGGGGGCCCGCCCCGGGGTGCGCGGCGTGCTGGACGGGTTGGCCTTCCTCGCCCGGACGCCCGTGATCCGCGGCGCCCTGCTCACCGACCTCGCCGCCACCCTGCTGGCGATGCCCGTCAGCCTCTTCCCGCTGGCCAACGCGGAACACTTCGGCGGCGATCCGAGCACCCTCGGGCTGTTCCTCACCGCCGTGGCCGTCGGCGGGGTCGCCGCCTCCCTGCTGTCCGGCACCTTCACCCGGCTCCCCCGGCCCGGTGTCGTCATGCTGGTCTCGTCCGCCGTCTGGGGGGTGTCGCTCGCGCTGTTCGGGGCGGCATCCGACCCTTGGGCCGGGCTGGCCTTCCTCGCCCTGGCCGGAGCAGCCGACACGGTGTCCGTGGTGGCCCGCGGGACGGTCGTCCAGTCGCACACCCCGACGGAGTTGCTCGGCCGGGTCGCCGCGGCCGAGCAGATCGTCGGCCAGGCAGGACCCGACCTCGGCAATCTACGCGCCGGGCTCGTCGCCGATGCCACCTCGGGAGCGACGGCCCTGGTCAGCGGCGGTCTGCTCTGTCTCGGTGCGGTCGTCGCGGTGGGTGTCACCACACCGGAGCTGCGCGGGCCCCAGCGGGTGCGGCCCCGTCCGGCGGCGGCCCCCGGCGGTTCTCCGGCTCCCCCCGCGGCGAAGGAGGCACCGACCCCGCTGGAGTGAGACCATGCGCTCGAACCCCACCCGTACGCCCCGAGTGAGAGTGGACCGCACCCCCATGAACGCACCCTCCGCCTGGACCACCCGCGTCGAGACCGACGCGGACGTCACCACCGTTCGGGGGATCAACCTCGCGGCCTTCGAGACCCCGGCGGAAGCGGACCTCGTGGACGCGCTGCGGCTCGACCCGGCATGGATCGACGGACTGTCGCTGGTGGCGGTCGACGCCGGCGGCGATCCGGTCGGGTACGCCCTGCTGACCCGCTGCCACATCGGGGCGGTGCCCGCCCTGTGCCTGGCCCCGGTGGCGGTACGCCCCTCCCACCAACGGACCGGGGCCGGTTCCGCCGTGGTCCGCGCCGCACTGGCCGCAGCGGCGCGGCGGGGCGAGCACTTCGTCGTGGTCCTCGGGCATGCCGAGTACTACCCGAGGTTCGGCTTCGCTCGTGCCTCGGCCCACGGGATCGGCGTCCCGCTCGACTTCCCCGAGGACGCCCTGATGGCGCTCGCCCTCGATCCGGAACACCCGTTGCCCGACGGGACGGTACGGTACGCGGCGCCCTTCGGGATCTAGGGACGGGCAGCCCCGCAGGCACCGTTCGAAGGGACGCCCCGGTGCCGTGCCGCGCCGCTACCGGGTCCGTCCCGCCCGTCCGGACGCCCGTGCCGCCAGGCCGAAGACCAGTCCGCCGCCCAGTGCCCAGAAGAAGTGGAGTGCGGCGAAGACGAGCGCCCAGGCGCACGCGAGGCGTCCCCACGTCCCGGCCCTCGTCCTGCCCAGCCGTTGATGCATGTGGGGGAGCATGCCGTCGCCGTGTCATGCTCCGCCGGCCGTGCGCGGGATTCAGCCCGAGCGCCGGTCGGTCCTCGTACGCGCTCGGACCGGGGCCGGGGCCCGCGTGCACGCCCTCACGCGGACGGCCCGGCGCCGACCGAACGGCGCAACACGGCGCGCGGCCAGCGGTCCAGGCCGTGCGCGGCCTCCCGTTCCCTGACCTCCCGCAATCCCGGGGTCAGTTCGTTCTCGTCGAGGACGCGGAAGCCGATCCGGACGTAGTAGGGCGCGTTCCAAGGGACCTCGGTGAAGGTGGTCAGGGTCAACGCCCGGGCACCGACGGCATCGGCACGGGCCGCCGCGTGTTCCAGCAGCATCCGGCCGACGCCCCGGCGTGCCGCCTCCGGGTGGACGGACACCTGCTCGATGTGGAGGGCGTCGTCGACCGGCTCGGCGAGGAGGTAGGCGACGACGGTCCCCGTTTCGCGGGAGACCGCGACCCAGCAGGTGCCCAGGGCGGCGAAGCGGGTGAGCTCCGCCAGCGGCGGCGGCTCGTCCTCGGCGATCTCGGGCATCCCGATGTCCGCGAAGGCGCGACCGGCGGCCCGCTCGACCTCCTGGAGACGGGGCAGTTCCTCGGTGCGGACCGGTCGGACGGCGAAGGCGGCGCGTGGGGACATGGCCTGATCATCCGGGGTGCGGGGCGGGCGGGCGGGCTCGGGGTCCCGTCGCGCACGGCGTCCCGCGCCGGTTAGCGGAGCGCCCGCGGCCCCTCTACCCTGGCCCAGGGACATCAGCGGCGCGGAGGGGGAACGTTGGGCGCGCCCGGCGACATCATCGACGGACGGTTCGAGCTGCTCGAACGGTTGGGCAGCGGGGGCATGGGCACCGTGTGGCGGGCCCGGGACACGGTGCTCGGCCGTGAAGTGGCGCTCAAGGAGATGAGGGCGTCCCGTCCGGGGCTCTCCGACCGGGACCGCGAAGTGCTGCGCGAGCGCGCCTTGCGGGAAGGCCGTGCCTTGGGACGCATCCGCCACCCCCATGTGGTGACGATCCACCAGGTCGTGCAGTTGCCTCCGGACCCCGACACGGGCGAGGTGCCGCAGCCCTGGCTGGTGATGGAACTGCTGCCCGGCCGCACCCTGGACGACCTGGCGGCCGAGGCGCCGCTCGACCCGGTGGAGACCGCCCGGCTCGGCCGCCAGGTACTGTCCGCGCTGCGCGCCGCGCACGCGGCCGGGGTCCATCACCGGGACGTCAAGCCGGCCAACATCATGCTGCGCGAGGACGGTTCGGCGGTCCTCACCGACTTCGGCATCGCCACGCTGCGGGACGCGGGGACGCTGACCGTCACCGGACAGCTGATCGGCTCGCCCGAGTACATGGCCCCGGAGCGGGTCCGGGGCTCCGACGACGACCCCGCCTCCGACCTGTGGTCCCTGGGCCTGGTCCTGTACGCGGCCGTGCAAGGGGTGAGCCCGCTGCGCCGGACCACGACCTTCGGGACGTTGACCGCCGTCCTGGAGGACGCGGTGCCGCCGGCGACACGGTCCGGTCCGCTGGCCCCGGTGTTGTCCGCACTGTTGGTGCGCGAGCCCCGCGAGCGGCCCGATCCCGCCCAGCTGGACGCACTGCTCGCCGCGGTGGAGAACGGCCGGACCCCGCGGTGGGCACGGGCCACGGTGACGGCACCCGATCCCTCCGCGGCGGGTCAGGGTGGTGCGGAGGCGCGCGCCGGGGCGCGACCGACGGCAACGGCCCGGTCCCGCGCGATGCTCGTGGTGGCAGTGGTCGCCGTCGTCGTGGCGGTGGTCACGACCACCGCACTGCTCCTGGCCCTCAGCGAGGGCGGCGGTGACGGGCCGCAAGCGACCGGGGACCCCGCCCACCCGGGCGTCGACGTCGCGGCCCCGTCCGCGCCCGCCGGTTCCGGCGAACCGTCCCGGCACCCCTCCCGGTCCCCTTCGGGGTCGCCCTCGGCCGGGGCTTCCGCGTCGGGCGTCCCGGGGCGGACCGACCCGTCCCGCAGCGTGGCCGCCCCTCCGGACGCCGGGCCGGCCGGCACTTGGATCGCCCAGCTCGCATCCGTCGAGAGGTCACGCGGCACCACGGCCCGCGAGCAGCAGGCGGCGGCGCTGCGGGCCCGGGGGCTGTCCGGTGTCCGGGTGCTGTCCAGCGACCGGTTCGCCGCTCTGCGCCCGGGGTACTGGGTGTTCTACGTGCCGGACTTCGCGACCGGGCGGGAGGCGGTGGAGTACTGCCGGAGCAAGGGGCTGGTGACCCGGGACTCCTGCGTCGGACGGTACATCAGCAACCGCTCCGCGGACTTCGTCCTCCAGTGCTATCCGACGGCGCGGGGCGTGCAGCCCGGCAGCCGTTGCACCCGCGACTGACCGGACCGCAGGAACCACCCGACGGGCGGGCCGGGCTGTGGGTCAGTCCAGTCCGACCTGGCTGATCCGGTCGTCGCCGAGGTCCCGCTGCACCGTGCGGAGCAGGGCGCCGAGCAGCTCCGCCAGTTGCTCCTGCTGGGCCGTGGTGAGGCCGCTGACGAGCTCCGCCTCGCGGTGCAGCACATGGCCGACGGTCGCTTCGACGACCCGGTGACCGGCCTCGGTCAGGGTGACGTCGACGGTCCGGGGCCGGCCGGCAGCGGACTGCCGGGTGACCAGTCCCCCGCGTTCCGCGCGGGCCACCCGCTGGGAGACCGCTCCGGCGGTGACCAGGCAGCGGCGGGCCAGTTCCCGGGTGCTCAGGGTGTAGGGCGGGCCGCCCCGGCGCAGGACGCTGAGCAGGTCGAGCGTGGCGGCGTCCACCTCGGCGCGGGCGAGGATCCGTCTGCGGTCGTCCCCGAACAGCTTGGCGAGCTGCCACACCGGGGTGACGATCCCGATCGGTGCGACCGGCACGCCGGGCAGTTCGCGGGCCCAGGCGGCGGAGATCTCCTCGACGGTGGCGGCGCCCCGGCCCCGCTCCGCGGTCCCGTTCGGGTTCACGTCCCGGTCCGCATGGTCTCCGGACCCGTGCGCGTCCCGTTCGGCTCCCGTGCCCTCGCTTGCCACAGCACCCCTCCCCCGTCTTATATTTAGACCTGAATTTAGACCTGAACGAACAGTGGAGGGACAGCATATGGCACGCACCGTCCTGGTCACCGGCGGTGGCACGGGCATCGGACGAGCGATCGCCCGGCAGTTCGCGGCCCTGGGGGACGACGTGGTCGTGACCGGTCGCCGCGAGGGGCCGATCCGTGCACTGGCCGAGGAGACCGGGGCACGGGCCCTGGTCTGCGACCACACCGACCCCGCCGCGGTGGAGCACCTGGTGAGCCTGCTCCCCGGTGCCGGCACCCTTGACGTACTGGTCAACAACGCGGGAGGCAACACCGACTTCGACGCGGACGGTGCCGGCGGGCTCGCCGCGTACGCCCGTGACTTCCGGGCCAACCTGGACGCCAACCTCGTCAGCGCCGCGCTGACCACGAAGGCCCTGGACGACCGGCTCGCCGGAGGCGGCAGCGTCATCCAGATCGGGTCGATCGCCGCGGGTCAGGGCGCCGGCTCCTACGGGGCGGCCAAGGCCGGACTCATCGCCTGGAACCTCGACCTGGCGAAGGGCCTGGGCCGGCGGGGGGTCACCGCCAACGTCGTCGCACCGGGGTACGTCGCCACCACCGAGTTCTTCCGCGACCGCCTCACCGGGGAACGTCAGGACGCCCTGGTGGCCGCGACGTCCACCGGTCGGGCGGGGACGCCGGACGACATCGCCGGCGCGGTGCTCTTCCTCGCCTCGCCCGCCGCGCGGCACGTCACCGGGCAGGTGCTCCGGGTGAACGGGGGTGCGTACACCCCGCTGTGAGCCGCGGTCGGTCAGTAGCGCAGGGCCTTGTCGACCTCGGTGCGGATGGTTCCGGACAGCTGGTGGGTGCTCCGCGCGACGGCCTCCTTGGTCCCTGCGGCGGGCACGTCGGACACGGTCACGGCGACGGTGTCGACGAGGTTCCCGTCGGAGTCCCGGAACGTGACCTGGACGACGAAGGACTTGGCGCTGTCGGCGGTGTTGCGGGCGGCGACCTGGACCGTGGTGCGGCCGTCCCCGTCGGTGGCCTGGCCGGAGAGCCTCACCTCGTCCCGGGCGTCGACGCCGTCGGTGACCTCGTTGATCTTCCGTTCGGCCGCCGCGGACGCGGAGGCCGCCGCTTCGGCGGCCCGGGAGGCGAGGCCGGCGCCCGCCGAGGCCGCGGCGGAGGCCGCCTTCGAGACCGTGCCCGACGGCGAACCCCCGTCCTCGGAGCAGCCGGTGCCGGTGGCGGCGAGCCCCGCCACCAGAACGACGCTCACCACGCCCCGTCCGAAGTGCCCGTTCACCTGCCGCCTCCCGTGCCGTGATCGCTCCCCGCCCCCGGCCAGTCAAGGAGCCGTCGGGGCGATCCGCACCTCCGGGCCCGCCGAACGGGTGGGCCAAGGTGCGCGTCGCGCGGTGCGTTCGGCCGATCGGCCCGCTCGGACGGGGCCTCCACCAGCGGACGGGTCATGCCCGTGGGGTCCGCGGCCTCGACGGCGATGCCGGGCACGATCAGGAGTCGTGCGGCACCTGTGGCTTCGATCTCGGTCGCCGAAATCGTCCACCACCTGCCGCAGTGCCTGGTGCTGGAGCCGGGCGACCTGGTCAACGGGTGCAGGTCTCGGGGATCGGGCGACAGCGGAACGAGTGCCGCCCGGTCTGAGGGACCGTCCTGTGCGCGGTCCGAGCACGGCCCGTGCTCGGACCTCCGCGGGGAGCGTCAGGGCTTGCGGCCGACGCCGCCGTAGGCGTCGACCCGCTGCACTGCGGCGCCTGCCGTTTCCGGGCGCCACTCGGTCACGGGGACGATCCCGGGCTCCAGCAGCTCCAGTCCGTCGAAGAAGCCCGTGATCTCGTCCACGGCGCGCACGTGGTAGGGCACGGCACCGCTGGAGTTGTACGCGTCGGAGGCGGCGATCATGCCCTCGCTGGTGGCGGTGCTGTCGCTGATGACGAGGTAGCTGCCCGACGGCAGACCCTCCATCAGGGTGGCGACCAGGGAACGGGCCTGCGCGTGGTCGGCGACGTGACCGAGGGTGTTGAGGATCATCAGCGCGACGGGCTTGCTGAGGTCCAGCGTCTCCTCGGCGGCCTTCAACACGGCGGCCGGCTTGTAGAGGTCGGCGTCGAGGTAGTCGGTGCGGCCCTCTTCGGTGCTGGTCAGGAGCGCACGGGCGTGGGTGAGCACCAGGGGGTCGTTGTCGACGTAGACGATCCGCGCGTCGGGAGCGACGCGCTGGGCCACCTCGTGGGTGTTGTCGGCGGTCGGCAGGCCCGTGCCGACGTCGAGGAACTGGCGCACGCCCTGTTCCCCGGCGAGGTGGTGCACGGTGCGCCCGAGGAACTGGCGGCTGCTGCGCGCCACATCGACGAGACCGGGGAAGATGTCCTTGATCTGGTCGCCGATTTCGCGATCGACCTCGTAGTTGTCCTTGCCGCCCACGAAGTAGTTCCAGAAGCGCGCCGAGTGCGGCTTGGTGGTGTCGATCCGCGCGCGTATCTCCGCTGCCGCGCGCATCGAGTCACGGTCGGACACGAGGGTGCCTCCTCAAGGAACATGGGCCGGACGGCTCGCCGGTTCCCGCGCCGCCGCGCCGGCCTGAACACGCGTTCCAGCCAGCGGAAGTGGGCGTACGGGCTTGCGATTTGGCCAGTATGGCACGGTCAGCCGGTCTTCGCCGGTCCCCTGCCGGAGGAGCCCGTCGCGGGTCGGAGCGGTCGCCCCACCGTCCGGCCGGCGCACCGCGTGCGGTGCGTCCACCGCCCGGAGGACACATCCGCGCCACGCGGCCGAGGTGCGGAACGCGCCATGGCGACGGCGGCGCCCCGGGCCCGTACCGCCGATCGCAGACCCCGGTACGGGCCGTGCCAAGCTGGTCGCATGCCCCGTACACCCACAGGCTCCGGCGTCGACTCCTTCCGCGTGCATCCGGGCGCAGCCGAGTCCCCGGTGATCCTGCACGTCCCCCACTCCTCCCGGGTGGTCCCGGAGTCCGCACGTGCGGGCATCGTCCTGGACGACGCGGCGCTGGAGCGCGAGTTGGACCACCTCACGGACGCGCACACGGCCCGGATCGCCGCCCTGGCCGCCGACTCGGCCGCCGTCACCCCCTGGCGGTTCGTCAACGGTCTGTCCCGGCTGGTGGTGGACCCCGAACGGTTCCCCGACGAGCGCGAGGAGATGGCGGCGGTCGGGATGGGAGCCGTCTACACCCGGACCACCCACCGCGAGCCGTTGCGCGCCGACGGATTCGACCCCCGCCCGCTGGTCGAACGGTACTTCCTGCCGTACGCCCGGGCCGTGCAGGAGGCGGTGGCGGACCGACTCGCCGCCACCGGGCGGGCCGTGGTGATCGACGTGCACTCGTACCCGACCGCGCCGCTGCCCTACGAACTGCACGGCGGGGGCGAGCGGCCCCCGATCTGTCTGGGCACCGACCCCTTCCACACGCCGGAGCGGCTCACCTCGCTCGCCCGGGAGGCGTTCGGCGGATTCGGCGGAACCGGTCTCGACAGCCCGTTCGCGGGTACCTACGTGCCGCTGGCCTTCTACGGGCGTGACCCGCGGGTGAGCGCACTCATGGTGGAGATCCGTCGCGACCAGTACATGGCGGAGCCGGGCGGGGCTCCGGGGCCGGGCCTCGACGCGCTCGCCGGGGCGCTCGCCGCCCTGGTCGACGGCGCCGGCGCCGGCTGACCCCCGCGGACGCGTCAGCTCCCCGGGGCCACCGGCGGGGCGTGGGACGAGGGGGTGCGGTGGTCGTTGAAGATCACACCGGGTGTGGCCGGCGCCTGGTTGAGCACCCAGAGCCCCGCCAGGGTGGCGAGGGTGAACACCACGGCGATCAGCAGGGCCAGCACGAGCCGGCGCCGGCGTTCGCGGCGCAACCACTCGCCGCGCACCGTGCGGTAGGCGTCCGGGGCCGGACGGACCTCCCGCGCCACGGCCTCCAACGCCTCGCGCAGCCGGCGCTCGGTGTCTGTGCCACTCATCTGCGCGCCTCCATCGCCTTGGTGAGGGCGGCGATGCCCCGTGCCGTGTGGGTCTTGACCGATCCCGGCGAGATGCCCATGGCGTCGGCTATCTCCGACTCCTTCAACCCCATCCAGTGGCGCAGCACCAGTGCCTCGCGCTGACGGGTGGGGAGTTCCCGCACCGCGGCGATGAGCACCCGCTGGTCGTCCTGGATCAGGGCGTCGTGCTCGGCCGAGGCGACCTGTTCCCTGACGGGGGCGGGGGCCTCGACGTGTTTGCGGATGGTCTGGAGGTGCCGGATGCGCATCCTGGTCAGATTGCAGACCACCGAGCGGAGGTACGCCTCCGCCCGGTCGGTCTGTCGGAGGCGGCGCCACTTGCGGTAGAGCTGGTAGTAGGCCTCCGCGACGATGTTCTCCGGGTCGTCGGCGCCGAGGAGGGTGGCCAGCCGCAGCATCGACGTGTAGTGCTCGCCGAACAGCCCGGCGAGGGCGACGTCCCGTTCCCGGTCGGGGACCTCGCCGACCGGCGGCGTGCCCGGTGGGCCCGCGGAGCCGGGGTCCGTGGTGGCGGGCGAGGCCGGGTTCGGGCCGCCGG
The DNA here is from genome assembly GCF_042724695.1 of Streptomyces sp. NPDC127068. Classification (NCBI taxonomy): domain Bacteria; kingdom Bacillati; phylum Actinomycetota; class Actinomycetes; order Kitasatosporales; family Streptomycetaceae; genus Streptomyces; species Streptomyces sp. NPDC127068. The sequence goes on along the minus strand of NZ_JBHXEN010000041.1, from coordinate 20,785 downwards.
GGGCCGTGGGTGCCTCGGTCACGGGTGCGCGGTCGGCGAGGGTGAGGGCGCGGCCGGCTCGTCTCATCCGTCTCATGTGCTCGCTCCTGTTCCCGGGCGGCGCCTGGAGGCCGGCCCTGGTGGTAGGGCGGTGGTGTCGACGCCACGAGCGACGCCGGACCTCCGCAGGACGGGGGTGGCGGCCACGGCGACCGCGAGGTTCAGCAGCAGTGCCGCGAGACCGGCGTAGACCTCCAAGGTGTGCCCGGTGGGGCCCAGCGGCATGACGGGTGAGAAGCCCTCCCGTACGACCATGAGGGTGCCGACGGCCATGCCGACCGCCCAGCCCGCGAGCAGGGCGCGCGGATGCAGCCAGTTGGTGTAGAGGCCGATGGCGACCGCGGGGAAGATCTGGATGATCCAGACCCCGCCCAGGAGTTGCAGGTTGACCGCGGCCTGGTCGCGCAGCCCGAACACGAAGGCGACGGCGCCGAGCTTGGCGATCAGGGAGATCACCCGGGCGATGCGGACCTGGCGTTTGGGCGTGGCGGTGGGGTGGACGTACTCCACGTACACGTTGCGGACGAACGAGGTGGCCGCGGCGACCGACATCACGGCGGCGGGGACGAGCGCCCCGACGGTGATGGCGCCGAAGACGAGCCCTGCGACCGGCGGTGACATCAGTCGGTCCACGAGCAGGGGCACCGCGGTCTCGGCGCCCCCCGCGGTGGTCCTGATCCGTTCGGCGACGGCGGCGATGCCGAGCAGGCCGAACAGGGCGAGGACCGCGGTCCAGGCGGGGAGGGCGACGGTCACGCGGCGCAGGGTCCCGGGGCTGCGGGCGGCGAGCGCGGCGGTGAGCATGTGCGGGTACATCAGTACGGCGAAGGCCGACCCCAGGGCGAGCGAGGCGAAGGCGGCCTGTTGGTGCGGGGCGAGCAGCAGTGCCGCGCCGCCGGCGCCCCCGAGGTCCATGTGGCGGGCGGCCTGTTCGAAGACGGCGCCGGGTCCGCCGAGGTCGTCGAGGACGACCCAGACCGCGGCGATGACGGCCGCGAAGACGGCGACCCCCTTGAAGGCCGCGATGACGGTGGGCGCGCGCAGTCCGTAGCGGAAGGTGGCGATGGCGAGCCCGGCGAACAGGGCGACCATCGCGAGATGGGCGGCGATCGCATCGGGGTCGACCCCTCCGGCGGCCAGCACGGCCCGGATGCCGAGGAGTTGCAGTGCCAGGTACGGCATGGTCGCGAGGATGCCGGTGAGGGCGACGACCAGGGCGAGCGGCGGGGAGCCGTAGCGACCGCGGACGAAGTCGGCGACGGTGACGTACCCGTTGCGGGCGCAGACCTCCCAGAGGCGGGGCAGCAGGACGAAGGCCAGGGGGCAGGCGATGATCGTGTACGGGACGGCGAAGAAGGCCGTCGCACCGTTGCCGTAGGCGAGTCCGGGGACGGCGGTGAAGGAGTAGGCGGTGAAGAAGGTGCCGCCGATGAGGAGCCAGGACCATCCGGTGCCGAGTCCGCGGTCGGCCAGGGCCCAACCGTCCAGGGAGGGGAGCCGTCCGGTGGGACGGAACCGGCGGGCGGCCACGGCGAGCAACGACGTCGCGGCGATGACGGCGAGGTACGCGACGAGCGTGCCGCCTCGGATCATCGTCCACCGTCCGTACCGGCGATCCGGGGGCGCGGTGCGCGCCCGGATCGGCCCTCTGAGTCCTGCTTCCCGTACGTCCTGCTCTCCCTGCCGTGCCCCACCGCGACACCGGGCGGCGTCGTCGTCGCCCGGGTGCGGTGCGGCCGATGAACGGCGAGTGGCCTGGAACTCCGGATGATCCGTCCGAAAATCCACCACCCGGGTTGTCAACCGAACCGAGGGTGTCGGCAACTCTTCCACAGACCAGCGCGGTACGGGAGCGGGGAAACAAGGAGGAACCCGTGGCAGACGACGGACACACACAGCATTCCGGCCGTATCACGGCACGGCGTGTCGTGGCGGCTTTCTGCCTACTCGTTCCCGTGGTGGCCCTGGTCTGGGTGCCCTGGTACGCCGGTGCGCAGCCGGAGTTGGCAGGCATTCCGTTCTTCTACTGGTACCAGTTGGCGTGGGTGCCCGGGTGCGCGGTGTGGTTGCTGGCCGCGTACCTGCTCACCCGGGGGAGCCGGGGCTCGCCGGGCTCGTGAGCTGCCCGGACCGCGCGCCGGGGCGGTCGCGGTCCCGTGCCCGGTGCGTGTGGCGTTGTGTGTGCTTGATGCGAGTTCCGTGAAGTCCGTGACCCGTGGGGCCGGTTGACCGGTACCCCTACGACGCATTGTGTTCTCTCCTGCGAACAGAAGGATTCACCGTGTCCGGAACCCTTGTGCCACCCTCGCGGCTCCGCTGGAAATCGGTCTTGATATGGTCCCTGGTCGCTCTGGTGGGAGGCGTCTCCTGGGGGGTGCTCGCGCTCTCCAGGGGTGAGGGGATCTCGGCGGTCTGGCTGTTGGCGGCGGCCCTCGGTTCGTTCGCGATCGCGTACCGCTTCTATGCGAAGTTCATCGCGCGGCGGGTGTTGCGCCTCGACGACACCCGGGCCACCCCGGCGGAGCGGATCAACGACGGGGTGGACTTCCAACCCACGGACCGTCGGGTGCTGCTCGGGCACCACTTCGCGGCGATCGCCGGCGCCGGCCCGCTGGTGGGCCCGGTGCTCGCGGTGCAGATGGGCTATCTGCCGGGCACCATGTGGATCGTCGCGGGCGTCATCTTCGCGGGTGCGGTGCAGGACATGGTGGTGCTGTTCCTGTCGATGCGGCGCGACGGCAAGAGCCTCGGGCAGATGGCCCGGGAGCAGTTGGGGCGGATCGGCGGGGCGGCGGCGCTGCTCGCCGTGTTCGCCATCATGATCATCCTGTTGGCGGTGCTGGCGCTGGTCGTGGTCAATGCGCTCGCGGACTCGCCGTGGGGGACCTTCTCCGTCGCGATGACGGTTCCGATCGCCCTGTTCATGGGCTGTTACCTGCACGTCCTGCGACCGGGACGGGTCCTGGAGACCAGCGCGATCGGGGTGGCCCTGCTGCTCCTGGCGATCGTGGGCGGCGGCTGGATCGAACACTCGTCGCTGGCGGACACCTTCACCCTGAGCCCGACGACCCTGGTGTTCTGCCTGGTGGCCTACGGGTTCGTGGCGTCGGTGCTGCCGGTGTGGATGCTGTTGGCGCCGCGGGACTACCTGTCGACGTTCATGAAGATCGGCACGATCGTGTTGCTCGCGGCCGGGGTGGTCATCGCCGCCCCGCGGCTCGACGCCGAGGCGGTGACCTCCTTCGCCTCCTCCGGCGAAGGACCGGTGTTCGCGGGCTCGTTGTTCCCGTTCCTGTTCATCACCATCGCCTGTGGTGCGCTGTCCGGCTTCCACGCCCTGGTGGCCTCGGGGACGACCCCGAAGCTGGTCCAGAAGGAGTCGCAGGTCCGGATGATCGGGTACGGGGCCATGCTGATGGAGGCGTTCGTCGCCGTCATGGCGTTGATCGCGGCGGCGGTGCTGGACCCCGGGCTGTACTACGCGATGAACGCGCCCGCGGGGCTGCTCGGTTCGACCGTGGAATCCGCTTCCCAGGCGGTCGCCGGGCTGGGCTTCACCATTTCGCCGGAGGAACTGGCCGCCGCGGCCAAGGCGGTGGACGAGGGTTCGTTGGTCGCCCGCACCGGTGGCGCCCCGACCCTGGCGGTGGGCATGGCGCAGATCTTCTCGGAGGTGGTCGGCGGCGAGGGGATGAAGGCGTTCTGGTACCACTTCGCCATCATGTTCGAGGCCCTGTTCATCCTGACGACCGTCGACGCGGGCACCCGGGTCGGTCGGTTCATGCTCCAGGACATGCTGGGCAACGTGTGGAAGCCGATGGGGCGCGTCGGTTGGAAGCCCGGTGTCTGGTTCGCCAGTGGCGTGGTGGTCGCCGGCTGGGGGTACTTCCTCTACGTCGGCGCCACGGACCCCCTGGGCGGGATCAACCAGCTCTTCCCGCTGTTCGGCATCGCCAACCAACTCCTCGCCGCGATCGCGCTCACCGTCGCCACGACCCTCCTCATCGCCTCGGGCCGACTGCGCTGGGCGTGGGTGACGGGCGTGCCGCTCGCCTGGATCGTGGCCGTCACCTTCACCGCGAGCTGGCAGAAGGTCTTCTCCGACGACCCGCGCGTCGGCTTCTTCGCCCAGCGCGAGCGCTACGCCGACGCCATCGACGCCGGGACCCAGCTGCGACCCGCCACCTCCATGGACGAGATGCACACCGTGGTGACCAACTCCACGGTGAACGGCGTCCTCATCGTGCTGTTCGTGCTGCTGGTCCTCACGGTCCTCGTGAACGCCCTGGTGGTGTGCGTCCGGGCGGTCCGCTCCCCCGGGAGCACGAGGTCCACGGAGACCCCGCACGTCCCGTCCGCGATCGACACCCCGGCACCGCGCCCGCGGCGCCCGGCCGGTGCGGCGGCCGGCCCCGGGGAGGCACCATGACGCCCGCCCGGAGCCGGGACGCTCCCGCGACGGGCCGCGGGCGGGGTGGCGGCGGGCCGGTGCGGCGGGCCGTGCGCTGGGTCCACTGGTACCTGCGGGAGCTCACCGGCGAGACCGAGTACGAGCGGTACTGTGCGCGGCACCGCCACGACGATCCCGGTACTCCCGTGCCCACCCCTCGGGAGTACCAGCGGATCAAGGCAGCCCGTCAGGAAGCGGCCCCGCGATCGAGGTGCTGCTGACTGGCTCGCCCTCACCGACCCATCCACATCCGGGCGCCGCGTCGACCGCGCGGTGCCCGCCCTCCCCCACAGAGGACCAGTGATGCTGCGAAGAAGCAGAACGGTTCGCATCCGTCCGGAACTGGACGACCGTGAGCTGCGCCAAGCGCTCACCGACATCCGGCCCATCCATCAACTGCAAGGGTTCGGCGCCGACCGCAGCCGCCCCGCCTGGCAGCCGGTGGCCGATCTGCTGGACGCCACGGGGTCGGACTGGGACCGCAGGACCCACCGGGTGTCGGTGCTGTCCCGGGTGCTGTCCCCGGCCGCGGCGGACCACTGGGTCGACTACGCTCCGGACAACCCGGACTCGGTGGTGATGCAGGCCTGCGTCCAGGCCCACCGGGCGGTCTCCGGAACGGCGGCGGCGCTGGACGGGGCCCAGACCCGTTGTGTCCGGGCGGCCCACGCCCACCCGAAGGACCCGACGCCCTTGATCGCCCTGCTCGACCTGATGCGGGGGTGCCGGGTTCCGTCGCGGCGGGCGGCTCCCATCTGGCGGGAGATCATCGACCGCGACCCGGGCAACCGGACCGCCCACCACGTGGTGCTGCGGTACCTCTCGCCCCGCAGCCACGGCTCGGTGAGCGACATGACGACGTTCGCCTGGCACTCGGCGGCACAGGCGCCGCCGGGCTCCCCGTTGGCCCTGCTGCCGCTGGCGGCCCGGGCCGAGCACTTCGCGCACGCCGTCGAAGCGGGCGGCACCAGGGCGTTGGCGGCCCACCGCATCTGGCACGAGAAGGCCGCGGCCAGCGAACTGGAACTCGCGTTGAAGGGCTGGTTCCACACCTCGGCGCGCCCGCACGCCGAGGCCGTGTCCGATCTGAACCTGTTGGCGTTCGCCCTGGTGCGGGCGCGTTGGCTGCCGGAGGCCACCGAGGTCTTCCAGCGCGTCGGGCGCCATATGACGATGTTCCCGTGGGACGCGTTGGAGGACCCCGTGACGGCCTTCACCTACTGGCGGGACCGGATGGGCGCGGCCTGACCGACCGCCCCACCACGGGGCGGTGCGCACCGCGGCGGGACCACGACCCCGCCGCTCGCCCGACGCCGTCCGCCCTTCGGGGGGCCGTGCCGCACACGGTCCGTCACCTGTCCTTGGACAGGGCGAGCAGTTCCGCGAAGAGCCCGTCCGACGCGCGCAGTTCCTCGTACCGGCCCTCCTGCACGATCCTGCCGTCCCGCATGACCACGATCCGGTCGGCGACCCGGGTGTTCTCCAGTTGGTGGGTCACCACCAGGGTGATCCGGTCCGCAGCGATCTTCTTGATCTCCTCGAAGATCTGGTGCTCGCCGCGTGCGTCCATCTGCGACGTGGGCTCGTCGAGGATCAGCAGCGCGGGCCGCCGGTAGAGCGCCCGGGAGCAGGCGAGGCGCTGCCACTGGCCGCCGGAGAGTTCATGACCGCCGAAGACCTCCCGGGCCAGCAGGGTGTCGAGTCCCCGGGGCAGTTCCTCGACGGCGGTGCGCATCCCGACCGCGTCCACCGCCTGCCAGACCGGGGCGTCGTCGGGGCTGCGGGGTTGGCCCAGGGTGACGTTCTCCCGGACCCGCAGCGGCCATTGGGCGAAGATCTGCGGAACCAGCCCGGTGTGCGTCCACACGGTGTCCGGGTCGGCGGTGGCCAGGTCGGTTCCGTTCCACCGCACCGTGCCCCGGTCGGGGAGCAGGATGCCGGTGACCAGTCGGGTCAGCGTCGACTTTCCGGAACCGTTCTCCCCGACGATCGCCACGATCTCGCCGCGCCGCAGGGTGAGGCTGAGCCCGTCCACGGCGGGACGGTCCTTGCCGGGGTAGTGGTGGACCACGTCGTCCAACCGGATCTCGTGGACGGGTGCGGTGATCAGGGCCGGGCCCCGGGCGGGCGCGTGACGGTCCGCGAGGTCCAGGAAGGCGCGCATGTCGGCGAGGTAGAGACTGGTGTGGAACATCTCGGCGCCGCCGCGGACGAGTTGGGTGAGCGCGCCCAGTGAACTCTGGACGGCGACCACCGCCGTCGCGGCGATCGCGAGCTCCACCCTGCCGGTCGCCGCGAGCCAGGCGAGGGCCGCCCAGGTCACCAGGAGGAACACGCCACCGAGTGCCGAGGCCGCGAGGGAGATCCGCAGCACCCGGGGGGCGATGCCGAGGGTCCGCCGGTCGATCCGCTCCGACAGGCTGCGGTACCAGAAGAGCAGGTAGCCGGTCATGCCGTTGGCCCGGACCTCGTCGCCGTACTTCGGGGCGGTCGACCACCAGCGCATCATGCCGCGGACGTTGCGGTCGCCCAGGTTGGCGTAGTGGGTCTCGTAGTCGACGCGCGCGGACAGCACGGCGCCCACCCCGGCCGGCAGCACCGCGAGCAGGAGCAGGGGCAGCAGGAGCGGGTGCAGCACGGTCAGGACTCCGCAGGCGGCCACCATCCGGACGGCCGCGGCGAGGAAGGTCTGGCCGTCGCGGACCATGGCGGCGGTCCGCACCACGCCGATCTCGGCCGCCTCCTGGCGTTCCGCGAAGCTTTCCGTCCCGTACGCCGACGCCTCGACCCGGCACACCGCTTCGACGAGCGCGGTGTCGGCCGCCGTGCTGAGCAGGGGGCTGACCCGGTCGTCCGCGTACCAGGAGAGTGCGGCGGCGATCCGCCCGACGGCCGCCGCCGTCGCGACGACCAGCAGCACCGGAAGCATCGACTGGAGCCGGTCGGTGACCGAGCCGGTCGCGACGAGGGCCTCCATCGCCCGCGCGGTGGCGGCGAGCAGCACGACCGCGGCCACTCCGGTCAACGCCTGGCAGACCAGGAGGAGCAGCACGGCCCGCCGGTCCGCCGCCCAGGCGAGGCGCCCGGTGTGGGCGAGCACCGAGGGCAGTCGGGCGCACAGGGCCCGGAAGCCGACCTCGCCGAGGGGGTTCTTCCCGTACTGGCCCTGGTAGCGGATGTCCGCCGGGGGTGGTGGAGGAGTGTGCGGGGCGTCGGGTTCGACGTCCGGTGCCCGGTCGCCCGATCCGTCGCCGGGCAGGGTGAGGGTGCTCATGCGAACTCCCCCTCGACGAGCCGGTCGAGGGTGCGGCGGCCCCGCGCGGTGACCTCGTCGTCGCCGTGCTGCGGTCCCCACATCAGGGAGCCGATGGCGTCGAGCGCGGCGAGACAGCGCAGCGCGTGCCGTTCGGTCGGGCCGGGCCGGCGCCCGTAGCCCGCGAGGAACGCCGCGCGCAGGGCCGGGCGGTCGGCCCAGGGGCCGGCGGCCAGCCGGACGAAGTCCTGGACCGCGGGGGCGAACCGGGCCCGCTCGAAGTCGATCCAGGCCGCGTGTCCCGCCGCCGACCACATCAGGTTTCCGGGCTGGACGTCACCGTGGACGAAGGCGAGCGGCAGCGGCCCGACGTGCGGGAGGTCGGCCACGAGTCCTCGGACCAGGGCGCGTTCCCGGGCCGTCACCCGGTCCCCACACATGTGGAGGTGGCGTTCGAGTCGGTGCGGGGCGCCGTCGAGTTCGTCGCGTGCCTCGGCGCGACGCTCGGGGGTGGGTTCCGCTGCGGTGTGGAACCGGGCGAGCAGTGCCCCCGCCTGCCGGTACGCCTCGCGCTCCTCGACGGTCGGTAGGCGCAGTTCCCGCAGCGGGCGGCCGGGGAGAGCGGTGAGCAGCAGGGCGAGGTGTTCGGCGCCGGAGTCGAGGAGGAGGGGCGCGCCGCCGGACGGTACGGCGGGCACGGCCTGGCGGTAGGCGAAGGTTTCGGCGCGGTAGCGTGCGGGGTCACGTGCGATCTTGATGATGAAGCGGGTGGTGCGGTCCGGGCGGGTGAGTTCCCACACCCGGGAGGAGCCCGGGGCGGGCGCGGAGACGTCCCGGACCGTGTCGAAGGCGCCGACGGCCCGTCGGGCCCAGGCGTCGAGGGTGTCGGGCAGGTGGTTCAGTAGCCGCATGCGCACCGCCTCGGGCATGCACATGGTGAGGGCGCGCACGCACCTGACTGGTCGTCAACCGGACGTGGCACGGAGGCCACGGAACGGGTCATGCACTCGAACACCAGGTGAAGACTGGGACGAACGGGAACAGGATGCACGGGACCTCCCACGTCGAGGGGTGAAGTCTTGACGCAAGCACAACGCACCAGATCAACAGCGCGTCACGCTCACTTCCGGACGAATCTTCGGCCGAAAGTTCGATGACCGACCCATGAACCCCTGCCGCCCGGTCGGACGCCTGTGATGCGGCGTTCGATTCACTCGGGAGGGGACGCTCCCCCGTTCGAGGGATTGCCGTCGGGACCTCACCACCATCGCGCCACCTGCGAGGTCGTCCCGCACTCGGCCGCCCCGCCCGACAGGCAGGACGACGACCGACCCGCGCGGCCCTGGAGCGGCCGGTCGCACCGCGCACCGCCCACGGGGACGACGAGCCGTCTGACGCGGCGCGACGCGAGCCACGGAGGGCCGCGCCCGAAAAGCCACCTGAAGCCCTCCCCGGCAAGGCATCAGGGAAGCCCACCAGTGGCCCCCTGTCGCGTTTTCAGGGGATTGACGCAGGGGGGATCGCCTCCCCCGAGAAAAGGAGCACACGGCGGCGCATGGAGGTGCTGTTGACCCGTCAACGCAGTGCCCCTTCGGTATCTTGATCGGTGTTCCGGCAGTCAACGGCCCGATGCCCGTGAGCTTCCGGAGCCCTGTTTGGGCTGCCCTGCCCCGTCTCCGCCAGCGGTCCGGCCGCTTCCGCACCGTGGTGCGGAAGCGCGGTCCGCCATGCCCGAAAGAGAGCATCCGTGACCACCCACGACACTCGCACCGCCACCGGTGCCGCCGCACCCGAACCCCAGCAGCCCGGCCCTGCCGGTGCCGCGTCGTACGACGCCCACGCGATCACCGTGCTGGACGGCCCGGACGCCGTGCGCAAGCGGCCCGGGATGTACATCGCCTCCACGGGAGAGCGGGGGCTGCACCACCTGGTGCAGGAACTCGTGGACAACTCCGTGGACGAGGCACTCGCGGGAGTGGCCGACCGGATCGACGTGACGGTCCTGGCCGACGGCGGCGTGCGGGTGGTCGACAACGGTCGTGGCATCCCGGTGGGCGTGCACCCGGTGGAGAAGCGGCCGGCCGTCGAGGTGGTGCTGACCGTGCTGCACGCGGGCGGGAAGTTCGGGGGCGGCGGGTACACGTTCTCCGGCGGTCTGCACGGTGTGGGCCTGTCGGTGGTCAATGCGCTGTCGACCCGGCTGTCGGCGGAGATCTGGACCGACGGCCACCGGTGGACGCAGGAGTACCGGCACGGCGCTCCCACCGCCCCGCTGGCCCGCCACGAGGCCGCCTCCCGGACGGGCACCTCGTTGACGTTCTGGGCGGACGGCGACATCTTCGAGACCACCACGTACTCCTTCGAGACGCTGTCCAGGCGGTTCCAGGAGATGGCCTTCCTCAACCGGGGGCTCACCCTGACCCTCACCGACGAACGGTCCTCGGCGCGCGCGACGGCCGCGGCCGACACCACCGACCCGGACCCGGCAGCGAAGACGGTCTCCTACCGCTACGACGGCGGCATCGCCGAGTTCGTCGCCCACCTCAACGCCCGCAAGGGCGAGCCGGTCCACCCCTCGAAGGTCGTCGCCGCCGCCCGCACCCGCGTCACGGCCCGCCAGCACCAGGACGCGCAGCGCCGTAGGAAGGCCCTGGCGTCCTCCTCCCTGCCTGCCAAGCTCGCCGACTGCCGCAGCGACGACGTCGACCGCAACGAACTGTTCATCGTCGAGGGCGACTCCGCGCTCGGGACGGCGAAGCTCGCCCGGAACTCCGAGTTCCAAGCGCTGTTGCCGATCCGCGGCAAGATCCTCAACGTGCAGAAGTCGTCCGTCACGGACATGCTGAAGAACGCCGAGTGCACCGCGCTCCTCCAGGTGGTGGGAGCCGGTTCGGGGCGGACCTTCGATCTGGACGCGGCCCGCTACGGCAAGATCATCATGATGACCGACGCCGACGTGGACGGCTCCCACATCCGCATCCTGCTCCTGACCCTGTTCCACCGCTACCTGCGGCCCGTGGTCGAAGCGGGCCGCGTCTTCGCCGCCGTGCCGCCGCTGCACCGCATCGAGCTGGTCCGACCGGAGCGGGGCCAGGACAAGTACGTCTACACCTACGCGGACCACGAGCTGCGGGACACGCTGCGGGAGTTCCGGAGCAAGGGCATCCGGTACAAGGACTCGGTCCAGCGGTACAAGGGTCTCGGCGAGATGGACGCCGACCAACTCGCCGAGACCACCATGGATCCGCGGCACCGCACCCTACGTCGGATCAACCTCACCGACCTGGAGGCGGCTCAAGCCGTGTTCGACCTGCTGATGGGCCACGACGTCGCACCGCGCAAGGAGTTCCTCGCTCGCTCCGCCGCCACGCTCGACCGGTCCAGGATCGACGTGTGAGAACGGCGCGGCTGCCGCCCGGGCGGGCGGGCACGGGTGGGGCGCCGGGTCGGCCGCATCGAGTTCGTCGCCGTAGGTGGGGAAGTGCGCGGTGAACCCGCCGTCCACGGAGATCGTGGTGCCGGTGATGTAACCGGCCTCGTCGGACACGAGGAAGGCCACCAGGCAGGCGATGTCCTCGGGCACCCCGACCCGGGGGGTGAGGGTGTGCCGGGCGAGGGCCTTCTGTTGTTCGGGACTGAGGTTGTCGGTCAGCGCGGGGGTCAGCACCAGGCCCGGGGCGATGCCGACCGCACGGACCCCCTGCTTCCCGTACTGGGTGGCGATGCTGCGGGTGAGGCCGAGGATGGCCGCCTTGGAGGTGCCGTACATGGGACGGACGAGTTCGGCGAGGAGGCCGGCCGCCGAAGCGGTGTTGACCACCACGCCACCACCGCGCGCGATCATGTGGGGTATCGCGTGCTTGGCGGCCAACGTGTAGCCGAGCACGTTGACCCGCAGGACCCGGGCGAACAGCTCCCCGTCGATGTCGGTGATGCGCTGGTCCCGACCGAGGACGTCGGGGGCGAGCAGCGCCGCGTTGTTGTGGAGCACGTCCACCCCTCCGAAAGCGGCCACCGCCGTGGCGACCATCGTCCGGATCTGCTCCTCCTCGCCCACGTCGACCGTGACCGGAACGGCTTCGAGACCGCGGGCGACCAACCCGCCGGCGACGCGCTCGGCGGCGGTCGCGTCGATGTCGGCCACGACGACACTGGCGCCGCGTTCGGCCAGCACGGTGGCGGTGGCGCGGCCGATGCCGGACCCCCCGCCGGTGATGACGGCGACCTTGCCCCGTAGATGTGGTGGGTGGGAGGGAATCGACGGATCCGGCGCGTGCGGCAGGTTCTGAGTCGTCATGGGACTTCCTGGTCCGGCGCCTGTGGGAACGCCTGGTGAGGGTAGGGCCACAGGAGCGATTTTCTTGTTCCCCACGGGACTTGTTGGCCGGAACTCCGAGGATGGCCGGCATTGACCCGTGTCGGGGAATCCCCGTGCTGCCGGGCGGGGAACGGGCCCCAGGTCCGGAGGGGGAGCCGCCCGCCACGACGCCCGGCGCCGCCCGGGCTCGGGCGGCGGTGGCCGAGGCCCCGGAGGGAGAAGTTGGCCGAAGCCGTTCGGCCGGCGACCGACCGGTTCGCGCCCCGTCCCCCCGGACCTCCCCCGTCCACGCTTGTGTTGCCGGCATGTTGCAGGCTCATGGCCAGCTCGCCGTCGGGCTACCGGAACCACCCCCTCCCGGGTACTTTGCGTTCCGCCGGGTGTTTTGGGCCCTTCTCGCCCCGGCACGGAAGCGGTACGGGCCGGACCCGTACCGCTTCCGCCCCCTCCCCAGTGACCTCGCGCGAAGGAACCGCCCATGAGCCAGCCCCTCGACTCGGTGACAGCCGGTCACACCCCCGACGACGAGCCGGCGCCCGCCTCCGGGTGGTCGTTCGAGACCCGGCAGATCCACGCGGGAGCGGAGCCCGATCCGACCACCGGTGCACGGGCCGTACCGATCTACCAGACCAGTTCCTTCGTCTTCCGGGACACCCAGCACGCGGCGAACCTCTTCTCGCTCGCCGAGCCCGGGAACATCTACACCCGCATCCACAATCCGACGCAGGACGTCTTCGAACAGCGGATCGCCTCGCTGGAGGGGGGAGTCGCCGCGGTCGCGCTCGCCTCGGGACAGGCTGCGGAAACCCTCGCGATCCTCACCTTGGCCGGCGCCGGTGACCACATCGTCTCCAGCACCTCGCTGTACGGCGGAACGTACAACCTGTTCCGGCACACCCTGCCCCGGTTCGGCATCGAGGTCTCCTTCGTGGACGACCCCGACGACCTGGACGCCTGGAGCGCCGCGATCCGCCCCAACACCAAGGCCCTCTTCGCCGAGAGCCTGGGCAACCCCCGGGGCAACGTGCTCGACGTACGGGGCGTCGCGGACACCGCGCACGCGGCGGGGGTGCCGCTCATCATCGACAACACCCTGCCGACGCCGTTCCTGCTGCGGCCCATCGAGCACGGCGCGGACATCGTGGTGCACTCGGCGACGAAGTTCCTCGGCGGGCACGGCACCACCATCGCGGGCGTCGTGGTGGACGCCGGCACCTTCGACTTCGGTGCGCACCCCGAGCGGTTCCCCGACTTCAGCGAGCCCGACCCCAGCTACCACGGTCTCCGGTACTGGCCGGACCTGGGCCCGAGCGCCTTCGCGGTGAAGCTCCGGGTGCAGCTGCTGCGCGACATCGGGCCCGCGCTCTCCCCGCACTCGGCGTTCCTGCTGCTCCAGGGCGTCGAAACGCTGAGCCTGCGGATCGAGCGGCACTCGGCGAACGCCCTGGCGCTCGCCCAGTGGCTCGAAGCACGGGACGAAGTGGCGGCCGTGCACTACCCGGGCCTGGAGTCCAACCGCTGGTACGCGGCGGGGCGCCGCTACCTGCCGCGCGGCGCGGGGGCGGTCCTGGCCTTCGAGCTGAGGGACGGCGTGGAGGCGGGCAAGCGGTTCGTGGACGCGGTGTCGCTGTTCAGCCATCTGGCGAACGTCGGGGACGTCCGCTCGCTGATCATCCATCCCGCGTCGACCACCCACAGCCAGTTGGGACCCGAGGCGCTGGCCGCCACCGGAACGGCGCCGGGCCTGGTGCGGCTGTCGGTCGGCATCGAGCACCTGGACGACCTCACGGCGGACCTCTCCGCCGGGTTCCGTGCGGCGAAGGAAGCGTCCTGACCGAGCTGGCGCCCCACGCCCCGGCGGATCAGCCCGCCGCTCCCCTCCCGCCGGCCTCCGGGGCTTGGCGGGAGGGTGACCCGCCCGGCGGTCGACGCTGGGTGTCCCTCGCCGCGCCCCTCCCCCTGGAGGCCGGCGGCGAACTGCCGGACGTGCGGGTCGCGTACGAGACCTGGGGGCGGCTGGCGCCCGACGCGTCCAACGCCGTGCTGGTGCTGCACGCGCTGACCGGGGACAGCCACGTCAGCGGTCCGGCCGGGCCCGGACATCCCACGGCCGGCTGGTGGGACCCGCTGGTGGGACCGGGACGGGCCCTGGACACCGAGCGGTGGTTCGTGGTGGCACCGAACGTCCTGGGCGGTTGCCAGGGCAGCACCGGTCCCTCGTCGCTGCGCGGCGACGGCACCCGCTGGGGCGGCTCCTTCCCCTTCCTGACCCAGCGGGACCAGGTCGCCGCCGAGGCCGCACTCGCCGATGCGCTCGGCATCGACCGGTGGGCCCTGGTGGTGGGCGGCTCGATGGGCGGGATGCGGGCCCTGGAGTGGGCCGTGGGCCACCCCGACCGGGTGTCCGCACTGTTGGTCCTGGCCTGCCCGGCCGCCTCGGGCGCGGAACAGATCGCCTGGGCCGACGTACAACTGCACGCGATCCGCGCCGACGCCCGGTGGCGCGACGGCCACTACCACGACGCCCCCGACGGCGAGGGACCGCACCGGGGCCTGGGCACCGCGCGACGCCTCGCCCACGTCACCTACCGGTCGGGGGCCGAACTCGCGGCCCGGTTCGGCCGGGCGGCGCAGGATTCGGAAGACCCGTGGCGCGGCGGACGGTACGCGGTGGAGTCCTATCTCGACCACCACGCGACCAAGCTGGTGCGCCGCTTCGACGCGGGCAGCTACGTGACCCTGACCGAGGCGATGAACAGCCACGACCTGGGTCGGGGGCGCGGCGGCACGGCCCACGCGCTGCGCCGGGTCAGCGCCCGGACGCTGGTGGCCGGGGTGGACTCCGACCGCCTGTACCCCTTGGCCGGGCAACGGGAGCTGGCCGCCGGGCTCCCGCACGCGGACGCCCTGCGGATCGTGGAATCCCCGTACGGGCACGACGGGTTCCTCATAGAGACCGAGCAGGTCGGTGCCCTGGTGGGCGAGTTGACGAAGGGCCGGTGACGGTCGCCCGGTCCGCGGCGCCAGGACCGGGATGCCGACCGCTCCCCGACGCTCCGCTCGGACACCAGCACGCGACTACGCCCTGTCATCGAACATGCGCGGTGCGGCAGGTCGTGCGAGGCTGACAGCGTTCCCGCCCCCACACCTCACGGGAGTACCCCATGGGCATCAAGGACCAGTTCCAGGACAAGGCCGAGCAGCTCAAGCAGCGGGCCCAGCAGGCCGCACAGGGCGGGCAGGACGAGACCCGTCGACGGTCGGAGCGGGGGGCGGACGAGGCCCGGGACGCGTCGCGGGGCGGCGGGCCGCAGGAGCGGGACTCCCGGCGGCGCACGACGGACGAGCCCGAGGAGCCGCCTCGGCGCTGATGCGCTGACGCACTGAGCAAGGCGGTGGGGTGACCCGGGAGGTCCACCCCACCGCCTTCTGCCGTGGCGGCCGTGGCGTGCGTGGCCGATGAGCGTCAGAGCGGAGCGAGGCGGGCCTTGAGCAGGCAGAACTCATTGCCCTCGGGGTCGGCCAGGACATGCCACGGCTCCTCCCCCGTCTGGCCGATGTCGGCCGGCCGCGCGCCGAGCTTCAGCAGGCGTTCGAGCTCGGCTTCCTGATCGCGGTCGGTGGCGTTGACGTCGATGTGCAGTCGGGGCTTCCCCGTCTCCGGCTCGTCCCTACGGCTGAGGAAGATCGTCGGCTGCGGGCCGCCGAACCCTTCGCGCGGTCCGATCTCCAGCGAGCCGTCGTCCTCGCGATCGAGGACGACGAAGTCCAGGACCTCGCACCAGAACCGCGCCAGCGCCTCGGGGTCACGGCAACCGAGCACGAGCTCACTGATACGACACGCCACGGCGAAACCTGCTCTCATCCTGGGACGACCGGGGAGACCGCGCAGGGACCCACTAGGCTCCCCTCAGCGCGAACACCTCCCCGACCGTATCGGAGGCGGCGAGCGCGGGCGAGGCGATTTCCGGGGCCGCGGGTCCCGTACGGCTACTGCCAGGTCGCGGTGTCGGGGTCGATGCCGTGGGCGCGTGCGCTGGCGTCCACGATCCGACGGAACCACGTGGCGAGGCCGGGGCGGATGCCGTCGTAGTGGGCGGCGAACGCCGGATCGGCCTCGTACGTGCGGCCGAGACAGACCTGCATCCGCCGGGTGAGGGGGAAGTAGGAGGCGAACACCTCGCGGTGCCGATCCACGAGCCGGTGCGCTTGCGGGCTGCCCGGGGTGACGCCGGCGTCCATCGCCTCACCGAGGGCACGGTCGAGATCGGCAACGGCGTCGGCGACGGCCTGCCATTCCTCCGGGCCGCGCGCGGCCGAACGTTCGGCGTACTGGAGCCACTGCGTGGTGTTGCCGTAGCGCTGGCGGGCTTCGGCGGGCCAATCCGGGTTCCACCGGGGGCCGAAGAGCGCGACCTGTTGCTCGGTGGTCAGCAGCAGGCCGCGTTCGTGGGCGTCGATCATCCGGTCCAGTCCGGCGCTGAGGCGCTGGAGGCGGTCGATCCGTTCGGCGACCTGGGTGCGCTGTGCGCGCAGTGCGCCGGGCACGTCTGCGGTCGAGTCGTCCAGGACGGTCCGAATCCGGTCCAGCCCGAGGCCGATCTCGCGGTAGACGACGATGCGGTGCAGGCGTTCCAGGTCACCGGCGGTGTAGAGCCGGTATCCGGCAGCCGTGCGCAGCGACGGTCGTGCCAGACCGATCTCGTCCCAGTGGTGCAGCGCACGGACCGTGACGCCCAGGCGCGTCGAGACCTGGCCGACGGTCAAGCCGTCGGTGCCGGTGTCATCAGACATGCTCCTCATTGTCGTTGCTGTCGCCGCTGCCGACGTCCGGTGGGGTGATCCCCATGGCCTCCAGGTTGCGCGCCTCCTGGCTGGCCGGATCGAAGGGCTTCGCCGCGGTGAAGACGACCCGGGCGTGCTCGGGGGTGATCACCACCACGTCGCGGGTGTTCCACGGGGTGTCCCGAGGGCCGTCGACCGCGTGCGGACGCAGGGCACGGCACGCCTCGACGATCGCGTCGACCTGGCCGAGCACGCACGCGAAGCTGACGCTCAACTCCGGTTCCCGCTCCGGGACACTCGGCGCCTGGACGAGGAGTACGTCCTGGAACGCCCACCGGCGCAGGTGCACGAGTTCGCCGGGGATGCTGAACAGTTCGAAGAAGCCGAGCCCGCGGACCCAGAAGTCCACCGACGCCGACAGGTCGCTGGTCGGGATCGTCACGAACGCGGGCATGCCGTAGATGCCGCGGAACGGCTCCGGCGGAACCGCGTCCGGACCGGGATCGGGCACGGGACTGATCTCGAACGCGTTGTAGTGGTCGCTCATGCACCTCACCTTCGGGCCTCACGCAACGTGAGGGTCAAGCCGTCCGTGCGTCTCCCTCCCGGGACCCCTAGGGTCGGACGATGAACTCCCCCCTCCCGTCTGCCCGTTCCGCGTCCGTGCCGGCCGCACCCGTCGTCTCCCGGGTGTGCGCACCGGACCAACGCGGGCACGGCAGGAGCGACCGGGCCGCCGACTACGGGCGTGACGGGTTCGTCGAGGACGCGGCAGAGCTGATCGAGCGGTGGGGCAGGGTCCGGTCGTGGTGGTGGGGCACTCGCTGGGCGGCATCACGGCCTACCAGCTCGCGGCACGGCACCCCGAACTGGTGGTGGGGCTGGTGGTCGAGGACGTCGGCGCCGTGATGCGCCGTCCGGAGGTCGAACACCCCGTACTGGACGTCCGGGGCTGGCCCGCCCGTGCACCGTCACGGGCGGCGCTGGCGGCGGCGATCGAGGCGCGCGGCGTCCCGGACAGCACGTACTTCCTGCGCAGCGCGCACCGGAGCGCCGACGGTTGGCGGATGTTGTTCGACTGGTCCGACATGACGGCCGTCCAGGAGCACGGGGTGGGCGACTGGTGGGCGGACTGGCTGGGCTCGGGCTGTCCGGCGCTGGTGCTGCACGGCGCCCGCAGCACCCTGCTCCCGGGTTCGCTGGCGGACGAGATGGTCGCCCGTCGCCCCCGGACCCGGCTGGTGCGCTTCCCGGAGGCCGGGCACTGGGTCCACGACGACGCACCGGAGGCGGTCGCCGGGGCGATCGCCGACTTCCTCGGCGACCTGGCGGCGCCCTGACCCGCCGTGGTCCGGTTCGCCCCGTCAGGGTTTGCGGGCGACCGCGCCGTACATGCCGACCTCCGGTTCGTCCGTGGCCTCCCCCGCCGCGCGCCACCGGGAGCAGGGCACGAGACCGGGCGGCAGGACGTCCAGCCCGTCCATCAACCGGGCGATCGCCTCGGGGGTGCGCTGGGTCAGTGCCGGGGAGCCGTGCTGGTTCCAGTAGGCCACCGCCGCGTCGACCTCCGGCATCCGGGAGCTGCTGACGGTGTGCGAGAGGGCCAGATGGCTGCCCGGGGGCAGGGCGGCCATGAGGCGTCGCACCGCGGTTCCCGCCTCCTCGTCGTCCGCCACGAAGATCAGCACGCCGAGCAGCATCAGGGCCACGGGGCGTCCGAAGTCGAGGGTGCCGGCTGCCTGTTCGAGGATGCCGTCCACGTCCCGGACATCGGCGTCCACGTACTCGGTGCGGCCCTCCGGTGCGCTGACCAGCAGGGCCCGGGCGTGAGCGAGGACGGTCGGGTCGTTGTCGACGTACACGATGCGCGCGTCGGGAGCGACGCCCTGGGCGATCTCGTGGGTGTTCTCGGCGGTGGGCAGGCCGGTACCGATGTCGAGGAACTGGCGGATGCCGACCGGCCCGGCGAGGTGGCGCACCGCCCGTCCGAGGAACTGCCGGTCCGCCTGTGCGTAGGCGCTGACCTGCGGGTACAACGCGTTGATGCCCTCGCCCACCCGGCGGTCCGGCTCGTAGTAGTCGGCGCCGCCCAGCCAGAAGTTCCAGATCCGGGCGGAGTGGGCCCGGCGGGGATCGACGGTGGACCGGGTGGCCGTGGAGAGTCGGGACGAAGCGGGGGTGGGCACGTACTCATCTCCTGCGGGCCGGTACGGGGGGGTGGCCGGACAGTCCGTCAACTCATCAGCTGATCATACGAGTCCATTGCGCCACGGTCGTCTCCCGTACGCGTGACGCTCGACTCAGCCGGGGGCACCCGGAACCGCACCGCTAGAGCGTCGCTCCTCCGTGTTTGGCGTAGTTCTCGATCAGACGGGTGCGGGCGCCTTCCAACCGGTGGGCCAGGATCTCCGCGATGGTGCGCAGCAGCACCAGCCCGAGTGCCGACTCCTCCTCGCAGAGGGAGCGGACCTTGGCCGCGTCGAACTCGTAGGCGCGCACCGGACTGAACGCCTCGGCGCCGAATTCCCACTGGTGCGGGGGGAACAACCAGGACCAGCCGAGCAGGTCGCCCGGTTGCAGGGTCTCCACGGTGACCCGGCGCCGATCGGGGACCTGGAGGTCCAGGGCGACCGTGCCGGAACGGATCACCCAGAGCCGGTCCGCGGGCCCGCCCTCCTCGAAGATCCGACTGTCCTGGGGGAAGGACACCTCCTGGGCCAGGTCCATGAGGCGCTGGCGATGATCAGCGGGCAGAGCCGTGAGCAGCCTTCTCGCAGTCGTCATGCCGGGCCTCCTCGTGAGCGGACACGGGCCGCGCCGCCGCACCCGGGGCCTCCCCGCCCGGAGACCGCCGTGCGTGGGGTTCGTGTAACTCTCTTACCCGGGTTCGCCCCATTCGTCACCCGACCGGCGCAACCGCGTCCGTCACCCCGGGCGCCGTCGGGCGACGCCCCCGTCACCAGGGGTCACCGGGCCACGAGGGTCGCCCGCAGCCGGTCCAGTTCCCCTTCGGTGAGCCCGCTGCGCAGCAGCCAGCCCGCTCCCCCGCCGTGGTCGGCGTGCAGCCGGGCCAGGAAGTCGCGCATGGTCGCCGCCCGGGACGCCATGTAGGTGTGGTCCACGGCCGGGATGCTGCGGTAGCCCCCGACCGCGAGCAGCCGGTCCCTGACCCGGGCGATGCGCTCGGCGGTCAGCTCGTAGTCGACGGCGATCACCTCGGCCGCCACCCCGACCGCGTCCAGGAGCACGGCGGCGCACACGCCCGTGCGGTCCTTGCCGATCGCGCAGTGGAACAGGACCGCGTGCTGGTCGGGATCGGCGACGATCCGCGCCGTGGCCGTCAGCGTGTCCGCGCTGCTCCCCAGCAACCGGAAGTAGAAGTCGACCGCGCCGCCGTCGGGACCGTCGGGCACGACCTCGGTGGCGCGCCCCTGCGGCAACCGGACCGGGAGGTGCGCACGGCGCACCGGTGTGGCGGTGAGCAGTCCGTGGCCCTCCCGGGCGGATTCCTCCGGCCCCCGGAGGTCCACGACCGTCCGCAGGCCCAGTCCGTCCACCAGGAACTCCACGTCGGCGTCGGTCACCGCCTGGAGGGTGCTGCTGCGGAACACCACGCCCCGGCGGGTGGTGCCGCCACCGGAAACGGGCAGTCCGCCCAGGTCACGCGTGTTGTCGGCGCCCATGAGCGGCACCCAGCGGGACTGCGGCGGGGCTTGCGGCTCCGCAGGCCCGTACGCGTCGCACACCGTGTCCGCCACCGTGCCGCCCGCTTCCCCGTCCACGGTCCCCCCGCTCCCCGCACCGGCTCGTCCGGTGCGTCAGGATCGCCGCTCCGCAGGCCCGGTGTCCAGAGGGCCGCCCTGCCGCGCACGGTGCAGGCGCCCACCACGCGGTGTGCGGACGCGGTCGGAACCCGGGCCCCTCCTCCCGGGTTCCGACC
>NZ_JBHXEN010000040.1:0-81098 GCF_042724695.1 Streptomyces sp. NPDC127068 | reverse complement strand
GAGGTGGATGTGGTGGAGGGGCATGGGACGGGGACGGTGTTGGGGGATCCGGTGGAGGTGGATGCGTTGTCGGGGGTGTTCGGTGGGCGTGGTGGTGGGGGTGTGTGGTTGGGGTCGTTGAAGTCGAATGTGGGGCATGCGCAGGCGGCTGCGGGTGTGGGTGGGGTGTTGAAGATGGTGATGGCGTTGCGGGGTGGGGTGTTGCCGCGGTCGTTGCATGTGGATGAGCCGTCGAGTCGGGCGCGGTGGGAGGGTGTGCGGTTGTTGACGGAGCCGGTTCCCTGGCCCCGTGACCCCGGTCGTGTCCGCCGCGCCGGCATCTCCGCCTTCGGGGTCGGTGGTACGAACGCGCACGTCATCATCGAGGAGGCGCCCGTCGAGGACGAGCAGCGCACGAGTGCGGCGCCGGGCGCGCACGCCGACGGTTCGCGGGGCCCGGGCGGTCAGGTGGGCCCAGGCCGTGCAGTGGGCGCCGGCGGTGAAGCGGGCTCGGGTGCTCCGGAGCGCTCGGCCGGTCCGGTGGCATGGGTCCTGTCGGGTCGTACGCCGACGGCGCTGCGGGACCAGGCGCGGCGGTTGCACGAACGTTTCGCGGCTCCGGCAGCCGAGGCCGGGCCCGGGTCGGCGCGGGTCGACGCGGTGGGTGTGGGCGCGGGGCTGGCGTTGACCCGTTCGCACTTCGCGCACCGGGCCGCGGTCGTGGCCGAGGACCCCGCCGACCTCCTGGACGGCGTCGCCGCACTCGCCCGCGGCGGGAGCCACGGCACCGTCCGCCGTGGCCGGTCCCGAGGCGGCAAGGTCGCGTTCCTCTTCCCCGGCCAGGGCTCCCAGTGGCTCGGCATGGGACGCGAACTCGCCGCGGAACAACCGGTGTTCGCGGAGGCCCTGGAGCAGTGCGCGGATGCACTCGCCCCCTGGACCGACTGGTCGCCGCACGCGGTGCTGGCCGCACGGCCCGGGGCCGCTCCGCTGGACCGCGTCGACGTCGTCCAGCCCGCGCTGTTCGCCGTGATGACCTCGCTGGCCGCGCTCTGGCGCCACCACGGAGTGCGTCCCGACGCCGTCGTCGGCCACTCCCAGGGGGAGATCGCCGCCGCCTGCGTGGCGGGAGGACTCGACCTGGCGGACGCCGCGCGGGTCGTCGCCCTGCGCAGCCGGGCCATCGCCGGGCTGCTGGGCACCGGTGGCGGCATGGTGTCCGTCACCGCGGAACCCGCCCTGGTCGTCGGACTGGTGGAGCGCTGGCGGGGTCGGATCGAGGTCGCCGCGGTGAACGGACCGTCCTCGCTGACCCTCTCCGGCGAAGCCGCGGCACTCACCGAGCTGCTCGACGTCTGCGCAGCCGAGGGCGTGTGGGCCCGCCGCATTCCCGTCGACTACGCCTCCCACTCGCCGCAGGTCGACCGGATCGAGGGCGAACTGGCCCGGGAACTCGGCCCGATCACCCCCCGCCCGGGCGCGGTGCGCTTCCACTCCACCGTCACCGGTGGCGAGTGGGACACCACGGGCCTGGACGCCGGCTACTGGTTCCGGAACCTGCGCCAGCGCGTACGGTTCGAAGAGGTGGTGCGCGGGCTGCTCGACCAGGGTTTCACCACCTTCGTCGAGGTCAGCCCGCACCCGGTGCTGACCGTGCCGGTCGAGCAGACCATCGAAGCGGTCGACGCGCGGGCCGCCGTGTTCGGCACCCTTCAGCGCGACACCGGTGCCGGCCGCTTCACGGCCGCGCTCGCCGAGGCCCATGCACACGGGGCACCCGTCGCCTGGGACACCGTCTTCGACCCGGCCGAATCCCGTCGGATCGCCCTGCCCACGTACGCCTTCCAGACCGAACGCTTCTGGGCCACACCGCGACCCACCACGGGGGACACCGCCGGCGCCGGGCTGGAGAACACCGCACACCCGTTGCTCACCGCCTCCACCCAACTCGCGGACGGCGGAGGACGGTTGTTCACCGCCCGGATCGGCCGTGACACCCAGCCCTGGCTCACCGACCACGCGGTGCACGACACCGTCCTGGTGCCCGGCACCGCCTTCGTGGAACTCGCGGCCCGCGCCGGGGAGGCCGAGGGCTGCCCCCTGGTGGAGGAACTCACCCTGGAGGAACCCCTCGCGGTGCCCGCCGAAGGCGAACTGCGCCTCCAGACCGTCCTCGGCGCCCCCGACGAACGACTGCGGCGCACCGTCACCGTGTACTCCAAGGACGCGGCGGCGCCCACGCAGAACCCGTGGACCCGGCACGCCTCGGGCGTCCTCGCGCCGACCGCATCCGCTCCCGACGACACGGCTGCGCCCGCCACCCCGGTGACCTGGCCGCCACCGGGAGCCGAACCACTGAGCGTGACCGGCCTGTACGACCGGCTGGCCGAGCGCGGCTTCGGATACGGTCCCGCGTTCCGCGGACTCCGGGCCGCCTGGCGGGACGGGGACACCGTCTACGCGGAGGTCGGCACGGACGGTGCGGAGGCCACCGACGACGGCGGTGGGGGAGGACCCGCCCCGGACGACGGTTACGGGTTGCACCCGGCGCTGTGGGACGCCGCCTTCCACATCCAGCTCACCGCACTCGCCCCGAGCACCACCGGCGACGACGCACCGGACGCGGAACCGGACGGGACGGGTGCGTGGTTGCCCTTCACCTGGTCCGGAGTACGGGTGCACCGGAACGGGGCCCGCGCACTGCGCGTCACGCTGACCCCGGTCCCCGCGACGGCTCCGACCGGGGGCGGCCGTGACGACGCGACGGGGAGCACCGTCCGGATGACGGCGACCGACGAGGCCGGCCGCCCCGTGGCGACCGTCGCCTCGGTCACCGCCCGGCCCGTCGCCCCCGAGCGGATCGCCGCGCTGCGGGACGCCGGGGACTCCCTCTTCCGGCTCGACTGGACCCCGGTCGCCCCCGCGGACGGAACGGCCCCCCTCGGGTCCGTCGGGCTGCTCGGGGAAACGACCCACCACCCCGCATGGGGCTGGGCCGACGAGCGGTACGCCGACCTGGACGCGTTCCTCGCCTCCCTCGACGGGGGCCGCCCCGCACCCGCCACCGTGGTGGTGCCCTTCGTGCCGGTCGCTGCCGGTGACTCCGCACCCGCCGCCCCGGACGTGCACGGTCACGCCCGGCGGGCCCTGGACCTGCTGCGGCGGTGGACGGCGGACGAACGGCTGGCCGGCACCGCGCTGGCCGTGGTCACCCGCCGTGCGGTGAACGCCGGCACCGGAACGCCGATCGAACCGGAAACCGCGGCCGTGTGGGGGCTGTTGCGGGGCGCGGAGGCGGAACACCCGGGTCGATTCCTGCTGGTGGACCTGGACGAGGAGGACGCGGCAGCGCTGGTACCCGTCGCCGTTGCCCAGGGGGAGCCGCAGCTCGCGGTGCGGGCGGGGGCGCTGAGGGCGCCCCGAGTCGTACGCGCCGCCACCGGGGGAACCACAGGACCGTTCCCCTTCGCTCCCGAGGGCACCGTCCTGGTCACCGGCGGGACCAGCGGCATCGGTGCGTCCGTCGCCCGCCACCTCGCCGCCCGCGGCGCCGGCCGACTGCTGTTGGTCTCGCGACGCGGTGACGCCGCACCCGGGGCCGCCGCGCTCGCCCGTGACCTCCGGGCGCTCGGCGCGGAGGTCACGCTCGCGGCCTGCGACCTCGCGGACCGCACGGCGGTGCGCGACCTGCTGTCCGCCGTTCCCGTCGCACATCCGTTGACGGCGGTGGTGCACAGCGCCGGCGTCCTGGACGACGGGCTGGTCGCCGACCTCACCGCCGACCGCCTGGAACGGGTGCTGCGGCCCAAGGTGGACGCCGCGCTCCACCTCCACGAGCTGACCGCCGGGCTCGACCTGTCCTCCTTCGTGCTGTTCTCCTCGGTCGCCGGCACCGTCGGCAGCCCGGGCCAGGCCAACTACGCCGCGGGCAACGCCTTCCTGGACGCCCTCGCCCACTGGCGGACGGCGCGGGGACTGCCCGCACTGTCGCTCGCCTGGGGACTGTGGGAGGAGAGCAGTGACATGACCCAGCACCTCGACGGCGTGGACGTGGCGCGACTCCACCGCTCCGGAGTGGCGCCGATGCCGACCGAGGAGGCGCTGCGCTTGTTCGACGCGGTGCACGGCACCGCACACGCACACCTCCTGCCGGTCCGCCTCGACCCGGGCGCCCTGCGGGCCCGGGCCCGCGCGCAGGATCTGCCCCCGGTGCTGAAGGCACTCGTTCCGGCCGACCACGCACGCGCGCACCACACCGGTTCCCTGCGTGCGGTCCTGGCCGGTACCCCCGTCGAGCGGCGCGAAGCCGTGACCCGGCGACTCGTTGCGGAACACGTCGCGACCGCCCTCGGCCACGAGCACGGGGAGACCGTCGACCAGGACCGCTCCTTCAAGGACCTCGGGCTCGATTCGCTCGGTGCGGTGCGGGTGCGCAACCTGCTCCGCGGTGCCACCGGAATCACCCTGCCCGTCACCGTCGTCTTCAGCCACCCCAGCGTGGTCGCCCTCGCCGCCCATCTGCTGACCCTGGTCGAGCAGGAGGCACCGCAGGACGGCGCGGCGGAGCCCGGGGACGGCACGGGTGCGGTGGCCCACCGCGAGCTCGAACGCTTGGCCGCTGCACTGCCGGCCCTGGACGCCGCCGAGGCCGACGTGGTGGGTGCGCGGTTGCGGGTCCTGCTGGCGGATCTGGAACGCCGGGCCGGTACCGCCGCGGCGGGCGCCACCGCGGGCTCCGGCGTCGGTGCCGACCTGGAGTCGGCGAGCGCCGAAGAGGTCTTCGCCCTCATCGACAACGGCCTGGAGGTGCGCTAGCCATGGCGGACGACAAGACCCTGCAGTACCTCAAGCGCGTCGTCGCCGAGCTGCGGAGCACCCGGGAGCGCCTGGACGAGGTGCAGCAACGCGACCGTGAGCCGCTGGCCATCGTGGGTATGGGGTGTCGTTTTCCGGGTGGGGTGGTGTCGGCTGAGGGTTTGTGGGATGTGGTGGTGTCGGGTCGGGATGTGGTGGGGGGGTTTCCGGGGGATCGTGGTTGGGATGGTGTGGTGTTGGGGGGTGGGGGTGTGGGGTCGAGTGTGACGGGGTGTGGGGGGTTTGTTGAGGGTGTGGCTGATTTTGATGCGGATTTTTTTGGTGTGTCGCGTCGTGAGGCGTTGGCGATGGATCCGCAGCAGCGGTTGTTGTTGCAGGTGGTGTGGGAGGTGTTCGAGGATGCGGGGATCGATCCGGTGGGGGTGCGGGGATCGTCGACCGGCGTCTACATCGGCACGACGGGACAGGACTACGCCCATCTCTCCCGGTCGGGACCGGAGGACCTGGCGGGGTACTGGGGGATCGGTTCGGCGGGGAGTGTGTTGTCGGGTCGGGTGGCGTACGTGTTCGGGTTGTCGGGGCCGGCGTTGACGGTGGACACGGCGTGTTCGTCGTCGTTGGTGTCGATGCACCTGGCCGCCGCGGCACTGCGGCGCGGTGAGTGCGACATGGCGTTGGCCGGCGGGGTGACCGTCATGTCGACCCCCTCCACGTTCACCGAGTTCAGTCGTCAGGGGGCGATGTCGGTGGATGGTCGGTGTCGGTCGTTTGCGGAGGGTGCGGGTGGGACGGGGTGGTCGGAGGGTGTGGGGGTGGTGTTGTTGGAGCGTTTGGGGCGGGCGCGTCGGTTGGGGCATCGGGTGTGGGGGGTGGTGCGGGGTTCGGCGGTGAATCAGGACGGGGGGAGCAATGGTTTGACGGCGCCGTCCGGGGTGGCGCAGCAGCGGGTGGTGGAAGGGGCGTTGGCGGCGAGTGGGTTGGGTGTGGGTGAGGTGGATGTGGTGGAGGGGCATGGGACGGGGACGGTGTTGGGGGATCCGGTGGAGGTGGATGCGTTGTCGGGGGTGTTCGGTGGGCGTGGTGGTGGGGGTGTGTGGTTGGGGTCGTTGAAGTCGAATGTGGGGCATGCGCAGGCGGCTGCGGGTGTGGGTGGGGTGTTGAAGATGGTGATGGCGTTGCGGGGTGGGGTGTTGCCGCGGTCGTTGCATGTGGATGAGCCGTCGAGTCGGGCGCGGTGGGAGGGTGTGCGGTTGTTGACGGAGCCGGTTCCCTGGCCCCGTGACCCCGGTCATGTCCGCCGCGCCGGCATCTCCGCCTTCGGTATCAGCGGCACGAACGCCCACGTCATCATCGAGGAGGCACCGGCTGACCTCGACACCGAACCCGTGCCCGCAGCCGGGCCGGCCGGCCCGGGCGGCCCGGTGCTGTGGGTGCTCTCGGGTCGTACACCGGCGGCGTTGCGGGACCAGGCGCGGCGGCTGCACGAACGCTTCGCCAGTCCGGCGGCCGAGGCGGCGGCCGCCACCGAGGCCGAAGACAGGAGCGGTACGGACACCGGAGCCGGAGCCGGAGCGGAGGCCGGGTCGACGCGGGTCGACGCGGTGGGTGTGGGCGCGGGGCTGGCGTTGACCCGTTCGCACTTCGCGCACCGGGCCGCGGTCGTGGCCGAGGACCCCGCCGACCTCCTGGACGGCGTTGCCGCACTCGCCCGCGGCGAACTCCCGCGAACGGCCGTGCGCGGCAGGGCCGTCCGAGAGGCCAGGACCGCGTTCCTCTTCTCCGGACAGGGGTCCCAACGTCCCGGCATGGGACGCGAACTCGCCGCGACGCACCCGGTGTTCGCGAACGCCCTCGACGAGGCCGGTGCCGCCGTCGAAGCCGCTTCCGGAGTGCCACTGCGACCGATGCTCTTCGCCGAGCAGGGCAGCGTCCAGGCCGAGCACCTCGACCGCACCGAACACACCCAACCCGCCTTGTTCGCCTTCCAGTTCGCCTTGCTGCGCCTATTGGAGTCCTGGTCCCTGCGACCCGATGTGGTCACCGGCCACTCGGTCGGTGCGATCACCGCGGCCTGTGCCGCCGGAGTCCTCACCCTGTCCGACGCGGCGGCGCTCGTCGTGGCCCGCGGACGCCTGATGGGGGCCTTACCGCCAGGGGGCGGGATGGTCGCCGTCGAGGCCACCGAGGAGGAGGTGCTCGCCTCCCTGCGTGCGGCACCCCTCGGATCGGCGCTCGCCCTCGCCGCCGTCAACGGACCCCGGGCGGTGGTCGTGTCGGGGCCCTCCGAGGCCCTGACCGGCTGGGCCGAGCAGTGGAGTGCGCGTGGTCGACGCACCAGGACCCTGCGGGTCAGCCACGCCTTCCACTCGCCCCTCATGGAGCCGGTGATCGGCGAACTCGACGCTCTTGCCGCCACGTTGACCCATGCCGATCCCCGGATTCCGTTGGTCTCCGACACGTCCGGGACCCTGGCCGGTCCCCGGACCTTGGCCGCGCCCGGTTACTGGGGCAGGCACGCCGACCGCCCGGTGCGGTTCCACGACGCGGTGCGGACCCTTCGGGCCGAAGGCGTCACGGCCTTCCTGGAGATCGGGCCCGCCGCTGTCCTCACCACCATGGTCCAGGCGTGCCTGGAAGACGGGGCCGGGCTGCTGGCCGTCCCGGCACTGACCCGGGACGCGCCCGAGCCCGAAGCGCTCCTCTCCGCGGTGGCCGAACTGCACCTGCACGGAGCCGCCGAGGACCTGTCGGGCCTGTTCACCGGTGTGGACCCGCGCCGGGTGCGGCTGCCGACGTACCCCTTCCAGCAGCGTCGCTACTGGATCGACGGGCCCGCGCCCCGCCCCGAGCCGGCGGCCCCCGACGACCGCGCGGCACGGGCCCCGCACCCGCCTGCCGAGCAGGACCCCACGGGCGTCCGGGACACCGCGGCCAGCGCGCCCCTCGACGTACTGGACACCGTGCTCGCCCAGGTGGCACACGTCCTGGGGTACGACGACGAGACCCCCGTCCCGGCGGACGCCACCCTGCTGGAACTGGGTGTCGACTCGATGGGCGCGGTGCGACTCCAACGCCGACTGCGGGACGTCACGGGCCTCGACCTCCCCGCCACCCTGCTGGTCGAGCACCCCACGCCGACCGCGCTCGCCGCCCGACTGGGCCCCTTGCTGGAGGACGCGCCACCCGGCGGACCGAGCACCGAGGGGTCGTCCCCGCCCGGCAACCGCACCGCCGACGACGACCCCGGTGCCGGCCCGACCGACGACGACCCCGCTCCCACGACCGCTGACCCCGCGGCAACCGGTCGCGAGAGCAGCCCCGGGCCGTACGCCGCACTGGTGCGCACCGCCCACGAGCGCGATGAACTCGCCCAGGTGCTGCCCCTGTTGCAGACCGCTGCCCGCTACCGTTCGACCACGGTCGGGGAGCCCCTTCCCGACCCCGAGCCCCTCCTGGTGTGCGACGGGTCGTCCGCCCCGGGCGTGGTGTGCGTGCCGTCGTTCCTGGCGGGTTCCGGGCCGCACCAGTTCGCCCGCCTGGCCACCGGATTCCACCAGCGTCCGCGCGTGACGGCGCTGGCCCTTCCCGGCTTCGGCGACGACCCCCGCACCCCCGCCTCGTGGGCCGAGCTCGTCGATGCGCTCGCCTCGGCGGCCCTGCGGTCGGTGGGCGAGGCACCCGTGCTGCTGGTGGGCCACTCGGTGGGCGGGGTCATCGCCCACGCCGTGGCCGCCGCACTGGAACGCGCAGGTCACCCGGTGGCCGGTTCCGTCCTGATCGACACCTACGCGCCGGTCCCCGAGGAGCGGTCCGCCGTCTTCTCCTGGGCCATGGGCAGCGTCCTCGACCGCGACCCGGAGGGCCGGGCCGTCAGCGAGGCGGCCGTGCTCGCGATGGGCGGATACCTCGGCCTCCTCGACGCGTGGTCCGAAGAGCCGCTGACCGCGCCCTCGTTGCTGGTCACGGCCGAGCGGCCCCCCGCGGCAGCGGTCGACCCCGCGGGTCCCGCATGGACCCTCTGGCGGGGAGCCGGGACGACGACGTCCGTGCCGGGCGACCACTTCTCCCTCCTCGAAGCGCACGCGCACGACACGGCCCGCGCCATCGAGGGCTGGCTGCGAAAGGAACTGTCATGAGACCCGTCGGTGTAGTGGACTTCGGGAGCTTCCTGCCCGAGACGGTGGTGGGCACCGACTTCTTCGTCGACCCGGACGCGCCCGCCGACCCCCTCGCGGGGCTCGCCCTCTTCCGGCTGCCGCCCACCCGCCATCACGTCGCCCCCCGGGAACGCGCGGCCGACATGATCGCCAAGGCGGCCCGGCCGGTCTTCGAACGGTTGGACCGTCCGCCGGCCGGCAACGTGGACGTGCTCATCACCAACGTGCTGCTGCCCGACGAACTCTTCACCGGCATCGGTGCGGAGGCGGCCCAGCTGCTGGGCGTCGAGCCCGAGTGGATCGTCGACCTGCACAACGGCGGTTGCGCCTCGTTCATGTACATGATGGAGCTGGCCCGGAAGATCATGGCCGACGGCACGGCGCGCACCGCGCTCATCGCCAATGTGCAGAACAGCGCGGGCCAGGTCTTCGCCCAGCCGGACGTGCGCACCCAGTCGCACGCTCCGATCCCCGGCGACGGCTGCGGTGTCGCGTACCTGGAGGTCGGGGCGCCCTCACCGATCCTCGGGGTGCGCACCAGGAACGTCCCGGCCCACGCACGCGACCTCGGTCTGGTCACCCCCGACCGACGCAAGTACTGGGAACCGGGCACCGGTCAGATGGACATTCGCTTCGACCCGGAGAAGACCACGGAGATCATGGAGCGCGGCAACACCCTCGTCCCCGAGCTGGTGGCGGAACTGCTGAAGGACCTCGCAGTGACGTCCGAGGAGATCGACGTCCTCGTCACCAACCAGCCCAACCGGATCTTCCTCAAGAACTGGCGCGAGGCGCTCGGCCTCCCGCCGGAGCGGCACCCGGACACCTTCGACCGCTTCGGGAACCTCTACGGCGCCGCCGTCCCCGTCACCCTGGACCGGGCCGCCCGCACCGGCGGCCTCGCGGACGGCGACCTCGTCGTCATGTCCGGCTTCGCCCACGCCGGGGACTTCGCCGCCGCGGCGGCCGTCCGCTGGAACGCCGCATGACCGGGGCGGCCGGACCGGTGCACCGGAACACCTTCGACGTCATCGTGGTCGGGGCACGTTGCTCCGGCTCCGCCCTGGGCGCCCTGCTGGCCGGGCGGGGGCTGCGGGTGGCCGTACTGGACCGGGTGGCGGCCGTGGGGTACACCCTCTCGTCGAACATCCTCCAGGCGGACTCCCTCGCCTTCCTCGACCGACTCGGGTTGACGGAACGGCTGCGGGCCGCCGGAGCCGTTCCCCTCACCCACATCGACATGCGGTTGGAGGACACCGCCTTCGTCGCCGCCCTTCCCCAGCGACCGGGCGACGTGGGCGGCGCCGCCTGCATCCGGCGCGAGGTGCTGGACCCCCTGCTCGTCGAGGCGGCCCGGGAAGCCGGTGCGGACCTGCGGTTCGGCACCCGGGTCACGGGCCTCCTCACCGAGGCCGGCCGGGTCGTGGGCGTGCACGCCGTGAGCGGCGGGACACCGCACGAGCTGCGGGCCCGACTGGTCGTCGGCGCCGACGGCCGCGATTCGACGGTGGCCGCCCTGTCCGGCTCCCGCCAGTACCACGTCATCCCCGGTGAACGCAGCTACTACTGGATGTACTTCAAGGGCGTCGACACCGGCCCCGACCCGACCTTCGTCTTCCACCGGTGGGGGGACCGGCACCTCCTCGGCGGACCCGCGGACAACGGCCTGTACATCGTCGGAGTCTCCCCGCGCCGCCACGAGTCCGAGGCGTTCCGCAAGGACCTCGAAGGGTCCGTGCTCGCACACGCCGCGAGCTGCGCACCGATCGCCCGGGCCCTGCGCGGCGCCGAGCGGGCCACCCGTATCTACGGCATCCGACGGTTCTCCGGCTACTTCCGGGAAGCCTCCGGCCCCGGTTGGGTACTCCTCGGCGACGCCGGTCACTTCAAGGACCCCGCCGGGGGGCGCGGCATCGGCGACGCCTTCGACCAGGCACAGCACCTCGCCACCGCCCTCGGGAAGACCCTGCACGGGTCCGATGCCGGAATCGACCGCGTCACCGCGGCCTTCGGCCGTTGGCGCGACCGCACCTACGCCGAGTACCACGGGCTGGCCGCCGACCTCGGCGTGGCGGGCCCGATCGCCGCGGTCGTCCCGCGGGTCATCGGCCGGATGCACGCCGCGGGGGACGTGGACCCTGTCCTGCACCTGCTCAGCCACCGGGCCTCCGTCCTCGACGTGCTCACCCCCGGTCGGGTGCTGGGCGCCACGGGCCGGGTGCTGATCCGGGGCAGCCGACGCGGGCGGCGCGCCGAACTCACCGAACTCGGCGCGCTGGCCGCCACCGAACTGCGCCGTAGACGAGCCGTACGCCGACCCGTGTACGCGCGGGCCCCCGGCGTGGAGCCGGTGGGCGGCGACGGCGCCGCCTCCTCCCCGAGCGCGACCCCTTCCCCGAGCGCCACCCCCTCCCCGAGTGGTGCCCGCCGCCCGGGCCGGACCGAGCAGGTGCAGCCATGACGACCACCCAGCCCCCCGCCCGGACCGGGCCCCGGTCGGACGGCGCGCCGCCGCCCGGCACGACGCTCGGCTTCGACCGGACCGTGCCCCGGGCCACCGCGCACCGCCGCCAGGTCGGCGAGGTGTTCGTGACGGACTCCGCGCAGGTCGGACCCGACGACTTCCACCTCGCGTTCGAGGTGCTGCGCGCCCACAGCCTGTGGTCCGACCGCGGCGGCTCGGCGTACCACGATCCGCTGGCCTCGGCGGAGGCGGCCCGACAGGGCATCTTCGTGCTGCTGCACCGGCACGTCGGCATCCCCGTGGAACTGCCCTTCAGCCTCCAGCGCATCGCCCTGCGCGTCGAGGACCCCGCGGCCTACCTCAACGACCGCCGCACCGCCCTGCGGGGCACCATCCACTTCCGGGTCACCGAACGGACCGGGCGGGGGGCCGAGGTGACCGCGCTGTCGTTGCACGGCACCGTACGGATCGCCGAACGCCGGGCGATGACCCTCACCACGAACCTGGTGTTCATGTCCCAGGAGGACTACGACGTCTTCCGCTCGTTCCAGCGGGCGCAGAAGCCGGTGGCGTCGGCCGTCCGCACCCCCGCAGGTCCGCTGCCCCCGGCCGCAGTGGGTCGGGAGCTGCCCGCCAACGTCGTGATCGGTACCGTCCACGGCGGGGGCGGGGCCGCGCACGGCGGGGTCGGCGACGAGCGGCGCCTGGTGTTGACCGCCGACACCACGCACCCCGCCTTCTTCGACCACGACTACGACCACGTTCCCGGCCCGCTCATGGTCGAGGGCATGCGCCAGGCCGCCCTGCACGCGGTGGGCGACCCCACCGCACCGGGCGGTGCCCGCGCCCACCTCGCCGTGGGCTGCGAAGCGGCCTTCCTGGACTTCGTTGAGTTCGAGGCCGACGTGGACTACCGCACCTCGGTCGGTGCGACCACCGCCGACGGCCGCACCCCCGTCGACGTCGTGATCCGCCAGTTCGACCGCGACGTCGTCACCGGGCGCGTCGAGTTGCTCCCCGATCCGGCGGCGCCCCCACGAACCAGTACGAGCACCCCACCCGTTCCGGCGTACGGAGACTGAGCCATGGCACCACCCCACACAGCAGCCCACCAGGGCACCCGCGAGCAGTCCGGGCATCCGGGACGGGCCCCGAGCGGCCGGCGGGTGGCCGTGGTCGGCGGCGGCGTCTCCGGCCTCAGCGCGGCCCTGCGCCTGGAGACCCTCGGCCACGAGGTCGAACTCCTGGAAGCCGCGGACACCCTCGGCGGCCGGTTCGGCGTCGCCCGTCTCGGCGACCGGCCGGTGATGACCGGCGGCAAGAACATCGGCCGCCGCTACTCCGCCTTCCGCTGGTTCACCAAGGAACTCGGCTTCGACCGCTACGAGTCCTTCGGCTACAACGCCTCCCGGCTCAAGGACGGTCGGGTGCTGACGCTGGACAGCGAACGGCGCGGCCGGACCCTCGGCAACATCCGCCGCATGGGGTCCACCCGTGACGTCGCCCGGCTCGCCGCCATGGCCGCCCGCATCACGTTCGACGACACCAACCGCTTCCTCGGCTCGCGCCACTTCTCCGGGGTCTCGGCACGGCACGACCACGCGCCGCTCAGCTCCTTCTTCGGCCCCGAGCTGACGTCCATGCTCATCCGCCCCATGGTCATCCGTAACAACGGCGCCGAACCCGACGAGGTCTACCCGGGCACCTTCGGCACCAACCTCGCCATGCTGCTGGACCACTACGACCAGCTCACCGACGGCGTCGAACCCGTCCTCGACGCGTTCGCCAAGCGGATACCGGTGCGCCTGGGGGCCCGGGTCGAGAGCGTGGAGACCACCGCGGGCGCCGTCACCGGCCTGCGGGTCTCCGAGGACGGCGGGCCCGCCCGACTGGTGCCCTACGACGGGGTGGTGGTCGCCACCCCCGCCCACGCGGCGGCCGGCATCCTGCGCTCGACGCTGCCCGCCCTCGCCCTGCGCCTGGCGGACGTGCGCTACTTCCCGTCGACCGTCGTCCTGGTGGAGTACGACCGGCCGATGTTCGGCGAGGACGTGCGCGCGCTCGCCATGGACGACGGGCCGTGCAGCAACGCCGGTTCCTACGGCATGCACGACCGGCACATCGTCCGCTACACCTACAGCGGTCGCGAAGGGCGGCTGACCGACCTCAGCGAGCGGGCCGTCGACCGACTCACCGCCGACACCGAGGAGCGCCTGCGCACCCACCTCGGGGCGCCGCACGCCGAACGGGTGAACGTCCTCGTCAAGCACTGGGACGCCGCGTACAGCGGCTACCTGCCGCACCACCCGCAGTTCCTCGCCGAGGCCCGCCGCCACCTGGCCGGCGTCGCCGGACTGGAACTGGCCGGGGACTACGTCCTCGGCGTCGCCATCGAGAACTGCGCGCGTTCGGGCCGGGCCGCGGCCCGGCGGCTCGCCACCCACCTGGAGGGTGCCGCCGCCCGGCCCGGGGGCGCCGCGTCGGACGCCCGGGACCCGGCGTGACCGGGGCCCGCCCGTGGGCGGTGGTCACGGGCGCCTCCTCCGGCATCGGCGCCTGGTTGGCCCGCGGCCTGGCCGCCCGCGGACACCCGGTGTGGGTGGTGGCCCGCCGCGGCGACGCCCTCGACGAGCTCGCCGCCGAGCTGACGGACCGCACCGGGGTGGACGTCCGGGTGAGCGTCCGTGACCTGGCCGACCCGGTCGCCAGGGACGCCCTCTGCGAGGAACTCGCCGCCGAACCGGTGGCCGTGCTCTGCGCCAACGCCGGATTCCCGGTGTGCGGCCCCGTCACCGACAACGACGCCGCGCGGGAGGCCGCCTGCGTCGAGGTCAACGCCGTCGCCCTGCACGCGCTCACCCTGGCGGTGCTGCCCGGGATGACGGCCCGCGGTCGCGGCCGGATCCTGGTCAGCGGCTCCACCGCCGGGTACCAGCCGGTGCCCACCGCCGCCACCTACGCCGCCACCAAGGCGTTCGCCAACACCTTCGCGGAGTCCCTGCACGCCGAGCTGCGCGGCACCGGGGTGAGCTGCACCCTGCTCGCCCCCGGCCCGGTCCGCACCGACTTCTACCGGGTGGGCGGCGTCCCGGGACTGACGGACCAGAAACTGCTCGCCTGGCAGTCCCCGCAGTACGTCGCGGAAGCGGGACTGCGGGCCATGGAACGCGGGCGCCGCCTCAGCGTGCCGGGACCCGTGGCCAAGGCGCAGTACGTCGTGGGCCGGCACCTGCCGCGCACCGTGCTCGCCGCGACCCTGCGCGGCACGATCCTGCCGCGGCTGCGCGGCGCGCGCGCACCGCGGACGGCCGAACCGTCCGCGCGCGCCCGCTGAGGGCCGCGCCCTCGTCCGGTGCGCATCGGTCCGTTCATCCGCACGGCCGGGGCGCACACCACCACGAACCACTCACGCACCTGAGAAGCACCACGGGGGAAAGGGAGAAAATGGACGGAAGAAAGCATCGCTGGTTCATCCTCGGAGCGTCGCTGATACCGCTGTTCGCGCTGTTCGGCGCGATGGCCCTGCTCTGGAACCGGATATTCGGCTGGTCCGATGTCGTGGTCCTGGTCATCATGTACGCGATCTCCGGCTTCGGCATCTCCGCCGGGTACCACCGGATGCTCACGCACCGCTCGTTCGAGACCTACAAGCCGATTCGCGTGGCGCTCGCCACCGCCGGCGTGATGGCGGGGCAGGGGCCGCCGCTGATCTGGGCGGCCCACCACCGCAAGCACCACCGGGTGGCCGACAAGCCGGGCGACCCGCACAGCCCCCACCTGGACTTCGAGCCCGGGTTCAAGGGCACGATGTCGGGCCTGTGGCACGCCCACCTCGGCTGGCTGTTCGACGTCGAACTCACCTCCGAGCCGATGCGCTACTGCCCCGACCTGGTCCGGGAGAAGCCGCTGCGCTGGTTGAGCGAGCACCTGGTGCTCGTGGTCGTGGCCGGGGTGGTCCTGCCCGGCCTGATGGCCTACGCGATCACCGGGGGATCGGTGCAGGCGCTG
This sequence comes from Streptomyces sp. NPDC127068, assembly GCF_042724695.1. Lineage (NCBI taxonomy): Bacteria > Bacillati > Actinomycetota > Actinomycetes > Kitasatosporales > Streptomycetaceae > Streptomyces > Streptomyces sp. NPDC127068. The sequence goes on along the minus strand of NZ_JBHXEN010000040.1, from coordinate 65,675 downwards.
CTGACCGGCATCCTCTGGGGCGGCCTCGTCCGCATCTTCCTCATCAACCACATGACCTACGCGGTCAACTCCATCGGTCACGTCTTCGGCCGCCGGCGGTTCGAGACCACCGACGAGTCCCGCAACGTCGCCTGGCTCTCCGTGCCGTCCTTCGGCGAGGCGTGGCACAACAACCACCACGCCTTCCCGCGCTCGGCCCGGCACGGCATGAAGTGGTACGAGATCGACCTGAGCGCCATCCTCATCTGGAGCCTGGAGAAGACCCACCTGGCCTGGAAGGTCATCCGCATCGACCCCGAACGCCTCACCATGCGCGAGGCCAACATCAGCCGGGTGGAAGCCAGTTCGATGGAACGCCGGGACCTGTTGGAGGCCCAGCAGCGGCTCGCCCCGATGGCGGACCGGCCCAGCGACGCCGACACCTCACTGGTGGACGTCGAGTAGCAGCCCGTCACCATTACCCACACGGGGGAGGCACACCCATATGAACCTGTGGAACGCGCTGACCGAAGGGTCATCGCGCGGCGTCCTGCACGCCTGGTCCGGAGAGTCCTTCGCACACACCCCCTGGCGCGACGTGGTCCGCGACGCCCGGGGCATGGCCGCGGAACTGCGCCGGGTCGGAGTACGGCCCGGCACCCGCGTGGCCGCCGTCCTCACCAACACGCCCGACACCGTACGGGGTCTGCTCGCCATCTGGCTCGCCGGTGGCGCGGTCGCCTCGCTGCCACTGCCCACCCGCGGCCAGGGCCCCGACGAGTACACTCGCCAACTGGCGATTCTGGCAGTCCAGTTGGAGCCGGCGGTGATCGTCGTCGACGGTCAGCTCGCCGACCTCGTACCGATCGAGCTGACCGCCCACGTACCGCTGCGCACCTGGTCCTCGCTGTACGGGACCGGGCGCATCGAGCCCAGCCCGCCCGGTCCCGACGACGTGGCGTTCATCCAGTACAGCTCCGGCAGCACCAGTACGCCCAAGGGCTGTGCGCTCACCACCCGCGCCATCGAAGCGCAACTGGAGATCATCCTCCGGCTGACCGGCGGCCACCCCGGCGCCGAGACGGTCGCCTCCTGGCTGCCCCTCTCCCACGACATGGGCATGTTCGGCTGTCTGTTGTACTCCTGGGCGTACGACTACCACTTCGTCCTGTCCTCGCCCGAGCGCTTCGGGATGATGCCGCGCACCTGGTTCCGCGACATGTCGGAGTACGAGGCCACGATGACCGCCGGCACCAGTACCGCGGTGCACCTCGCGACCCGTGCACAGGGTCGCGGGGACCTGCCGCGACCGCTACGGCTGCGGGCCGCGGTGATCGGTGCCGAGCGGGTGGACGCCGCCGTGCTCGACGCCGCCGTGGCGAAGTTCCGTCCCCACGGACTGGCCGACACCGCCTTCCAACCCGCCTACGGCATGGCCGAGGCGACCCTGGCGGTGGCGGGCAAGCCGCACGAACGGGCCCACCACGTCAGGGCGTTCGATGCCGACGCCCTGGTCGACGGAACCGTCGTCGAGGCCGCCCCGGACGACGAGCGCGCGGTCCGACTGGTGTCCAACGGCCCCGCCCTGCCGGGCGTGCACCTCGCCGCCGGGGACGCCGGCACGGTCGGGGAGATCACCGTGACCTCACCGAGCCTCGCCCGCGGCTACCACGCCGACCCCGAACGCACCGCCGACCGCTTCCGCGGCGGTCGGCTGCACACCGGGGACCTGGGCTTCCTGGCCGACGGCGAACTGTACGTCGTCGGGCGCATCGACGACATGCTCTCCATCGGCGGTCGCAAGGTCTACGCCTCGGACATCGAAGCGGCCGTCGACTCCATGGCGGAGATCCGCAAGGGGTGTGCCGCCGTCGTCGAAGCCCGGGGTTCCGGCGTCCCCCGGCTGGTGCTCATGGTGGAACCCCGCGGGCGACGGATCGACTTCGGCCCCGTCGCCGACCGCGCCGCGGAGGTGGCCCTCCGCAAGGCGGGAGTGGCGCTCTCGGAGTGCCTGTTCCTCCCGCCGGGCACCCTGCCCAAGACCCCCAGCGGGAAGATCCAACGGTTCCGCTGCCAGGAGATGATCGAGGACACGGGGCTGCGGCCCCTGGCCAGGATCGTCCTGCCCTGACGGCAGCCCGTCGGCCGCGCCGCCCGCACCGGGCCGCGCGGCCGACGGGAACCGACCGCGCCCGCACCGCTGTTGCCCGCGCAGCCGCCGGACGCCCTCCCGCCGGACGCCCTCCCGCCGGACGCCCTCGCGCCGTCCGCCCGAGCGGCACCGGCCGTCCCGAACGCGCGCACCGCGCCGCACCACCCGAAAGGAAGACCACGACCGTGGGGCACTACAAGCCGAACCTGCGCGACCTGGAGTTCACCCTCTTCACCGTGCTCGCCGACCCGGACGGCTACGGCCGGGGCACCTTCGCCGACACCGACGAGACCACGGCCCGGGGCATCCTCACCGAGGTCGCACGCCTCGCCTCCACCGTCCTCGCCGACGCCCACACCGCCGCCGACCGCACGCCCCCGGTCCACGACCCGGACGCCCACACCGTCACGGTGCCGCCCGTCTTCGCCGCCGCCTACCGCACCTGGCTGGACGCCGGCTGGCACCTGCTCGACGTGCCCCCCGCCCTCGGCGGCGCCGTCGTACCCCCCTCCCTGCGGTGGGCCGTCGCCGAACTGGTGCTCGGCGCCAATCCGGCGCTGTACCTCTACCAGAGCTTCGGAGGGTTCGCCCGCATCCTCCACGAGGTCGGCACCCCCGAACAGCAGGACCTGGCCCGCGTCCTGGTGGAACGCCGCTGGGGCGCCACCATGGTGCTCACCGAGGCCGAAGCCGGCAGCGACGTCGGAGCGGCGCGCACCCGCGCCGTGCGCCAGGACGACGGCACCTGGCACATCGAGGGCGTGAAACGGTTCATCACCTCGGGCGAGCACGACCTCGCGGAGAACATCGTCCACTTCGTCCTCGCCCGGCCCGAGGGCAACGGCCCCGGCACCAAGGGCCTGTCGCTGTTCCTGGTGCCCAAGTACCGCGTGCTCGACTGGCGCACCGGCGAACTCGGCGAGCGCAACGGCGTCCTCGCCACCGCCCTGGAGGACAAGATGGGCCTCAAGGCGTCCGCCACCTGCGAACTCGTCTTCGGCACCGACCGGCCGGCCGTGGGCCACCTGGTCGGTGAAGTCCACGACGGCATCCGCCAGATGTTCCGGGTCATCGAAACCGCCCGGATGATCGTCGCCGTGAAGTCCGCCGCGACGCTGTCCACCGGCTACCTCAACGCCGTCGCCTACGCCCGCGAACGCGTCCAGGGCGCCGACCTGGCCGCCCTGGGCGACAAGAGCGCACCGCGCGTGCCGGTGCTGCGCCACCCCGACGTGCGCCACGCCCTGCTGCTCCAGAAGGCGTACGCCGAGGGGCTGCGCGCCCTGGTGCTCTACACCGCCACCGTCCAGGACCGCATCGCCGATGCCGAGGCCGCGGGCACCCCCGACACCGACGCCCGGGCCCGCAACGACCTGCTGCTGCCGATCGTGAAGGGCTACTGCTCGGAACGCGCCTACGCCCGGCTCGGCGACGCCCTGGAGGTCCTCGGCGGCTCGGGCTACCTCCGGGACTTCCCCCTCGAACAGTACGTCCGCGACACCCGCATCGACGCGCTGTACGAGGGCACCACCGGCATCCAGGGCCTCGACCTGTTCTTCCGGAAGATCGCCCGCGACCAGGGCGCCGCCCTGACCGCACTGCTCGACGACGTCGAGAAGACCGCACGGGGCGCCACTCGCTCCGCCGGCGGACCCGACGCCGATCACGCGCTGCTCCTCGACGCCGTCGCCGACGTCCGGGCCATGGCCACCGCGATGGGCGGTGACCTGCTGCGGTCCTTCGAGGACCCCGCCGCCGTGTACCAGGTCGGCCGCAACACCACCCGCCTGTTGCACGCCTGCGGCGACGTCCTGGTCGGCTGGCTGCTGCTGCGCAAGGCCGCCGCGGCGGCGGACGCCCTCGACCGGGCACCCGCCGACCGCCCCGCGACCCAGCCCGACGACGACTACCTGCGCGGAGTGATCGCGTCGGCCACGTACTTCGTCCAGGAGACGCTGCCGCACCTCGCCGTGGAGCGGGCCAGGACCGAACGCCCCGACCCCGTACTGATGTCCGTGCCCGACGCCGCCTGGTGACCTCCCCGGCCCGCCCGGGAGGGCGCGGCGTCGACCGGCGCCGCGCCACGACTCGAACGGGTGCTCCCAAGAGGGGTGCGGAGAATATCGGACTCCCGTGCGGCACCTCATACCAGAGCGGGACGGAACCTGCTGGAGTTCCCCAACTGCGGGACGCGGAACCGCACATCACGACTACGGTGTGTGGTCGCTGGGTGACGAACCGGAGCACCGGCCCGTCCGGACCGAGGATCGCGCACCGTTGCACGCCCGGCGTCCCAGCTGGACCCCAGAAGGACACCGATGTCACACCTTCGCGCACCGGCCGTCCGTGCCGACCGCCGTGACGGCGCACGGCACGGCGGACCGGACCGCACCCCGCCGCCCCCGCCCGTGCCGCACCTGCGCGCACAATTGCTGCGGATCACGGTGCTCCCCGCCGTGGCCGTCACCCTCAGCGCCACCGCCGCCGTGCTGTTCACCGTGCGGGCGTCCGCCGTGCCCCCCGGGCCGGTCCTGCGGATCGTGCTCGCCGGCGCGCTCGCGGTCGCCCTGGCCGGGATCGCGGTCGCCGCCGTCGCCGCCCGCCGCGCCGCACGGGACCTCGGTGACCGGCTGTCGGCGCTGCGCCGGACCAGCGTCCGCGGCCGTGAGGAACTCCGGGACCTGGTGGCGGCGTTCCACCGGGGCGACGCCCCGCCGGAACGCCGGGCCGCCACCGTCGACGAGCCGGCGCCCCCCGCCCCGGACGACGAGTTCGCCCGCCTCGCACAGGAGCTGACGTACTCCCGGGAGACCTCCGTACGCGCCGTGCACCGGGCCGCCCAACTGTCCGGACGGGCCGGCAGCGAGCAGAAGGTCGAGGTCTTCGTCAATCTCGCGCGCCGTCTTCAGTCCCTCGTGCACCGGGAGATCTCGATCCTGGACGAGTTGGAGAACGAGGTCGAGGACCCCGAACTGCTGAAGGGCCTCTTCCACGTCGACCACCTCGCCACCAGGATCCGACGGCACGCGGAGAACCTGGCCGTCCTCGGCGGCGCCGTCTCCCGACGGCAGTGGAGCAGCCCGGTCCCCCTGCACGAGGTGCTGCGCTCCGCGATCGCGGAAGTGGAGCAGTACTCACGGGTCCGGCTGGTACCGCCGATCGACGGTGCCGTGCGCGGTCACTCGGTGGCCGACGTCGTCCACCTCATGGCCGAACTCGTCGAGAACGCCACCGTCTTCTCGGCCCCGCACACCCAAGTGCTGCTGCGGGTCGCGCCGGTGACCTCCGGCATCGCCGTGGAGGTCGAGGACCGTGGGCTCGGCATGCCGGTCGAGGAACAGGCCCGGATGAACGCCCTCCTCGCGGCACCCGACCAGATCAAGGTCGCCGGCCTCCTCCAGGACGGGCGGATCGGCCTGCTCGTCGTCTCCCAACTCGCCCACCGGCACGGCATCGCCGTCCGCCTCCAGAGCAACATCTACGGCGGCACCCAGGCCGTGCTGGTCCTCCCGCTGGACCTCCTGGGCCCCGGCGGCGGCGGGACCTCGACCGGGGCCCGCCCCGGCAGCAGGCCCCAAGCCGGCCTACCGGTCGGTTCCACGGAACCGACCGCCGACCCCACCGCCGCCCCACCGACGGCCGAAGTCGAGGCCGTGGCCACCCGTATCCACCCCCACCCCGGACCGCGCACCGGGACCGTGCCGCCGGCGCCCCGCAGGGTCGGCCCTTCCCCCTCCCGCCCGTCCGGCGCCCGGGCGCCCTCGCCCCCGCAGGCCGACGGCGCCGCCCCCCTGCCGGTACGGGACTCCCGTGCCACCCGTCGCCGCCCCTCGGGCCCCCAGCCGGCGCCCGGCGGGGCACCCACCCCACGCAGCGCGCCGACCGACCGTCAGGCACCCGTCCCCGGCCCCCGCACGACCACGGGCGGCCAGGGGGCGGCCCTGCCGGGCTGGGCGGTCCCGGTCACCCCGACGGGCACGGTCGAGGGCGGGGGCTTCGTGGAAGAGCGACCGACCACCCAGCTCACGCCCCGGCGCGCCCTGCGCGCCGCCGAGGACCGCCCTCAGCTCCCCAAGCGCCACGCGCAACACCACCTGGTGCCGCAACTGCGCGAGCCACCCGGCCCCCGAGACGCCGACGGGCCCTCCACCGGCGCCGATCCGGGACTGATGGCCGCCTTCCAACGGGGGGTGAGCCTGGCCGAGGACCAGCACGCCCAACAGGTGCTCGACGACGAGACGGCGCCCCCACCCGCCGCCCCGCCCACCGCCTTCAGACCGGCCCCCCGGCCCGCCGCCTTCGGAGCGGCCCCCGCATCGGCACCCGGCGGGCCCGCCGCGGCCCTGCTGCCCGCCGACCCGACCCACCGCGCCGCCCGCGCCGACGGCCCGACCGCCCTCACCGCCCTGGACGTCCCGGCGCACGAACTGCCCACCCTCACCCGCACCCCGATCCACGACCTGGCACTCAGCGCCTTCACCGCGAACCACGCCACGACACCCCCCACCCCCACCGGGCAGCCCGCACCCTCCGACCGGCCGATCCAGGGCCCCGCTGCCGGCCCGACGTCCAGACCCTCCAGGGGCTGACGTCCGGCCGGTGGGCGGCGCCGTGCCCGGGCAGGCGCCGCCCCAGAACCCCTCCGCGTCCGACCCCCTCCGCACCTCCAAGGAGTCGATCCACCATGGCGAGCGATGTACAGACCGGCCAGGCATCCGACCTCGACTGGCTGATGACCGGTCTGGTCCAGCGCGTGCCGCACACCCGTAGCGCGGTCCTGCTGTCCTGCGACGGCCTGGTCAAGTCGGTGCACGGACTCGACCCGGACGGGGCCGACCACATGGCCGCCCTCGCGTCGGGCCTGTACTCCCTCGGCCGGGGCGCCGGCATCCGCTTCGGCGACGGCGGCCACGTCCGGCAGGTCGTCGTCGAACTCGACGACACCCTCCTGTTCGTGTCCACCGCCGGATCGGGCACCTGCCTGGCGGTGCTCGCGGGCCGGGACGCCGACGCCGCCGTCCTCGGCTACGAGATGGCGATGCTCGTCAAGAGCGTCCGGCCGTACCTCGTGACCCCGCCCCGGCAGGCCCTCGCACCCGAACCCACCGGGATGCGGCATTGAACGCGGTCGTGCCCAAGGACGGACCGTGGCTCGACGCGGCGGCGGGCCGCCTGGTGCGCCCCTACACGGTGAGCAACGGCCGCACCCGGCCCACCACACCGTTCGACCTGATGTCGCAGGTGATGAGCACCGGCGCCAAGCCCTTCGGCTACCTCGGCCCCGAGCACGCCCAGGTCCTGGCACTGTGCGACGCCCCCGTCTCCGTCGCGGAGTTGGCCGCCCAGCTCCGGCTGCCGGCGGCCGTGACCAAGGTGCTGCTGTCCGACCTCGTCGACTGCGGGGCCCTCACGACGAAACCGCCCGCCTTCTTCCACAACCCCACGGACCGGTCCCTTCTGGAGGCAGTGCTTGATGGACTACGACGGCACCTCTGACCCCTTCCCCACGGCGCTCAAGATCCTCGTCGCCGGGGGTTTCGGAGTCGGCAAGACCACCTTCGTCGGCGCCGTGAGCGAGATCTCGCCGCTGAGCACCGAGGAACTGCTCACCACGGTCAGCACGACCACCGACAGCCTGGAGGGGGTCGAGAACAAGACCGAGACGACCGTCGCCATGGACTTCGGCCGGATCACCCTCGACCCCCAGCACGTGCTGTACCTGTTCGGCACCCCGGGCCAGGAGCGGTTCTGGTTCATGTGGGACGAACTGTCCGAGGGCGCCCTCGGGGCCGTCGTCCTCGCCGACACCAGACGCCTGGAAGAGTGCTTCCCCGCCGTCGACTTCTTCGAACAGCGCGGCCTCGACTTCATCCTGGCCGTCAACGAGTTCGACGGCTCGCACCGCTACGACCCCGACGAGGTGCGCGCCGCCATCGACCTGGACCCCGGCGTGCCGGTCGTCCGCTGCGACGCCCGCATCTCCAGCTCCGGCATCCAGACGCTGTTGACCCTGGTGCGGCACCTCATCACCTACGCACCCGCGTACCCCACGGGCCACGAGGCCCGCGCATGAGGCACCTTCCGGCCGCCCGGCCCGTACCGTTCCTGCTCACCCCGGTGGACCGGGAGGCGCCCGAACGGGCCCGACGCCTGCGGGCCCTGGGGCTCGGGGGCATGCCCGACCCGGTGTTCGACGCGTTCGCCGACCTGCTCGCCGACACCACCGGCGCCCCGTTCGCGATGGTCAACTTCGTCGACGAGCACCGGCAGTTCCTCGCCGGGCTCCGCACCCCCGGGGGTCGCTCGGCCGCCGCGCTCGGGGCCGGACCCGACGGCGGCGCGACCGGTCGCCGGATGGGCCGGGAACGCGGCTACTGCCCCTATGTGGTCGTCCGCCGCCGCGCCCTGGTGCTGGAGGACGTCCGCGACTACCCGAGGTTCGCCGGCAACCCCCTCGTGGACGAGACGGGCGTACGGACCTACCTGGGCGCACCCCTGCTCGACCGCACCGGGATCGCCCTCGGCACGGTGTGCGTCGTCGACACCGAGCCGCGGCCCTGGGGGCGGGCCGGGCTGGCGACCATCAAGGCCAGGGCCGCGGAACTGGCGGCCGAGATCCGGCACCGGGAGGACGACTTACTGTGACCCGGCACCGCCTACGGGACCACGGGACGGACACCCCGGCCCGACGCCCGTAGGAAGCCCGCGTCGGGAGGATTCCCGACCCCTGAAGGAAACCTGCGGAGCCGCTTAAGAAATCCTCGATGGACCAGGCCCCCGCCGTACGGCAGATTCGTTTCACCGGCAACGGCGGCCCGCATCCGCCCCGCCCTGCCGCACATCCACCCCTCCACGGACGGCGGAGCCCTGCCCCGTCGCGCCGCGGTGTGCGACGACGACAGGGAGCCGCGGCGATGAAGGCACTGGTCAAGGAACGAGCGGAACCGGGACTGCGGCTCACCGAGGTCCCCGACCCGGAGATCGGGCCCGGCGACGTCCTCATCAAGGTCCAGCGCACCGGGATCTGCGGCACCGACCTGCACATCCGCGCCTGGGACGGCTGGGCACGCCGCACCATCAACACCCCGCTCGTCATCGGTCACGAGTTCGTCGGCGAGGTCGTCGACACCGGCCGCGACGTCCGGGACGTCACCGTCGGGGACCGGGTCAGCGGCGAGGGCCACCTCGTCTGCGGCACCTGCCGCAACTGCCTCGCCGGCCGCCGCCACCTGTGCCGCGCCACCGTCGGCCTCGGCGTCGGCCGGGACGGGGCTTTCGCCGAGTACGTGGCGCTGCCCGCCTCGAACGTCTGGGTGCACCGGGCCCCGGTGGACCTCGACGTCGCCGCCATCTTCGACCCGTTCGGGAACGCCGTGCACACCGCGCTGTCGTTCCCGCTGGTCGGCGAGGACGTCCTGATCACCGGGGCCGGACCGATCGGCCTCATGGCCGCGGCCGTCGCCCGGCACGCGGGCGCCCGCAACGTGGTCATCACCGACGTCAGCCCCGAACGCCTCGACCTCGCACGCAAGATCGGCGTCAGCCTCGCCCTGGACGTCTCCCGCTCCTCCATCGCCGACGGCCAGCGGCACCTCGGGCTGCGCGAGGGCTTCGACATCGGCCTGGAGATGTCCGGCCGACCCGAGGCGCTCCGCGACATGATCGGCAACATGACCCACGGCGGGCGCATCGCCGTGCTGGGCCTGCCGACCGAGGAGTTCCCCGTCGACTGGGCCCGGATCGTCACCTCCATGATCACGATCAAGGGCATCTACGGCCGTGAGATGTTCGAGACCTGGTACGCCATGTCCGTCCTCCTGGAGGGCGGACTCGACCTGGCTCCGGTGATCACCGGCCGCTACGACCACCGCGACCACGAGGAAGCCTTCGCCGACGCGGCCAGCGGACGCGGCGGCAAGGTCATCCTGGACTGGACCACCTGACCGGTCCGCCCGCCCCCGCCCGCCCGCACGACCCCTCCGCAACCCAACGAAGGACTGGACCTGACGATGTTCGACTCCGTGCGTGACGACCTGCGTGCCACCCTCGACGAGATCCGCGCCGCCGGACTGCACAAGCCCGAACGCGTCATCGGCACCCCGCAGTCCGCGACGGTCGGCGTCACCGCCGGCCCCGGCGCGGACGGCACGGCCCCCCACCTGTCCGAGGTGCTGAACTTCTGCGCCAACAACTACCTGGGCCTGGCGGACCACCCCGAGGTCATCGCCGCCGCCCACGGTGCCCTCGACCGCTGGGGCTACGGCATGGCCTCGGTGCGCTTCATCTGCGGCACCCAGGAGGTCCACAAGGAACTGGAGTCCCGGCTCTCGACGTTCCTCGGGCAGGAGGACACGATCCTGTACTCCTCCTGCTTCGACGCCAACGGCGGCGTCTTCGAGACGCTGCTCGGCGAGGAGGACGCCGTCATCTCCGACGCCCTCAACCACGCCTCCATCATCGACGGCATCCGGCTGTCCAAGGCCCGCCGCCTGCGTTACGCCAACCGTGACCTCGCCGACCTGGAGCGGGCGCTCAAGGAGGCGTCCGGCGCGCGCCGTCGACTCGTCGTCACCGACGGCGTGTTCTCCATGGACGGGTACGTCGCCCCGCTGGCCGAGATCTGCGACCTCGCCGACCGCTACGACGCGATGGTGATGGTCGACGACTCGCACGCCGTCGGCTTCACCGGCCCCGGCGGCCGCGGCACCCCCGCGCTGCACGGCGTCGAGGACCGCGTCGACATCATCACCGGCACCCTCGGCAAGGCCCTCGGTGGCGCCTCCGGCGGTTACGTCGCGGCCCGCGCCGAGATCGTCGCCCTGCTGCGCCAGCGCTCGCGCCCGTACCTGTTCTCGAACACCCTCGCCCCGGTCATCGCCGCCGCCTCGCTCACCGTCCTCGACCTCCTGGAGTCGGCCGGCGACCTGCGACGCCAGCTCGCCGACAACACCGCACGGTTCCGCTCCCGGATGACCGCCGAGGGCTTCGACATCCTGCCGGGCGACCACCCGATCGTCCCGGTCATGATCGGGGACGCCGCCGAGGCCGCCCGCACCGCGGAACTGCTGCTCGACCGGGGCGTCTACGTGATCGGCTTCTCCTTCCCGGTCGTCCCCCGGGGCCAGGCCCGCATCAGGGTGCAGCTCTCCGCGGCCCACTCCACCGCGGACGTGGACCGTGCCGTCGACGCGTTCGTGGCCGCCCGGGCGGACCTGGCGGCCGAGCGGGCCGCGCACTGACCGAGCAAGGCCGGGGAGCGCCCCGCACCGCGCGGGCGGGGCACCGGGCCGCTCGGGGCAGCGGACGGGACCGAGTCGTTCCGGGGACCTGCGAGAATCGGCCACATGACCGAGACGACAGCATGACCGGGGCACGCGGGTGATCGAAGCACGACGGCTGCACATCCTGCGTGCGGTGGCCGACCACCGCACGGTCACCGCTGCCGCCGCCGCCCTGTACCTCACCCCGTCCGCCGTGTCCCAGCAGCTCACGGCCCTGGAACAGGAGACGGGGCACCGACTCGTCGACCGGGGCGCCCGCGGCGTGCGGCTCACCCCGGCGGGCGAGATCCTGCTCCGTCACACGCACGCCGTGCTGGCCCAGCTCGAACGCGCCGACGCGGAACTCGCCGCCTACCACTCCGGTGCCGCCGGCACGGTCACCGTCGCGGCCTTCGCCACCGGCATCGCCCTGGTGGTGGCGCCCGCCCTCGCCCTCCTCGCCGCCGAAGCGCCCGGCATCCGGGTCCGCGTCCAGGACGCCGAGGGGGACGCGAGCCTGCCGATGGTCCTGGACCGGCACGTCGACGTCGCCGTGGCCGTCGAGTACCGGGGCGCACCCGGCGCCGACGACCCGCGACTGACCCGGGTGCCGCTGTACGCCGAACCGTTCGACGCCGTCCTCCCGCTCGGCCATCCGCTCGCCGACCCGGACCTGCCCCCGCTCGCCGAACTGTCCGCACTGGCGGACGACCCCTGGATCGGCCCCTACCCCGGCAACCCCTGCCACGACGTGGTGGTCCTCGCCTGCGAACACGCCGGCTTCCCCCCGCGGCTGGAGCACCAGTCGGACGACTTCAGGGCCGTGGTCGCCCTGGCTTCGGCGGGCGCCGGGGTGGCGCTGGTGCCCCGCTCGGCGCTGCGCGGCACCGATCTGAGCGGGGTCGTCGTCCGGCCGGTCGGCGGGGCGGCACCCACCCGGCGGGTCTTCGCCGCGGTGCGCTGCGGGGCGGAGGAACACCCGCTCATCAGCCCCGTGCTGGCCGCGCTCGGGGGCGCCGCCGCGGCCCCCGGGACGACCGGCGTTCGCTAACCCCACGGACGTCACGCCGTAACGGAGCGGAAACGAGCCCGTCGAACACTGGTGCCGAACGTGAGCACGGCCGTACGAGGGGCGCCGGACGCCCGGAAGCTGGTGTCGACATGACCGACGAGGTGATCCGGCTGCGGACCGGGGGCGAACTCCTCGCCACCGCCGATCCGCTGGCCGCACTCCTGGTGGACACCGTGCACGCCGGTGCCTCCCTGGGCTTCCTCGTGCCGCTGGACCACGCGACCGCTGCCGCCTGGTGGCGCGGCCTGGCCCCCGCCGTCGACGCCGGCCTCCACGCGCTCTGGGTGACCCGGGACGCCGAGGGGGTCACCGGCACCATCGGGGTCCGGTTCACCGACCTGCCCAACGGCACGCACCGCGGCGAGGTCGTCAAACTGATGGTGCACCGCCGTGCGCGGGGCCGGGGACTCGGCCGGGTGCTCCTCGCCGCCGCCGAGCGCGGTGCCACCGGCGCCGGGGTCCGGCTGCTGCACCTCGACACCGAGACCGGTAGCTCCGCCGAGGGCTTCTACCGGGCGGCCGGCTGGGAGCGCGCGGGCGTGATCCCCGACTACGCGACCGATCCGTACGGCACTCCGCGGCCCACGACCCTGTTCTACAAGCAGACCGTCGACGGGCGTCCGGGCGCGATCGCCGGCGAAGCCGCGCTCGCGGAGCCGCGGGACGCGCCCGCCCGTCGGTAGGGCCCGGCTCCCCCCCCCGGACGGGGAGGGACGGAGAGCGGTTGTCAGTACCGTTGGCTACGGTTCGTTTCATGTCGGACGCTGACGATGCACGCCGTGTGGCCCTGTCCTTCCCGGACACCACGGAGAAGACCGCCTGGGACATGCCCACCTTCCGGGTCGCGGGCAAGATGTTCGCCACCCTCCCGGAAGAGGGGACCTCCCTGGCGGTGCGCTGCCCCAAGGAGGAGCGCGACGAACTGGTCCTGGCCGAACCGGAGAAGTTCTGGATCGCGGACCACGAGGCGTCCTTCGCCTGGGTCCGGGTGCGGCTGGCCGCCCTGGAGGGCGACGGAGAACTGACGGACATCCTCGCCGACTCCTGGCGGCAGGCCGCGCCCCACCGTCTCCTGGAGGCCCACCCCCGTCTCGGGGTCCCATCGGCGGACTGAAACCCCTTTCCGCGGGCCGGGCGCGGCTGGCATGATCCGGCGAGGGGTCGGGGGACCCCGCGGGGAATCAAAGACCGACGGACCCGGGGGATGTTGGGGAGGGCGGACAGCGATGTCCGGTATATCTATCAGTGGCTTCCGGGGAGGTGTGCCGGGGCCGCGTGGACGCGGGCCCGGCAGTTCCCGGACGCCGGTCCGTGGTACCGCCCGACCGCTGCGGCGGTCCTTCTGGGGACGACTCCACCGTTCCGGCGCGGGCGGGGACGAGGGCGGGGGCGCGGCGCCCGGTGACGTCCCGGGTGCCGTTCCGGTACCGGCCGTCCCCGAGGTCGCCGTCGGCGCAGCGACCGGCGGGCCGGGCCGGGGCCGTCGAAGGTCGCCCAAGGCCGGTGGTTCGGGCACCCGCATGTGGTCCCGGGACTTCAACCTCTTCTTCACCGCCAGGGCCGTGGCGAAACTCGGCGACACCATGCTGCCCGTCGCGCTCGCGGCGGGACTCATCCAACACGGCTACGGGGCCGGAGCGGTCGGCCTCGCGATGGCCGCGTCGGTCGCCTGTTTCGCGGGCCTCGTCATCTTCGGCGGCGTCTTCGCGGACCGCTTCAGCACCAGACTGCTGATGATCGGCTCCGACCTCGTCCGACTCGTCACCCAGGCCCTCACCGCCGGACTGTTCTTCGCCGGGCACGTCGTCCTGTGGCAGATCTGTGTGATCGGCGCGGTCAACGGCGCCGCCTCCGCGATCTTCCAGCCCGGTGTCGCGAGTACGGTGCCCCGCCTGGCCTCCGACGTCCAGGCGGCCAACGGCGCGATCCGCGTGGCCGAGTCCACCGCACACCTCGCGGGCCCCGCCCTCGCCGGCGTGCTCGTGGCCTTCTCGTCGGCCGGCGGGGTCTTCGTGGCCCACGCCGCCACCTACGCGGTGAGCGCGCTGTGCCTGCTCCTCATGCGACTGCCGGAACCCACCCGGGCGGAACGCGTGCACACCAGCGGGTTCCGGGCCGACCTCGTCGAGGGCTGGCGGGAGTTCCGCGGTCGCACCTGGCTGTGGGGCGTCATCGCCGTCTGGTGCGTCTACATGATCACGGTTGCCGGTCCGGCCATTCCGCTGGTCGCCACGGAGGTCATCCAGGACCACGGCCCCCGCGCGTACGGCCTGGTCAACTCGGGGCTCGGCGCGGGCACGGTCATCGGCGGACTGATCGCCCTGCGGCTGCGCCCGCGGTACATGCTCCGCGCCGGGTCGATCGCCCTGTTCGCGTTCGCCGCGCACCCCGCGACCGTCGGGGCCAACCTCCCCGTCTGGGCCATGACCCTGGGCGGAGTTGTCGCCGGGGCCGGGCTGTCGTTCTGGGGCGTGATGTGGGCGACCAGCGTGCAGACCCAGGTGCAGCCCGATGTGCTCAACCGCATCCACGCCTACGACGTGGCCGGGTCCCTGGCCATGGTGCCGGTCGGCCAGGCCCTCGCCGGTCCCGCCTCCACCGCCACGACCGGTGACTCCGTCCTGCTGTTCGGGGGAGCCATGGCCCTGCTCGTCCCGGTCACCCTGCTGCTCGTCCCGGCGATCCGCGGGCTGGTCCGCGCCGACCTCTCGCGCAACGGCCCCGTCACCTCGGGCGGTCCGGTGAACCTGGTGAAGGAGGAACGGCCCGCCCCGCAGGCGGCGTCCCGCAGCGGGAGCGGAAGACCGTCGGGCGGAGGCGGAGCACGGAGCGGGGGAGCCCCCTAGGCTCCCGCGAGGGGCACGGCACCACCCACCGGCGGGTTCAGCCGGGCGAAGCCCTCCTGACGGTGGTACGCGAAGTACGGGTAGGGCGGTGTCGTGCTGCTCGCCGCATCGAGCTTCCCGATCTGCTCGGCCGTCAGGGTCCAGCCGACGGCGCCGAGGTTCTGGCGCAGCTGCTCCTCGTTGCGGGCGCCGATGATGACGGAGGAGACGCCGGGGCGCTGGAGGAGCCAGTTGATGGCGATCTGCGGAACGCTCCGACCGGTCTCCCCGGCGACCTCGTCCAGCGCGTCGACCACGCGGTACAGGTGTGCGTCCTCGACCGGCGGGCCGAACTCGGCGGTCTGGTGGAGGCGACTGCCGGCCGGCAGCGGCTGCCCGCGACGGACCTTGCCGGTGAGCCGTCCCCAGCCCAGCGGGCTCCAGGCGAGCGCGCCGAGGCCCTGGTCGAGCCCGAGGGGCATCAACTCCCACTCGTAGTCCCGGCCGAGGAGGGAGTAGTAGACCTGATGGGCGACGTAGCGCTGGTGCCCGTGCTTCTCGGCGACCGCGAGGGACTTCATGGCCTGCCAACCGGAGAAGTTGGAGGCGCCGACGTAACGGACCTTCCCCGCGCGAACGAGGTCGTCGAGGGTGGACACGGTCTCCTCGACCGGTGTGCCGGCGTCGAAGGCGTGCAGTTGGAACAGGTCGATGTAGTCGGTGCCGAGGCGTCGTAGCGCGTCCTCGCACGCCTTGATCAGACGTGAGCGGGAGGCGCCCGCGTCATGGGGACCGTCGCCCGTCGGCAGGCCGGTCTTGGTGGACACGATCACCTGGTCCCGGCGGCCCTTGATCGCCGCACCGAGGATCTCCTCGGACGCGCCGTCCGAGTAGACGTCGGCGGTGTCGAACATCGTGATCCCGGCCTCGATGCAGATGTCCACGAGGCGCCGTGCCTCCTGCGCATCGGTGCTGCCCCAGGCGCCGAACAACGGCCCTCGTCCTCCGAAGGTGCCCGCACCGAAGCTCAGTACGGGGACCTTGAGTCCGGATGCGCCCAGTTGCCTGTGCTCCATGGTGGGTCCTCTCCCGGGAGTCCAAGATGATTAACGGTACTGTCGTTCCGTTAATGTGGGACCCAACGTAACAGCCGAAGCCAGTTAATGGAACAGGAGTCCCGTTATGGGTTCTGAGGATGCCGACCCGGGAACCGTCCGCCCCGGCGGACGCACCGCACGGGTGCGCGCCGCGGTGTTGCAGGCGGCCGGAGACGCCCTGGCCGAACGGGGGTTCGCCCACCTCGACCTCGCTGACGTCGCCCGCCGCGCAGAGGTGGGCAGGACGACCGTCTACCGCCGCTGGGGAACGGCCACCGCCCTGGTGGCCGACCTGCTGGCGGACATGGCCGAACAATCCCTGCCGCGCACCGAGACCGGCTCGCTGCTCGGCGACCTCCGGGCCAACGCACGGCTCGTGCAGCGCACCCTGGCCGACCCGCGACAGGGGGCCCTCTTCAAAGCGGTGATCGCCGCTGCCGTCTGCGAGGCCAGGACGGCCGAGGCCCTGCACCGCTTCTACGAGGTCCGGGTCGACGAGTGGGCGCCCTGCGTGCAGCAGGCCGTCGACCGGGGCGAGGCCCCGGAGGGCACCGACGCCCACGAGGTGATCCGGGCCGTCTCCGCCCCGCTCTACTACCGTTTGCTGACCAGCGACCGGAGTCTCGACGAGGCCGCCGCCGACCGGGCAGCGGAGGCCGCCGCGACCGCGGCGCGCGCGGGAGCGTACGTACGCGCTCAGCGGGCGGCGGACTTCCCCGTGGTGCGGAGGACCACGTTCGACCGCTCGCCGTAGAAGAACGCCCGGACCCGGACGGTCGCCCGCTTCTCCTGGGGCAGGGTGATCAGCCCCGTGGACTCGATGTCCGGGTCGAGCACCGCGGCGACATGGAAGTCCGTGGCACCCGCCGGCCGGACCTCGACCAGGTACCCGGCTTCGTCGCGGGCCCGATCGCGCCAGGTGAGCAGCACCCCGTTGGCGTGCTTGACGGTCGCCGTGAAGTCATCCGGTGTCGCCCGCACGGCTCCTGCTCCCCGAACGGGATGACGTTCCGCCGCCGACCCCGGCTTCGACAGCTTCCGGGGCGCGGCCCACTCATGCGAACCGCGCTGGTCCTTCTTGCTGAACGCCCCCTTCGGCAGGTCCAGTTCCACCGCCGCCGACACCGGCCCGCCGTAGGCACGCAGTCGGTAGTAGAAAGGGGTCTCGGGCATCAGATCGGGATGCTCGTGGACGCGCTGCCCCTCGGGGGCGAACCGCAAGGTCGTGTACGCCCCCTCGGGCTCGGTGGCGAACTCGACGACCTGTCCCGCGGCGTCACGGGCGTCGCCGCTCCACCGCAGGGTGACGTCGGTCGGCGTGTCGAGCTTCGCCGACAGCGTCACCCCCGCGCCCCGCGGCGCGGCGGACCTTCCGTCCGAGGGCGAGGCCCCGTCGGAGCAGCCGGAGAGCAGAGCGGTGACCAGGGCTGTTCCCAGGAGGGCCCGGCCCGGTCGGCGCAGGGGAGACACAGTCGTCATTCCTTCCTACGCGTCCCTACTTCTGCCACATCTTGACGCCGCCCCAGGTGACCTTCACCGGGCCGTTCCCGCTGTTCGTGCGATAGGCCCCGAGCTTGTCGTAGTACTTTCCGAGAGTGCTGGGGACGTCGGGGCCCGGCGCCTTTGAGCCGTTGATGTACGTCCGGTGCGAGACACCCACTTCGTGCACGGTGTTGACCCGGACCGTAGCGCCCACGGTGGCTTGGTGGCCGAGGGTGGTCCCTCCGTGCACCGAGTAGAGCCGGCCGCCGTTCTCGACGGCGAGCATGTAGTACGCGCCGGCATCCGTGCCGTCCCGGAACGTCTGCTTGAGGCTGATCCGGGTGCCTCCCATGGACTCCACGCGGAAGCGCCCCTCGAACTGGTGCGTTCCGTTTTCGTAGGTCGGGTACCGGTACTCGGCGCGCTGGTCGCCGCTGGCCGTGGAACAGGTCAGTTCGAACACGTTGCCGGTGATCACGCCACAGCCGCGCTCCTGGAGGCTCGGGGTGGGCACGGGGACGATCGGGTTCCAGCCCCCCGGCTCGACCTCGGCGGCGGCGGGCGGCGCCAACAGCACCAGCCCGCAGAGCGCTGCGGACACGGTCATCAAGGGTCGGGCAAGCCTCATGGCCAACTCCTTCCCGGGATTCCCGCATACGCGGAGCCCCGGGCTAGTTCATGGATGACTCCTGCGCCGAGAAGTTATGTGAGGCTTCGAGATCTCGTCAACCATGCATGGTGAAACCTCTTTTTCATGGCCGATTACCAAGCTGTACATCCTTTGGTTAGGTGGGGCTCCCGAAAGGGGGTATGGAAGCGCTATTAGCGATGTCAGCGGGCTGCCAACGGTTCCAAATGCCTTCCTTTCACTCAATGTTTGGCGAGATCCACCACCTTCCCCGTACTCGCACTGGCGCCCCCCCCGAGCGACCTTTCGTAGCCCGATTAATGCGTGGTGTCCGATTTCTCGGGTGGGGATTTAATCCATACTTCCCGGAACCGTTTTCGCGGCGGAGAACCGGGCCCACCCCGCGGGGCGGGCCCGTCCCGGCTGCCGGCCCGGACCTCAGGCGGTGGCCACCGGCTCGCCGCCACCGAGGAACCCGGCGATGCGCTCCCGCAGTGAGCGCGGGTCCAACCCGTGCGCGGCCACGTGTTCCTCCACCGTCCCGTACCGGCGCAACTCGCGGCGGCCGACGCCCAGTCCGAGCACCCGGTGCGGGACCTCGACCAGCGCGTCGTTCGCCACGGCGGTCGACGTCCCGGCGAGATAGGGCTCGACCAGCACGACGTCCGGCGCCCCGCCCGGACCGGCGACGGCCCGCGCCGCCCGGCGCAGTCCGTCCGCGTCGAAGGGGCGCACCGTCGTGGCGTAGAGGACCGAGACGTCCAGGCCCTCGGTGGCGGTCAGCACGTTGCCGAGCGTCGGGCCCACGGCCACCACCACGCCCCGGCCACCCTCCCGCACGGTACGGAACCCCTCCCCGTCGACGGGGAACGCCGCCGGGTTGGACTGGTCCGACAAGCGCACGTACACCTTGTCGTCCCCCGCTGCGACGGCGCGCCGCAGGAGCGTCTCGGCCTCGTCGGGGTGCCCCGGCACGTGCACGGTCCAGCCGTCGAGGGTGTCGAGCAGGGCCACGTCGCCCGGTGACATGTGGGTGAACCCGCCGGACGGCCAGTCGAACGACGCCGCCGCGCTCACCAGCACCCCGCCCACCCCTTGGTGGCCGAAGTCCAACTTGATCTGCTCGAACGGGCGCTCCACCAGGAAGCTCGCGAAGGTGTGCACCACCGGCCTGAGGCCGGTGAGCGCCAGCCCGGCGCCGGTCCCCACGAGGAGCTGCTCGCGGATGCCCACGTCGATCACCCGGTCCGGGTGCCGACGAGCGGCCTCCGCGAAGCCGGCGGAGCCGATCACGGCGAGCACCACGGCGACCCGGGGGTCCTCGTCCAGCAGCTCGGACAGGACGGGGGCGAAACGGTCACGCATCGTGTCCATCGGTCATCTCTCCGGTCTCAGGCGGTGGGGTTCCGGGCGTCTACCCGGGCGACGACGGCGTGCGGGCGCCCTGGATGCGGGGCGGTGAAGGCGTCGTACAGGGCCGCGTGGTCGCGTCCGTCGACGGTCACCGTGGACCAGCCGCCCGCTGCGAAGCGGGCGGCGATCCCGCCGGGCCGTGACTGGCTCGCGGAGGCGTTGTCGATCACCACGGTGTGCAGCCGGTCCAACCCTGCCGGGCCGGCGAAGGCGATCGCCTCGTGGTTGCTGCCCTCGTCCAGTTCCCCGTCGCCGATCAGTACCCACACGGCGGGCCCGGTCAGCCCCTGGGCCCGCAGCCCGAGCGCCGTTCCCACGGCGAGCGGCATACCGTGCCCCAGGGAACCGCTGCCGATCTCCACTCCCGGCACGAGCAGCCGGTCCGGATGGTGCCCGAGCGGCGAGTCGTAGGCCCCGAAGCGGCTCAGCCACTCCACCGGTACGAAGCCCTCGGCCGCGAGCACCGCGTAGTAGGCCATCGGTCCGTGCCCCTTGGAGAGCAGGAACCGATCCCGGTCGGGAGCCTCGGCGGTGGCCGGGGTGACCCGCAGCACCCGGTCGTAGAGCACCCACAGCGCGTCGAGGGTCGACGTCGCCGCCGGCCCGTGCTTCTCGTCCCCGGTGAGCAGCCCCATCAGCCGCTCCAGGTCCCCGTACCCGTACTCTTCCCCGTTCCGGGGGGCCCGCCCGGCCTGCTCCCCGGGCGTCTCACGCCGTGCGGCGTCGGTCACCTTGGTCATGGATCAACTGTGCAACCTCAAGCGCCCTTGAGGTCAACCCACAAAGGGTGCGCGACCACGGCTTCCGGTGCGGTATTGTTTCGGTGCGCGTTCAGCCAGGGTAAAGCCCAGGTCACAGCGGGCAACGGGACGTGGCGCAGCTTGGTAGCGCACTTGACTGGGGGTCAAGGGGTCGCAGGTTCAAATCCTGTCGTCCCGACTTGCATCTGTGCAGGTCGTAGGCGGTATCGGAGGAATCCGGTACCGCCTTTCCGTATGTCTTGGGGACCACGCGGTCTAGCGGCGCTTCCGGGGACGGGCTGGACGGCGAGGCTGAGGGGTGCGCGGACGGGGTTGAGGTGGGCGGTGAGGGCAGCGCCGGCGCCGGTGATCTGGGACATGTCGGGGTGGAGGTAGCGCGGGCACAGACTGCGCCCGTCGGTCCAGCAGATCGCGCTTGGTGTGCTGGAACGCCGCGTTTGCGAGCGCCTCTTTGCTCGGGAAGTACCGGTAGATGCTGCCCACGCCGACCCCCGTGCGCCGAGCCACGGCGGGCATCTGGGTGCCTTCGTAGGTGCGCTCGGCGAACAGGGCGACGGCAGCGTCGATGAGGGACCCGGCGAGGTCCGGCTTTCGGGGAGTAGCAGAATGAATATTCATTCCGGTTGGGGTGGGGTGTCAAGTCCCGCTCTTGCCCTGCTGGTTGAGTGGACGCGACGACCGGGGGCAATGGCTGGGCTCGGCGGTCCGGAGCGGGCCGTGCGGCATCGCTGAGCGGTGTCCGCATCGCGTACAGCCGCGATCCCGTTCCGTGGGCCGTGATTGTGTCGGCCCTTCCGCGCCGACCGAACCGCGCTCCGATTCCAGCGGACCGAATGGACCAGCCCCTGGTCTCACATGGCGAACCCGGACGGATCTCGATCACGCAATGACCCTGGCCCCGCTTCGTACGCGCGTTTTGCGAGGGCGTCCGCGGCGGTGTACCCACCGTCCACGGTGATTTCCGTACCGGTGACAAAGCGAGCGCCATCGGTGAGCAGAAACGCCACGACCGAGGCGATGTCATCCGGAAACCCATTGCGCCCCAGCGGAGTCAATCCGGCTGATTCCGCGGGTGCGTCGCCGTCGATATGGCAGGGTGATACGGCGTTGACCCGGATTCCGGACGGCCCGAGCACATTGGCGAGGCTCTTCGTGAGGTTGGTGAGCGCGGCCTTGCTCGCCGCGTAGGCGAGTGAATCGAATGAGCCCACGCTCCCCGCCGTGCTGGAGATGTTGATGATCGAACTGCCGGGCGGCATGGTCGGGGACAGCGCGATCGCGGTGGCCAGGGGGCCCCGCAGGTTGACGTCCAGCACGCTGTCCCACGAGTCCAGACTGGATGCCCACGGCGTGAACTCGATGACGCCGGCGTTGTTCACGAGCCCGTGGAAGGGACCGGTGGCGGCCAGCCGGCCGAGCGTGGCCGCTGATTCCTCCCGGTCGAGGTGGTTGAGGTGGACCATCTCCCCGACGCCGAGGGCGCGGAGTTCTTCCGCGTCGTCCGCGCCGGTGTGGTACGTGCCGACGACGCTTGCTCCGCGCCTGGCCAGATCGAGCGCGATGCCCCGGCCGATGTCCTTCGACGCTCCGGTGACCAGGATGCGCTTGTCCGCGAACATCACGCGTCCGCCTCCGCTGCCACCCGGTGCGGCTGCGGGCCGTGATCGGCGGCCAGGACGTGGGCCAGCCGCCGCGCCAGAGCCAGGGTGGTGAGCGAGGGGTTGGCGGCACCCATGCGGGGAAAGGTCGCCGGGCCGCAGGCGTAGAGGCTGGGGACGGCGGCGAACATATGGCGGTCGTCGAGTACGTCGCCCAGCGGCAACGTGCAACCCTCGTGGTCCTCGGTGCCCAACAGGCTTGACCAGGTGAAAGGCCCTTCGGACGCCTCCGTGCCGATCGACTCCGGCAGCACGAACGCGTTGGTGCGCAGCGGGCGGTCGAAGTCGTCGAAGGCCAGGGGCGCGGGGGTGAGGCCGAACTCGGCGGCCAGCTGGAGCCACACCTCGTCCAGCACCCGTCGCTGGCGGGCGACCACGTCCCGGTCGACCGGGGCCAGCTCGGCTGTCACAGCGGTGCGCCACGGGAACCCGGGGGTCGGCTCGCACGTCACATGGCTACCGCTCCCGGGCACCTGCTCCCCGGTGAGGCGCACGTCGAATTGAAGGATGCCGGGTTCGGGCCGTACGACCGTGATGAATAGGTTCGACCGGTGGCCGTCCTCGCACGCGGTCACGTACGAGCCGGAGGCGATGTCCGGCAGTCCGCGGGATGCCCGGTCATCGCGCACGCGCAGGAAGAAGCCCTGGACGATGTGGTCGGTCAGCCCGTCCAGCCGGGGCGGGCGGCCGGGGTCGACCGCGCACAGCGCCTGGATGGCTAGCCTGCTGCTCTCGATGGTCCCGGCGGCAAGGATCACCGAGTCCGCGGAAATCCGGCGGGTCTCGGCGTTCGGGCCGGCTTCCCGGACGAGGACGCCGCAGGCTCGACCGTCTTTGACGTCGACCGCGAGGACGTCCGTGTCGCACAGGAACCGGATGCCGCGCGGGGCCTCCAGCGCGGCGCCCGTCACCGGGTCCCGCCAATGGTCCAGCGGGGAGTAGGCGTACCAGCGGCCGTCGTCGCCGAACCGGGTTTCGGCCTGCGGGGTGCGGACGAGACGGAATCCTCCGAGTTTCAGAGCCGGTTGCTGCGAGTTGAGCGGGGCCGGATCTACGCCGAGTTCCGCGGCGACCCGCTCGTAGAGCGGTACGCCGCCCAGCCACGAGCCGCGCAGGTCCGCCACGACCTGCTCCGGCCAGTCGGCCAGCGCCCAGTTCTCCACCGGCAGCGACGCGCCGTACCAGTACAGCGAACGTCCACCGAGGCGCTTGCGCAGGCCGGTGGTACCGGCGTAGTGCGGGGCGGATTCCGATGTCCAGCAACGCTGGAAGTGCGGGTCGACGACGGGGTCGAGGAAGGTACGCAGCGCTTGATCGGGCCGGTGCGCGGAGTTGATGTGCAGCAGATCCCGCGCGGGTCCGCCTTCGATGACCAGGACGTCGTCGATACCGAGAGCGGCCAGTCGCCAGGCTACTTCGAGCCCCGCGAGCCCGCCTCCGACGATCACTATCCGGAAGTGCGGGTCTTCGGCGTCCGGAGCCGCAGCAGGCCATTGCCATGCGGCGGGGCGGGGCGAGAGGTCAGTTGTCGGCACGGTGGTTCCCCATGGAGTTCGTCGGGTCAGGTATGCGGTCTGCGGAGCTTGCCCAGGCCGCGATGGCGGTGAGCGCCTCGGCGGTCGTGGGTCGGTGCAGGGTCGGTGCGATACCGGTGAGGGGCTTCGGACCGACGAGAGCAGTGCGGGTTCCGGCGCGGCGGCCGGCCTCGATGTCACACGCGGAGTCGCCGACCATCCACGAGGAGGACAGGTCGCGGTCGAGGTCGCGGGCGGCCTGGTGGAGCATTCCCGGGGCGGGCTTGCGACACGGGCAGGCGAGGGAGAACCGCGACACGGTACCGCTTCGGTGGTGCGGGCAGAGGTAGATCCCGTCCAGCCGAACCTGGTGGTGCGCCAGGAGTTCCCGCAGCCGGTGGTGCATCGGTGCGATGGCGGCCTCGTCGACCAGGCCGCGGGCCAGTCCGCTCTGGTTGGTGA
This sequence comes from Streptomyces sp. NPDC127068, assembly GCF_042724695.1. NCBI lineage: Bacteria > Bacillati > Actinomycetota > Actinomycetes > Kitasatosporales > Streptomycetaceae > Streptomyces > Streptomyces sp. NPDC127068. Next base: position 41,372 of record NZ_JBHXEN010000040.1, on the reverse strand, counting down.
CCACGATCAAGGCGAAACCGGCCTGCTGGAGGACGCGTAGCGGTGGCCCGATGCCCGTCTGGAGTATCAGGTCCTCGGGGCGGGACGGGTAGTGGCGGGGTTCGGTGAGAGTGCCGTCGCGGTCGAGGAACACCGCCGGCCTCCGAAGGGCACGGGTGCGCGCGGGGGCGGTCATTTTGCCACCTGCCCCTTGTGCGGGGTCAGTGGCGGGGCGCTGCGGACGGACGGGCTGATGGTCGCGCAGACCGCTGTGACGAGCATGACGGCGGTGAGGGCGAGGACGGCACCGGTGGGGCCCGCCGTGGTCAGCAGCAGCCCGGCGCCGAGGGAGCCGATGGGCATGGCACCCCAAGCGAGGGTCATTGCCGCGCTGGTGACCCGGCCCAGGATCTCGTTGGGGACCAGGAGCGCGCTGTAGCTGATGATCACGACATTCCACAAGGGGCCGATGAAGGCGGTGGCCGCGCCTATCACCCCGACGAGCAGGGGGTCGGTGGTGAGCAGGAAGAGCGGTAAGAGGGCGGCCCAGATCCAGTTGACCCCGATGATGACCATTCTGGGCGTGAAGGAGCGATGAGCCCGGCCAGCGACCAGTGCGCCGACGAGTCCGCCGCCGGCGTAGATGCCGAGCATGGTTCCGATGGTGCCGGAGGTGGCACCGTGGCGTTGGGCGAGGACGACGATGGTCAGGACGAGTGCCTGGAAGACCAGGTTGGTGGCGGTGATCAGCAGGGTCGCGGTGCGGATGAGCGGGTGGCGCCAGATCCAGCGCAGTCCTGCCATGGTCGCCTGCCGCAGCGGCTCGGTCGGCGCGGTCGTCTTGTTCTGTAGATCCCTGCGGAGGAACAGCAGCGCGATGGAGGCGGCGGCGTAGGAGATCGCATCGGCCAGGAAGGGCAGGGCGCGGTCGATTCCGAAGAGCAGGCCGTCGATCGGTCCGCCGGCCAGGGCGGCACCGCGGTTGCGGGCCTCGTTCTGGGCCACGGCCGCGGGCAGTTGGACGGCCGGGACGATTCTGGGAAGAGCGGCCGTCTCCGCCAGGCTGAAGAACACGAAGCACAGCCCCTGGACGAACGCGACCACAATGAGCTGGGTGATCGTCAGCAGTCCCAGCCAGAGGGTGACCGAAACAGTGGCCAGGGCGAGGCCGGCCAGGATCTCGCTCGTCAGCAGAATCCGATGACGGCTGTACCGGTCCACCAGCGGTCCGGCCGGGAGGTAGGCGATGAGGAAGGGCAGGGTCCCAGCGGCTCCGACCAAGCCCGCGTCGGCGGGCTCTCCTGTCGTGGCCAGGACGAGCAGCGGCATCGCTGTTGAGCTGATCCGGGCGCCGAGGGTGGAAACGACCTGGCCGCTCCAGAGCGTGACGAAGTCGCGGTTGCGCCACAGCGACGGCTCGGCAGCCGTAGAGGTCATGGTTCCTCCGTCGGGTCGGGGGTGGGCAGGGCATGGCACCGCACAGAGATGTACTCCTCGTCGACCCGGGCTCTTCCTGTTCCTGCGGGACGGCCTGCGAAGACGCCTGCGGATCACTGGTGGGACGGGGTGTGAACCCTGATCAGGTCGCGCAGGTGGTCGGCGGCCCTGGCCGTCTCGGCCAGGAGGATCGACCGCGCGCAGTGCGGTTCGAGCGCGAGGTACCCGTCGTAGCCCGCGGTCGCCAGGCTGTCGACGATCGTCGGCCAGTCCACCTCCCCGGCGCCCAGAGGCGCCGTGTCGTAGGCCCTGCCGTGGTCGGTGTACCGGGTCCAGCCATCGGGCGGGTTTTCCGCCGCCGCCGGGCGTGCGTCCTTCACGTGGGCGTAGCGCACCCATGGCAGCAGCGCGGACAGTGCGTCGCGGGCCGGGGAGACCCCCGCGCAGAGGAAATTCGCGGCATCGAAGTTCAAGCCGAAACATGGCGAGTCGACCCGGGCGAACAGCGCCGCCAACGTGGCCGGCCGTCTGCTGATGTCGGAGGCGGCCGGGTCCCATCCGAACGCGTCGAACTCGTTCTCCAGCACGACGACCACTTCTTCGGCCGCGGCATGGTCGAGGACCGGTGCCAGCGCGTCGGCGTACGCCGCGATCGCCCTCTCGTCATCGACCACCGGCGCGTGACCGAAGTAGGTGTTCACCCGGTTGCTTCCGGTCCGTGCTGCCAACGTGATCGCCTCGTGGAGAAGCGGGACGGAGTCCGCCTCGCCGGCACCGTAGAGCTGGCTGGGGGTCGATATGCAGGCTATCCGCAGCCCGGCACGATCCAGCTTGCGGAACGCGGCGTCGACACCGTCCCGCAGGGCGTTCTTCGGATACCAGAACTCCACCGCGTCGCACTGAGCGGACCCGGCCATTCCTATCAGGCCGTCCACGCCGTCGGCTTCCGTGAATTCGGTGCCGGACACCGCGATCGACATTCGTTGCATCGGGGACTCCCTGCCTCCTTGGTGCCTACTGCTGCCCGTCACCGGGCGAGGACCGCTCCCAACCGCTTGCTCAGCGCGAGCGTCGTCATCGACGGGTTCGCCGCTCCGGTGCGCGGCATCACCGACGGACCGCACGCGTACAGACCCGGTACGGCGGTGAACTGCTGTTCGTCGTCGAGGACCTCGCCGAGGGCCAAGGTGCCGGCCTCGTGTTGCTCGGAACCGATCGGGAAGCTGTAGGTACGTGGCGTCGCGGTACGGATCGCTGTCAGCCGGTCGGCGAGGTCCGGCGAACCGTGCCGCGGAGAGAACACAAGGGGGTCGGCCGGAACTCCGAGCGGGCTCGCCACTTCCGCCCACACTTCGTCGAGCAGGCGCTGCTGGCTGGCGCGCACCTCCTCGTCGGCCGCGTCGAGTCCCGCGTGCACCGTCGTCGACCAGGGCCATGCGCCGCTGCCGCCGCACCGCACCCGGCCGTGCGGGCCGCGGCGCTGCTCGCCCATGGTCCAGCTGTCCAAGGTGACCGTGCCGTCCGCGCTCTCGCTGAATCGCACGAACTGGTTGGCCCGGGTACTGGCGGTACCGATGCGATGGTGGATGCGGCCCTCACGAGCAGCCGCCCGGACGGTATCGGGAAGCCGTTCGGCATCGGTGAAGGCGACCGTGAACCCCTGTGAGATCTTGTCCACGAGTCCCGGCAGTTCACGCGGTGCGCCGGTCCCCGAGTCCGCCAGGGCCTGGATCGCCAGCCGGCTGTTCACCACCGTGCCAGCCGCCAGGACCACCCGCTTCGCGCGCAGGTCGCGCAGCTCGCCATCCTCGGTGCGTACCTGCACGCCGATCGCCCTGCCGTGTTCGACACGGACCCCCAGAACCTCATGGCCGGCGAGGATCGGCACCCGGCGCACCCTCGGGTCGCCGTCGTCGCCCTCCCCCCACCATGCCAGCGGGCTGAACGCGCTCCACCCGCCGGCGGGTTCCTCACGGGTGGCGTGCGGCGTGCGGTCGAACTCCAGTTCACCAAGGGTCAGCCTGAGTCCTCCGGGAGGCTTGGCACCCCAATCGACCACGTCGTCGATAACCCGCTGGTACAGCGACGGCCCGCCGTCCCAGGTCTGCGTCAGTTCGGTGGCGATCGCCTCCGGCCACTTCTCGGAGAGGGCCCAGCCCTCGATGGGCAGCAGTACGCCACCCCAGTAGAGCGAGCGGCCACCGACCCGGCGACGCAGGCCGGCCAAGTCCCGGAAAGCCCCGCCGACGGTCTCATACGGACGGCTGAAGTCGGGGTCGGTGTCCGGGCGCAACCAGAGTCGGAGGGCTTCTGCCGAGGAATACTCGGTCTGGATATGGGTGCGGCCTCGTTCAGGGCCGGCCTCCAGCACGGCCACCGAATCCCGGCCTCGGCGGCCGAGCTCTGCCGCCGTCGCGAGGCCGGCCATTCCCGCCCCGACCACGAGTGTCTCCACGTCGACCAACGGTCCCACTGGCACCCCACGGTTGTGTGTCGTCTGATGTGTTTTCGTCATGGGCGGAGAGGCTGTTCCCTGATGCCCGGGGCGACCGCAACGGGTCACACCCTGCATGGCCGCTCCAGGCTCGCCGACATGGTGAGCGCGCGGCTGCTGGGCAGTTCGCGCTTGTACGCGTAGTCGCCGCGCGTCAGGTCGAAGGTGTCCGCCCCTTGGGCCGCGAGCGCGGAGACCATCGCGGCTGTCAGCAGGTGCCCGGGCGAGTCGCGAGCGTGGCCGGCGTCGTAGGCCGCGCGGTAGGTGTAGTACGTGCGGTCGCGCCAGAAGCCGAACCATCCGGCGAGCAGGGTCTCGTCCAGCCACAACTCGTGCAATCGCGCGGCGCTGGACGGCTCGGCGGCGACGGCTGCGTAGGTCCTGTCGACCACGTCGCCGTCGAACGGCGCCACCACGTCAGGCCGATCACGCCACTGCCGCGCATGCAGGTCGATGAAGGCCGGCAGGCGGGCGGCGACCCGCTCCGGGCTGTCCGCGCAGGTCAGCCGGAGCTTGCCGAGTCGCTCGATCCGGCGGCGCTTGCGCTGTATGCCGCGCCGCTCGCTGACGCGTCGGACGACGTCGGGATCGGTGAGGTCGAGTCGGAAGACCGTGTCCGACGGCTGGAGCACGGCGCCTAGTTCGGACACGGCGCGCAGCAGCGGTCCGTCAGCGATCAGGTTGCACAGTTCCAGCCGGGCGCCGAACTCCCGCTGGCACCGGTCGATGGCCTTGGCCACCCCCCCGATGTCGGGCTCGGCGCCGAGGTGCGACGTGTCACCCGCCTCCGCGACCTCGTGGTAGTCGGCCCACGGCCAGGACAAGGGGCGCAGGAGCGCGGTGCCCCCGTCCTGGTGCAACTGCAGTCCGACCACCAAGGTGGGCCGGTCGGGACGCATCGTGTGTACCAGCACCGGGGTCGCGCCTTCGCTCTCCGCCGCCTCACGTATCCACGCTCGCCACCAGCCGCACGTCTGGAACGGCGTACGCGCCGAGAGCCGGTGCGCGTCCAGGAACTCCGTTGCCGCCTGAGCACCGTATGCGAACCCAACCGTGCTCACCCGGTGCTTTCCTTCCAGGGTGACGCGTGCGGGGCTGAGGTCGGCGGCAAGGCCGTCGCGGCCGCTTCGCGTGCGGCGCCAGCATCCCGTTCCCCCCTCATGACACTGCCTTGGCCGCGTCCTCGACGGTGGACCTGAACAGCCGCGCCGCTGCCCCGATCGCCTCGTCGTCGGCGGTCGCGTCGATGCCCACTCCGCTACCGAGGTAGGAGTCGACCACCCCGACGCTCAACGCAATGGTGCGGTTGAGTAGGTCGTCCGTGCGCGGCAGGCTGCCCAGCGGATAGCAGCGCCGTGTGACGGCGCGGTCCGGTCGGCGGGTGCCGGGCGCCGTCGCGACCAGTGGGTCTGGCTGCAATTGGGACATGTTGGCGTAGTGGTGTTTGCCCGACCGGCTCAGGGTGATCGTGCCCAGGCGCGTTGCCACCTCCTCGGCCAGGGCCGCGGAGGTGAACGTGTACGCCTGCACCGTGGCGCAATCGCCCTCCCGGTCGTGCAGAGGGCGGGGCGTCACCCCGGGTAGGTCGCCGATCGCGTGCACGAACTTGTCCCGGTTGGCACGCAGCGTCCGCAGGATGTCCGGCACCTTGCGCACCTGAGCGAGCGCGAACGCGCCGGTCAGCTCGTGCATCCGGAGATTCAGACCGAACAGCGGCGGCCCGTCGGTGACGCCCAGCCGCAGCGGCGCGGCGCCGTGATCGTGCAGGGCGAACGCGGTCTCGTACAGCTCGTCGTCCTCGGTGAGCAGCACACCGCCGTCCCCCGCTGTGAAGGTCTTGAAGACATTGAGGCTGAACGCGCCGAATCGGCCGAACGTCCCGAGGTGCCGACCGCGGTAGGTGCCGCCACCGGCCTGTGCGCAGTCCTCCACGAGCAGCAGTCCGTGCTCACGTGTGAGGGCATCCAGGGCGTCGAGGTCGCACGGCGCTCCGAGCATGTGCACGGCGAGCACCGCCTTCGTGCGCGACGTGATTCTCGTGGCCACGTCCGCCGGATCGAGCAGCAGGGATTCGTCGATCTCGGCGAGTACCGGCTCGGCTCCCGTATGCACGACCGCGGCGATAGAGGCGATGAAGGTGTAGCCCGGCACGATCACCTCGTCACCCGGACCGACGCCCGCGGCGAGCAGCCCGGCGTACAGCGCGCTGGTGCAGCTGTTCATGCCCAGGCAGTGGCGCGCGCCGGTCAAGGCGCGGAACTCCTGCTCGAAACGCGAAACCTTCGATGGCAGCGCGGAGCCGTCGTGGTCGTCGAAGCGGTACCGGCTGAGCTCTCGCTCGCGTACGACGTCCAACAGCTCGGCCTCTTCTTCGGGGCCGATGCGGGAAAGTCCTGGTCCGGCCATGGTGTTCCTCAATCTCGTCTGGTGCTGTCCTGTGATGCGTGCCCGACTGCGGTCCCCGGGGCCTGGACTACCTGTCTGCCAGGTCGCTCGGGAGCAGATCCATCAGCAGCGCGTCCCGCCATGCACCGTGGTGGCGTTCGTAGGACCGCATCTGGCCGACCTGCTGGAAACCCGCCTTCTCCAGGCATCGCACAGCGGCCCCGTTGTCGGCGTTGGGCGCCGCGGTGACCCGGTGCCGACCGGCCGCGAAGACCGATCCGGCGAACAACTTGAGTGCCCGGGTCCCGATCGACCGGCCCCGGTCGGCCGGGTCGGACACCACCACCGCCTCGATTTCGATGCGTTCGAAGTCCGGATCGGTCGCCGTGCGGTACTCCAGGAAGCCGACGGGGCGATTCCGCTCCAGCACCACGAGGCAGCGCTCGTGCTGGAATCGGCTGAGCACCCCGTCGGTCGGTTCCAGCGCCCGCCACGCCAGGACGTCGGCGTCGCCGAAGGTACGGCGGAACAGTTCGAGGTCTCCCGGTATCGCGCGTCGCAACCCGATGCCGCTCTCGTCGAGCTGGTCGTCCTCGACGACGGCGGCACCGGGCCGCACGGATGCCTGCTCGCTTGCCTCGATCAGCTTTTCGAGCAGGTCGACCAGTTCGGCGGCGTCCTCCGGGCGCGGATTCGGCACGACGCGACAGGTGGGCGCCTCGAACGCCTCGGGGGTGAGGAACGGGTGGTCGCCCAGGACCAGCAGCGGGCGTCCCGTGTCCAGGGCGAGACCAATCTCGGTGAGCGTGCCGTAACGGCCCTCGAACGCGATCATGCCGTCGCCGCACCAGTTGAGGATGTTGCTCCGAGCCAGGTCCATGGACGTGGGCAGGGCCCAGGTGGTCCCCTCCTCGGCGTCGGACAGACGGTTCCACTTCAGCAACGCGAGTGTGTCGCCGCCGACCGCCTGACAGCCCTTGTTGGTCGCGGCCGCCACGCCGCCCTCTCCGCCGCTCACCACGCCGTAGCCGCGCTTGGCGAGCTCTTCGCCGATCATCTCCGCGAGCAGGAGGACATCGGCTCCCGCGTTGCCGGGCCGGCCACCGAGTACTGCGATAGCGCGTCGCCGGGTCATTCGACCACCTCCTGGCGGCTGAATTGCCGCCTGCTCCATTCCAATTGGTTCAGTTCGATCAGCACGTCAGCCGGGGTCACACCGGCCGCGCACGGGGCCGGGCACCCGGTGTAGTAGAGCCGGCAGGTGCCGTTCGGCTTCATGTGGGAACACGACAGCGCGAGGGCGCTCTGCACGACCCGCGAGACGTCAGGCGGTGCTGCCGGTGACCAGATGTCGCCGTCGGTCGCCAGGTACAGCGTGACCACCGGGCACCCCAGTGCGGCCGCCAGGTGTACGGCCAGCGTGTCGTTGCTGACCAGCACGTCCAGCCCGGCGATCCAGTCGCGGAGGGCTTCCAGCGAGTGCAGATGGACGGTCTTGGTGACACCCGGCTCCGACGACAGCCGATGTGCCAGCACCTGTTCGTCCGCTGCCAGGCCGACGGCGATCTCGACCTTGAGACCCTGGTCGCCCAGCTGCGCGATCAGAGTCGACCAGTCCTCCGTCGGCCAGCGCTTGACCGCGGCACTGGCACCGACATAGCAACCCGTCAGTCCTGGACGTGCCTGCCGCCGGTCGGCGAGCCAGGCCGAGCGGTTCAGGTCGACGGGGACATCGTGTGCGCGCAGAAGACGGGCGGCCTGTTCACCGAAGGGCAGCCGCTGAGGCCCGCCCAATTCATGCAGGTCCCAGCACTCGACCCCCCTTTTCATCGCCTCGGAACGGAAATCGAAGTAGTTTCCGTCCTCTTCGGCGAACTCCATCCTGAGATTGACGACTAGGTCTACGTCATTGCGGTCGATGAAATTCCACAGTTCCTCCCGATCAATCGGTGAGAACCGTCGCCACAGTGCCGGGAACGTCCCGGAAGGACCCTGCATACCGAACGCCGAGCGCACCCATTCCGCCTCAAGTGCGATATTCGGTGCCATAAAGTAGCGCTGCCCCGGGTGGCTTCGCTCCAGCGCCGCCAGGAGTGGCGCCGTGATGATCCCGTTGCCCACGCCTTCGTTGATGAAGACCATTGCAGTAGGCATTTGCGCCCTTCTTGGTCAGTGTCCGTCGGCTTCCGGCGGGGCACTCAAGCGGCTCAGGAGCCGGGGGCTGGCGAGCCGGTCCAGGTACTCGGGCTCGTTCCGCGCGCGCTCGATGCCGGGGCGAAGATCCAGGAGGTAGCGCACCGAGCCCACGTCCTTGCAGCCGACTCCCATTTTCTTCGCCAAGCGGTCGTAGAGTTTCCGCGCGGGAGTGTTATCGGGTTCGGTCTCGCCTTCGGCGTACTCGTAGCCCCGCCGCATCGCCTCCACGAACGCCGCGGCCACTAGAATCGCTCCAATGCCTCGGAAACCACGGAGGGGCTCGGTTACGTACACGTCGTGCACGTACGCCACATTGTCCGCGAACTGGAGGTTCGGAATGGGATCGACCATCACGCATCCCACAGCGACGCCCTCTTCGATCGCGATGATCTGGAAACTCGCATCATTTCCGACGACACCCTCGAAGAAGGCGCGGGTGATGGCGAGGTCGACCTCTCTTCCGCAGGCGCGCTGATGCTCGACGATCAGGGGGATGAGTAGATCCAGTTGATCCCTGCCCACCACGACCGTGTCAATACTCACTTGATCTCCATGCTCGCGGCGACCGCGCTTTCAGCGTGTTTTCCTGTGTTCTCGAAATGCAGGTACAACTCATGGGCGGCGTTGCGCAGGTCGTCCAGACCCGGACGGGGCCGTGCCGGGAGCGCTCTGTCCAGAGCGGACATGTCGGCGCAGGTCCAGTACTGATACCGGCCGATGTGGGGGTTCGGGACCAACCGCACGTTCAGTGGTGTCTCCGCGAAGTCCGAACACCAGTGGAGCAACTCGGCGAAGCTGACCGCATGGCCCGATCCGAGGTTGTAGATGCCGGAGGGCGCCGCGGGATCAGCCATCAGGACGCACGTCCGCGCGACCGTGGCGACGGGAACGTAGTCCCGGCACGCCTCCAACGTGTCGGCGAAGACCGTGAGCGGTTCCTGCCGCGCGGTGGCGAGGAGGAGCTGGCCGATGATGGAGGCCATCGACTCCTTGTGCAGTTCCCCGGTGCCGAAGACGTTGGTGAACCGCAGGCCCGCCCATCCCGGTCCTCCGTGGATGCCGGACCGCGTGGTCATGTGCGTGTCGAACAAGGTCTTCGACTGGGCGTAGGCGTTCAGCGGGCCGGAGCACGCGGGGGAGCCCAGTGCGGTCTCCGGCAGTGCCCGCCGACCGGTGATCCCACCGTAGACGCTGAACGAGGACGCGTAGACGAACCGCGTGCCGCTTCGCTCGCAGCGCTCCGCCAGTGCCGCGGGTCCGGTGACGTTCGTTCGCTCCAGCGCCTGCCAGTCCTCCTCGACGGTGCTGCTGATCGCGCCGAGGTGCACCACCGCGGTGAACTGGCCTGCGGCCACCGCCTGAAGAATCGCGGGGTCGTCGAACGAACCGGTGTGGAAGGCGGTGTCCCGGCGGAGGTCGCAGGGCGGCGTGGCGAGGTCTACCGCGGTGACCTGGTATCCGGCTTCCAGACAGGCCCGCGCCACGTGTCGGCCGATGAACCCGGCAGCTCCCGTGACCAGCACGCTCCGCTGACTCATGCCGGTCACCGGGTCCGCGCCGACTCGATCAGCGACGACGTCGACCAGCCGGCGACGAACGGTACGACCACGGTTCGTCCGCCCAGCGAACCGACCAGCTTGCTCTCGGGAATCCCTATCCCCGAGTAGTCGCCGCCCTTGACCCAGATCGAGGGTCGCAGCGCGCGTATGGCCTCGTCGGGCGTGTCCTCGTCGAACACCAGCACGCTGTCCACGGAAGCGAGTGCTTCGAGCACGAGAGAGCGCTGCGCCGCCGGTACGACGGGGCGCGACGGGCCTTTCAGCCGGGACATCGAGTCGTCGCTGTTCAGACAGACGATCAGGCAGTCACCCAGTTGGCGTGCCTGTTCGAGCAGCCGGATGTGCCCGACGTGCAAGAGGTCGAAGCACCCGCCCGCGGCAACCACGGTGCCGCCCCTGGCCCGGACCGCCTCGGCGAGCTCGACGGCCCCGCGCACTGCCGCCGTGCGCCCGGCCCCCGAGGGCCCGGTCGTCGGTGAGCCGTTGTCGGGCCGGTGGGCCAAGGACCTGGGGCCACCCGCCGCGACGTACTCCGACGCCGCCCGCACCGCCGATGCCACTGCCTCGCTGGGCAACTGACCGCAGGCCAGCATGGCGGCGAGGTGACCGGCGAAGAAGTCGCCGGCACCGCAGGCGTCGGCCTTCCCTCCCGCGGCAGCCTTCGCGGGCACGACCAGCGGCGGCAGATCCGCGTCGGAGAGCAGGACGGCCCCGTGCTCCTGCCGGGTGAGCACCACCTGGACCGGCCCCCACACGCGCCCTACCGCGCGTGCCGCCTCGACGTCGTCCGACAACGCGCCGCTGCCCGGTCGGGAGGCGATGACTCGGGCTTCCCGGCTGTTCGGCGTCACGACGGCGGTATGGGCGACCGGAACCGCGCCGCGCGGATGCGGGTCCCAGACCAGCGGAGAGCGCCGAGCGGCCTCAGCGAGGAGGTCACGCAGGCCGGTGTGCGCGGTGACGCCTCGACCGTAGTCGGACACCAGGACGCCGTCGGCAGCCGTCAGTACGCGCCGTGCCGCGGGTAACGCTGTGTCGCTCTCCCGCCCGATCGGTGGGCAGACATCGTGCTCGTCCAGCATCATCAGGGTGCGCGCGGCGGCGCGTATCCGCGTCTTCACCGCAGTCGGGCCGTCCAGCCCGAGATCGACCACCTCGACTCGCGCTTCGTCCAGCAGCGTGCGCAGTTGGTCGCCCACCGCGTCCTCTCCCAACGCGGTGACGAGGGTGACCGCGTGGTCCTGTCTCGCGCTCATGACGGCCGCCAGTGCGGCACCGCCGGGGCGCATGCGCGTGGTGCCACCGCTCACGACCAGGGCCGGTTCATCGGAGGCGACCCGCTCCACCCGGCCGGTGTGGTCGCGGTCGAGGAACGCATCGCCGACCACCACCAGGTTCGTGCGGACTCCGGGTGCCGCAGCCGGTCGGCCCTCCTCGACCGGCTCCGATGGCGAGGAGGCGGCCAACGAAGAGAGCGGCGCGGACGGGTGGGAACCCACGGCGTCTGCGGCGGTGGAGCCCTTGGCGGCGATGGCGTCGTCCATGGCCGCGCACATCAGGTGGATCACCACGAGGTGGCATTCCTGCGCCGTGGATGTCGCCTGTGCCGTCACGGTCACCGCTTCGTCCACCAGCGTGACCAGTGGATTGGGCGCGGGTCCCGTCAGCGCCCACGTCACCGCGCCGACCTCGCGTGCGGCCTCCGCGGCACGCAGCAGGTTGGCACTGCGGCCGGAGCCGGACATGAGCAGCACGATGTCGCCCGGCCGCGCGTGTGCCCGGACTTGCCGGGCGAAGACCTGCTCGTAGCCGTAGTCGTTGCTGATCGCGGTGACTGAGGATGTCTCGGCATGCAGCGCCAACGCGGATATCGGCGGGCGTTCCGTCTGGAACCGGCCCACCAACTCGGCTGTCAGGTGCTGGGCCTGCGCCGCGGACCCGCCGTTGCCGGCCACCAGCAGACGCTGACCGTTGCCGGCCAGTTCGGCCAGCCGTGATCCCCAGTCCGAGACCCGGGACACATCGAGCCCTCGCAGGGAAGAAATGAGCCGGTTCAGGTAATCCGTAGTGGTCGTAATCCCGGCCGTCATACCGATTCTCCTCCTATCGGGCGTCCTAGGAAGTCGTTGAGTTCAATAGTGTGACCATCGGGGTCGGCCACGAATGCCACCGTCTCTTGATGGATTCGATATGGCTCGGTGATGACCCGGTATCCGAGTGCGCGAATATGTTCCACCAACACCGGAACATCGGCGACGCGAAACGCGATGTGCTGAGTAGGGTGCGGGTTCGGCGCAAGATCTCGTTCCTGCCAGAGTTCTACACCTGCTGGCCTGCCGTCCGGCGCCATCTGTGAAATGACCCGGTCGGTCAGATCGTAGCGCACGACGCCGGTGAGCCCGAGTGCGTCGAAATAAAACCGTTCGGCGATGTCAATGTCCACTACATCCAGCCTGATGTGGTCTAAGGCAGTGACCGAGGTAGCTGCGCGCACACGGCCCTGCGATTCGCTGCCCAAAATGATTCTCCTTGAGAAGTGACATCGTTTCCGCCACGTGGTACGGCCGCATCCGCTTTTGGGGAAGGGTCGGGAGCCGACTGATCCGGGCACGGTGACTTGAATACAAGGTTCGCCGCTGCGGTCTTTCCGGTCAATGTGAAGAGGCACTGTCCTGCTCCGCCGCCGGTGTGCTTTTCACAACGTCGTCCGGGTCCATCGTCGAAGACGATCCAGGCGCCGAATTCGGATGGTCGGCGCCCGCTTGGCCGACCGGCAGGGTGCCGCCACCGAACCCGACCGGGCGCTGTCGCCCTCCGGGTCCGACGGTCGCGCCACCGTCGTCGACGGCCGCGCGCTCAAGGGCTCGGCCCGTCGCGCACCGCGACGCGCCGGAAGCCGCTCGCCGCGGTCGCTCACGGCACCTCGGTACGAGGTCAGCGACCTCTCTGCCGGGAGGCCGCGAGCGCCGTCCCCCGGCGGGCGGGGTCGGCCGCCGCGGGCTTCTGCCTGAGTGCGTAGAGCGCGAGGCAGAGTTCGGCGACGTCCTTCGGATCGGCGGGGGAACGGCCGGTGTGCTTGCGGATGCGGCGCAGGCGCAGGCGCACGGTATTGGGGTGGCAGTACATGCGTTTGGCGGTTTCCTCGACGGAGCCGCCGCAGTCGATCCAGGTCTCCAGCGCGTCTATCAACACCTTGCGCTCCGCCTGCGGCAGCTCGTCCAGAGGGCCGAAGACGTGGCCGGCCAGACGCTGGCCGATCTCGGGTACCGCCGCTGCGGCGACCGCCACCAGGTGGTCGTCGAACACGGTCACCGAACGTCCGCCCGGGCCCCTGCTCTGCATCGCGGCCCTGGCGCACCACCGGTGAGCACCGGTGAGGTACAGGTCCTCGTAGACCGGGCTGAGGCCGGCCCGGCGGGTCACGGCGCCCTCCAGTAGTTCGGCGAGTTCCTCAAGCTGCCCGGGCCGGCCGAGCTGGATGATGCCGACCTGGGCGTCCGCCTGAAGGTGCCAGACCGAGTGGAACCCGGACCGCCGCAGCGCCTCCTCGGTCCGCGCGAGGGCGGGAGGGCCGGCCGAAGGCAGCTCCGCCACCAGTACCGCGAACCATCCGTACCGCGGCATGCGCAGCACATCCAAGGTCGCCTGCAACATGCCGAGATCAAGGCTTCGATTGGTCAGCAGGGCGTCCAGCAAAGCCGAATGCTCCTGCGCGGCTGTCCGTATCCGCGCGGTAGCGGCCGCGCGGTAGCCGGACACCGCGGACTCGATCATGATGTCCTGGAAGCGCCAGATCGAGGACGCCGCCGCGACCAGGCCCTTGTCGTCCACCAGGCCGGTAGCCTCGGCCTCGGCTATCAGCAGTTCCCAGATATGACGGAAGCCCATGCGGTAGCCGGTCACCACGACGGCCTCCGGCATGTCCTTCTGGGCGAGCCTGCGCCCGGTACTGGCGCCGATGGTGGTGTACAGCGGAGCCTCACCGGCTAACGCTCGCAGCACATTGCGCAATTCGGCGCGGCAGGAAGCGTGCAGATCCTCCAACGGAAGGCGATGCTCGCCAGCTGCCGAATCGATCAGCTCGGCCAGGGAGTCGCCGAGGTCGTCGACCCGCTCCAGCATGCCTGTGACGATCTTTGCAAGACCGTCGTCAACGGCCGCATCATCGCTGGCAAATGCGTCTGCCATGCGCACATTCCTTTCTTGGGTCTACGATAGAACATAGTGTTCCCCACACGGCCGGATCTCGGGGTCGTCCCGGCTCGCGCTCGGAGTTCTCGAACACGCCTAACTGTCACCGGGATACGAAACGAGATTCGGAATGCAAAACGAGACCGAATCCCGGCACCACGAAGCCATCGGCCGACGCGCCCGTAATTGATGGCTCGCCGGTGTCTTCGAGGGCCTGCGCACATGGAATGGAGCTGTTCAACCCGATGCCATCGAAGCCCCGTTCATCGTGGAGACTCCCGTCGGGGCCAGGGAACCCAAGCCGATGCGAGAGGAATCGGGCCCACCTGGCAGTACATGCTTCATCAGAGGTTCCTTGTTATGCGGCTGCCGGGCCCAGCTGCTGGAGAGGACCGACACCCGTGATGACGACCAGAACGCAGCCGGGGTTCCGTTGCTTCGCAGTGAACCGCCCGGGTCGGGCTCGCCACCGCCGAGCGGAACACCTGGCCTGGCTGCGCGAGCGCGGGCTTGTCGCGCGCATCGCACGGCCCGGCATCGAGTCCGGCGAACGCCTCGGCCGGCACCGCTGGAAGATCGAGCGGTCGATCGCCTGGCTCTTCGGCTACCGCCGCCTCACCGTCCGATACGAACGAAAGGGCTCGCACGTCCTTGCCGTCCTCGGTCTCGCCGCCACCCTGACCTGCTACAAGAAGCTCGCGAAACGCACCACGTGAGACACCCTCTCGCTGGGCGTTTCGTTTATGAAATGTCCTGTCTGCGCCACCCGGCCGGCGCCCACCTTCGGCTGGAAGGCGGCATCAGCAGTCGCGGACGGCACCACGGACCAGGATGTGGTCGGCGGGGTCGACGCCCATGCCGACACCATTCACGTCGCGGTCATCAGCGACAACGGAGGCCACCTCGCGGACGCCGAGTTCGCTACCACCGCCGCCGGATACGCCGCGGCCCTGGCCTTCGTGAACGCCCACGGCCAAGTGAGGGCGATCGGCGTGGAAGGCACCGCCTCCTACGGGGCAGGCTTCACCCGCGCCGCCCGCTCAGCGGGCCTGGACGTCGTGGAGGTCAACCGGCCCGACCGGGCTGAACGCCGCCGCATCGGCAAGTCCGACCCCATCGACGCCTACGCCGCCGCCTGCGCCGGACTGTCCGGACGGGCCTCCAGCGCACCCAAGGGCGACACCGTCACCGGCATACGCGCTTTGCACAACGCCGCCCGCTCCACCGTCAAGGCCCGCACCGCCGCCCTCAACTAGATCACCCACATCCTCGTCACCGCACCCGCGAGCATCCGCGCCAAGTTCGGGCAGCTCAAGGGCGCCGACCGGACCGACGCCCTGGCCCGGCTGCGACCGGCCGGGGACGCGGTCCACACAGCGGTCCTCACCTCACTGAAGAGCCTCGCCCGGCGCGTCAAGCAACTCACCGTCGAACACCAGACCCTGACCCGGGCCCTCGACAGCGAGGTCACCGCCCACAACCCCGGCCTGCGGGCCGCCTACGGCGTCGGCCCCGACACCGCCGCCCAACTGCTGGTCACAGCCGGAGGCAATCCCGAACGCCTGCGGACCGAGGCGTCCTTCGCCGCCCTCTGCGGCCGCCCCCGTCCCCGCCTCCAGCGGCCGCACGAGGCGGCACCGCCTCTCACGAGGCGGCGACCGGGCCGCCAACGCCGCCCTCTACCGCATCGCTCTGGTCCGCATGTCCAGCGATCCCCGTACCCGCGACTACGTGGCACGACTGACCGCCGCCGGCCGAACCAAGAAGGAGATCATCCGGCTGCTGAAACGGGCCATCGCCCGGGAGATCTTCCGCTGTCTGACCACCACGGTCACCATCCCAGGCATTGCAGACCTGCGACCCCTGCGGCAGTCGAAGAACATCACCCTCACCGCAGCGGCCCGCCACTTCGGAGTCTGGCCCGCCACGATCTCCACCCTCGAACGCGGAATCCGCCGAGACGACAACCTCGCCAACACCTACCGCGACTGGCTCACCGCCGCTTGACACCCAATAGGAGCATCAGTCCGCCGGTCAATCCGCCTTCTCCACCCTGCAGGGACCAGAGATGCCAGAGCACGCCTCGTCGCCAGGACGGTGATCCTGGGGACCAGTTGGGGACCACGCGGTCTAGCGGCGCCTTCCGGGGACGGGCTGGGCGGCCAGGCTGGGGTGCGCGGACGGGGTTGAGGTGGGCCGTGAGGCAGCGCCGGTATCGGTGATGTGGGACATGTCGGGGTGGAGGTAGCGCTGGGTGGTGGGCTGGGAGCCGTGTCCGGCGATCTTGCGGAGGACGTGGGCGGGGGGTGTCGAGTTCGTCTTCGGTCTGTTTGTACTGGCGCTGCCAGCCGGTGACCCGGGCCGGGTTGACCGTGATCAGCCCGTCCCGGACCGCCTGCTCCATCACGCGGACGAGGACGGCCGGGCTGTTCTTGACGGTTGAGTGGCTCTGTTCGTCGGCGATCCAGCCGTGGACGGTGCGGTCGACAGCGCCGTTGCTGATCATCCGTACGGGGAAGTGCCCGAGCGCCGGGACCACCCGGCGAGGTACGGATCGAGCGTCTTCAGCTCCAGACCGCGCGGGGCCAGGTTCATCGTTGCGGTCCCGTACGCGGCTAGTGCTGTGACCGGGATGGTTCACCGTGGTCGGGAGACGGCTCACGAGACGAGCGCGGTCCGCGAGGCGAGTGGTATGACTGGTGCATGCAGGAAGAGACCGCGCGGTCCGCGATCGACACGTTCATCTCCGCGTTCAACGCCTCGGACGACAGCTATGTGACTGTGCTGCTCTCCCAGGCCCTCACCTCGGACGTGGTCTTCTGGGGACCGTTGGGCCGCAGTGAGGGGATCGAAGCGGTCGAGCGGTTCGTGCTGGACATCCGGCGCCACCCCGCGGGGACCGGCACGATGGTGCGCTGTTCGGCGGTGGACATGCCGGACGAGTGGGCCCGGTACCAGTGGGTCTTCACGACGCCGGATGGAGGCCCCCGCCTGGCGGGAACGGACGTCGTCCATCTGCGGCAGAGCCTCATCGACCAGGTCATCGTCTTCGCGGGGGACATCGAGCCGTCCGCCTGATGCCCTTCTCGCTTCGGATGCGGGCGTGTTCCTTGCGTTCGGCGGCCGGGACGTCGCGGTGGCGGGCGTTGGCGTTGCGCCAGCGTAGATAGGCGTGCAGGGCTCGTGTCTGCACTGCCTCAGCGGTCCGAAGTGGGCCTCGATGGGGTTGGCCCAAGAGGCGTAGGTCGGGGTGAAGCACAGCTCGACCTTGTGCTTTGTAGCCCAGTGGCGGATGTCGGTGCCTTTGTGGGCGGACAGGTTGTCCAGGATCACGTAGATGGGGGCGCCGTCGGGCCGGGCGGCGGGGATCGACTTGAGTGCGGCCAGCGTGTTCGCGGCACCTTTCTTGCGGCAGGCGACGCCCCACAACATGTCGTCGCCGACCGAGTAGCAGCCGTGGAAGTACCGGACTCCATGGGTGCGGTGGTAGGTGGCCGGCAACAGGTCGGAGTGCTTCCGTTCGGCTGCGGTGGGTCGGGAGTGGGCTGAACTCGTCGAACGCGAAGACCCGGTCGGGGAAACGGTCCAGGACGTGCTCGATCCGGTCCAGCTTCGCCTCGCGGTCGGGGTCGGTGGATTCCTTCCAGGTCTTGGTGCGCTGGAAGGTGACTCCACGGCGGACGAGTAGGCCCCCCTGTGCTGGAGCGCCGGTCTACTGGATTGCCTGACGTGGCGTGCGCGTATGGGGGGGGAGACATGGTTGATGCTCGGTTACTGGGCAAGTCTCATGGGCTTGATGAGCCGTATCCGCTGATGGGGCACTTGCTGGACACTGCGATGGTCGCGGGGGTCGAGAACCTGCTGTGTCTCTGTCCGAACTGCCACGTCCTCTTCGATTCGGGTGATGCGGAACGTCGTCAGCCGGCGAACCTGGCCCGGAAGGCGGTGCGGTTGGGGGAGTCGGCCGAGCGGTCCCAGACGGCGAAGGTGATTCGGGCGAACGGGGCGCCGTGGGTGTGCAGGGCTTTGGCGAACGCGTCCGCCACCTCGGCCGGGTCGTTGCCGAAGACGCCGCAGCCCCAGGCGCCGAGGACGAGTTCGCGCACGCCGTGGTGGGCGGCCACGCCGAGGACGCGGCGGGCGCGTTCGGTGAGAGTGTCCCTGAGGTCGGGCTTCTCGCCCGTCGAATGCCGCGTCAGTTGGCCGGCGTTGGGAGCGGGGGAGGTCAGGAAGGAGACCTGGTACGTCTGGTCGAGCAGGGTGTGGGAACCGTCGCGGATCACCGGTACGTGTGGGGAGAAGATCACCCGGTGGCTGTAGTTGAGGTCGGCGGATGCCCGATGGGCCGCGTAGTAGTCGGGGGCTTCGAGTAGGCACGAGTAGAGGAGGGCTGTGCGGCACAGGTCTTCCTCCTGTGCCTTGGCGCCGCGCAGGTAACCGCCGCCGGGGTTCCGGGCTGAGGCGAAGTTGAGGACGGCGAGGTGTTCGACGCTTTCGTCGGTGAGGCGGCGGGCGGCGCGCAGGCTGTCCTCGTCGGTCACCTCGGCCCGGCCGGTGAAGGGTCCGGTGGGCGCCGGAGCGAAGGCGGGGGAGTGGGAGACGGTCCCGGAGCGGGCGGCGGCGAGAGCAGGGGCTATGGAGACCCGGGCGCCGGTGGAGGTGGTGTAGGTGCCGGTGGTCGCCACGCGTTCGTTCTCGGTGGCGAGGTTTCTCAGACGGTTGCTCATGAGGGGCGATGGTAGCGAGGAATTATTGTCAGAGTGACTATTTTTGAGGGTGCGCAAGGCGGGACCGGCCCAGCCCGTGAGGTTGCGGCTTCGCAGACCACGGCGAGGGGGTGCGCGCCCAAAGCGATTGAAGCGCATTCACCGTTGCCGTCGATCGCGTCTGCGGCGACGGTGGGCGTTGCCCGAGGAAGGCGACACCCTGTTCCGGTGCGGGGCATCCCCTGCGGTCCCCCTGCCGGACCCCTCGGCGTCCTTCGTCGCCTGCTCCACCAGCTCGGGATGGATCAGCACGTCGCCCGCGGCGACGGTGAACGAACGCCCATCTGGCTTGCAGGTCCTCACAAGGGCGTTGGACGTGTCGGTGGGTCATCCCGGAACCGAAGCCCAGCTCCTGGGGCGACCACCCGAACCGAAAGCCACATGATCAAAAACTTCTGTGAGCGCGAACCTGAATCGCTTCGGATCAATAGGCCCCAGTCCCAGTCCCATTCTCATACCCGGCAGCTCTTTCCCCGAGTGCCTGCGTTGTTTTTCTGCTGGGTTCCTGAGATCAGTGTGGTGCTGTAACGGAAAGCCTGGCAAAATTCACGGCCGGATCGTTCCACTGGAAAGCACGACATTCAGAGGGAGAGGAAATGAAGGCCCGGATCAAGGACTGCCCACTGGCGGCGACCGTCGAGCACATCGGGGACTGGTGGACACTGGAACTGCTACACGACGCTTTCGACGGACTCACCCGTCCCGAGGAGTTCCGGGCCAGTCTGGGCACCCCGCCCGACGTACTGGCAGCCCGGCTCGACACCCTCGTGCGGCAGGGGCTCATGACCCGCCGCCCCTGCCCGGGGCAGGACCAGCGGCCCCGCCCGAACGACCCCGACCTCGGCCGGTCGGCGCCCCGGACACAGGAGCCGGACGAGTACCTGCTGACCGGGCCCGGACGCGCACTGCGGCCGTTGCTGCTGGCCATGGCCGCCTGGGTGAACGAGCGGCTGCCACCGCAGGATCGCAGCATGATCCTGGTCGACGCGCGCACCGGCCGCGAGGTCGAACCCGTCGTCGTCGACCGGGCCACCGGTCTGCGCGTCGACACCGCGCACCACGTCTTCACCGCTGGGCCCGCCGCGAGCGCACCCCTGCGGGCCCGCTACTCCGGCCGGCGTGCCGGCGGGGCGTCCCGTCGACAGGACACCGGGCACGAGGCGGCCGGACCACCGCCGCCGCCCGCCCCCTCCTCCGACGCGTCGTCAGATGCCCCGTCAGAAGTCTTGGACACCGTGCCGGAAGAGACCGGCTAATTCGCCGGCGATGGTCATACGCCGAACGCGGTCCGGTTGCCCCGAACACTTCTTGTCCGGGATTGGCGCGCTTGCTAGTGTTCCGTGGCCGTGATCGGAGACCTGCCCTGGGGAGCTTTGGTGTTCAGGAACTCCAACAGTAGTGTCAGATTCGTGCGCTGGCCTGTACAGGCGAACTTACGTGACTACTGTAAAAGAGAGGGAATTCCCTGTCTGCTCGTGGTGGAGGGCGGCGCGGAACCCCCGCTCTGTAGCGATCCGCACGAGGACTGGGTACGCGCGCCGATATCCCGTATCGACCTGGATGCCCGGGTCGCCGCCCTGCGGCACCGCGCGACCAGCCGCCGGACCCCTGTCCTGGACGCCTCGGGCACGCTCTACTACGACACCCGGTCCGTGAGCATCTCCACCACCCAGACCGAACTGATGGCCCTGTTCGTCGAGCGCTTCGAAGCCGTCGTCCACCGCGACGAACTGCGTCGGCGGCTGGCGGGCGCCGCGGAGTGCAGCCCCACCCGCAACTCCCTGGACCTGCACATCATGCGGCTGCGCCGCCGCCTCGACCCGGTCCACCTCTCCATCCGCACCGCCTGGGGCAAGGGATATCTGCTGGAACCCCAGGACCGGTCGGTCCAACCGGAACGTACCTGCGTCTAGTGCTCTGACCGCATCGGTTCGCCGGGTTGGACGTCATGGCGGTTGGACGTGCAGAGACGTCTGATCCGACCGCTGGAGGCGCGGTGGCCGAGCCTGTCCGTGTGCGCAGACTGACCGACCAGGAAGGGCAGAAACAGTGATCGCCCAACTGGTGCAGGCCGACGAGGGCACCGTCCGAGAACGCGCCCGCATCCGCAGCGAGAAAGGCATCCGCCGGGGCGGACGGCCTCTCAAGAGCGCAGCTTGATCCAACCTGGCGGACGTCCTGTCCGGCCGCATCACTAGAGTTTCGGCCATGAGTGACGACGTTCACATGACCGCTTCGGCATCGGGGGCGGAAGGGTGGTGGACGGACCTGCGATGGCTGGTGAACGCTGATCCGGAGCGGGTTGTGGGGTTGCTTGCTTCCGATGCGGATTCCGATGCGCGACTGATGGCTGCGGTTTACCGGGCGTCGGTGGACGTACACCGGGACGTGACACCGTGGGTGCGGCGGCAGCTGCTGGCCCTGGACGCGGCTCGGTACGGGGACCGGGAGTTGTCGGCACGGATTGCCACCGTGTCGGTGGAGGACGTCGAAGCCGAGCCATGGCGGGTGCTGTGGTCCACCGGCGCGCAGAGTGACCCGCACTTCCAGATGAACCCGTCCGGTCACACCGGCGGTCTTGACACGGTAGTGACGACCTTCGCGGACGGCCGCCCCGTCGTGGTCACCGGCAGCGGGGACCAGACGGTCCGGGTGCGGGACCTTGAGACCGGCCAGCCGGTCGGCGGACCCATGAGCGACCTCAACGGCAGAGTGTGGGCGGTGGCGACGGAGGTCGTGGACGGTCGGCCGTACATCGTCACGGCCAGTGACTGGGCGGTACTCGCGTGGGACCTGGCCACCCGACAACAGACGGGCGAGCTGCCGGGGATCAACGGTGAGGTGTGGTGTCTGGGCACGGCTGTCGTCCAGGGGCGACCGTGTGCGCTCGCCAGCGACGACGACGTGTCCGTGCGGGTCTGGGACCTGGCCAGTGGGGAACAGGTCGGCGAACTCACCGGGCACGACGACTTCTTGATGGCCATCGACACGCTGGTGATCGATGACAGGCCCCATGCGGTGGGCTGTACGAGCGGCGGCACGGTCTGGCATTGGGACCTGACCACCGGACAATCGGTCGGGGAACCCCTGCCGGGCCACGACGGCGAGGCGTGGGCGGTCGCGACAGCGGTCGTCGGCAGCCGAGCCCACGCGATCACGGCAGGGCACGACGCCACCGTGCGCGTGTGGGACCTGGTCATGGGACGGGAAGTCAGCAGGCTGGTCGGCCACGAAGGCACCGTGTCCGCGGTGGTGACCGCGGTGATCGGTGGAGAACTCAGGGTCGTCACCGGTGGTTCGGATGGAACGGTGCGCCTGTGGGAGCTGGCGGCCGGGCGGCAGATCGGCCGGGAGCTGGTGTTCCCCGCGCCAGACCATGCGCTGACCGTGACCCCGGAAGGCTCGCTCGTGGTGGGCTTCGGCGGCGACGTCGCGGCCCTGTCCCCGCATGCCGACCCTGGCCCTACCAGAAGACTGCCGACTGCGGGCACTGCGGCTGTCTGGAGGACCCGCTGACGGCGAACCGGAGCATCCTGGAGTTCCTCGCCGCGGGCCGGGCCGGCGCGCCCCGATGACCGCCGCCGCCCGCCCCGGATCAGCCCCGGGCCACCGACGCCCGCAGCGCACCCTTGTCGACCTTGCCGACCGCCGTGTGCGGGAACGCGTCCATCACCACGATCCGGTCCGGCACCTTGTACGTGGCGAGCCCCGAACCGCGCAGGAACGCCTTCAGCGCCGGGGCCCGCAGCTCCTCCCCCTGCCCCACGACGAACGCATAACAACGCTCCCCGAGTACGGGGTCCGCGACCCCGACGACCGCCGCGTCCCGTATCCCCGGATGCGCCAGCAGATGCCGCTCGACCTCCTCCGCCGGGACCTTGTCCCCGACCCGGTTGATGACGTCCTTGATCCGGCCCGTGATCACGATGTTGCCGTCGGCGCGCCGCACCGCCAGGTCCCCCGTCCGGAAGAACCCGTCGTCGGTGAACGCCCGCGCGTTCTGCTCCGGGGCCCGGTAGTAGCCGCGGATCGTGTACGGACCGCGCACCAGCAACTCGCCCTCCCGCCCCGGCGGCAGTTCCTCGTCCGCGGGTCCCGCTATCCGCACCTCGTCCGCGTCGGCCAGCGGACGGCCCTCGGTGTGCAGGATCACCTCGTCCGCGTCCGTGACCCTGGTGTACGTCAGCAACCCCTCGCCGACCCCGAACCACTGGCTGAGACGGCAGTCCAGCACCTTCCGAGCCCGCTCGGCCTCCGCCGGGTTGAACTTCGAACTGCCCACCTGGAGCAGCACGTCCGGCAGCCGAGCCCCGCTCTTCAGCGCCGCCTCCACCCACATCCGCACCAGCGGCGGCACGAGGGTGGTGAAGGTGACCCCCTCCCGTCGCACCAGGGCGAACGCCTCGTCCGGCCGCAGCCCCCCGGCCATCACCGCCCGGCCGCCCACCAGCAGGGTGCCCAGCACACCGGGACAGCCGAGCGCCGCGTTGTGCGCCACCGGGTTCACCGCCAGATACACACTGCCGGCGTCCACTCCCAGCGCCCGCGCGCAGGCCAGCATGTTGTACGCGTAGTCGTCGTGGGTCCGGGGGATCAGCTTCGGCAGGCCCGTCGTCCCGCCCGACAGCAGGAACAACGCGGGCTCCGACGGATCGACCCGCGGCAGATCCGCGGACCCCGCGCGCAGCGAGTCCAGCGCCGTGAACTCCGCCGCGTCACCGTCCACCACCACATGCCGCACACCCGGCACCGCGGCGAGCACCTCCCGAGCCAGCTCCCGGTGGTCGAAGCCCCCGTGGACGTCCTTCACCACGTACGCGACCGCCCCCGAGTGTCCGCACAGATGCGTGATCTCGCTCTTGCGGTGACCCGGCAGCGCCAGTACCGGTATCGCCCCCACGTGCAGCAGCGCCAGGACCACCACCACGAACTCCGGGGTGTTGGGCAACTGCACCACCACCCGGTCCAGCGGGCCGATACCCAGCGCCAGCAGCCCGCCCGCCGTCTCCAGCGACGCCGAACCGAGTTCCCCGTACGTCACCCGGCGCTCCCCGTGCACCACTGCCACCCGATCGGCGTGGGCCGCGCAGGACTCCGCGAGGAGTTCACCGAGCGGCCGACCCGACCAGTACCCCGCACGGCGGTACTCCTCGGACAGTTCGGCGGGCCAGGGCACGCAGCCATCAAGCATGATTCCACTCCCGTTCGGTGGAGGACGCACACCCGACCGGGCAGGTCGGCTGCCGTGATTGTGCGCTCGGCCGGATATCCCCGCGCTCTGCCTTTCGCCCCTCTTTCATCTTCCACCGATCGTCGCGAGCGGACTTCTATGGTGACCGGGTGCGGTGCAAAATCGTGAACTCCCCGACGAGAGGGCCGATCGGTGAAGACGGTGCCCCAGCTATTCGAATCCAGCGTCGCGCGATCGGGTGACGCACCCGCCGTCATCTTCCGCAACACCACGGTGGATTACTCGGAATTGAACGCCCGCGCCAACCGGCTGGCCCGTCGGCTGGTCGCGCGTGGAGTGGGACCCGACACCCTCGTCGCGATCGCCGTACCGAGGTCCGTCGAACTGGTCACCGCCGTCCTCGCCGTCCTCAAGGCCGGCGGGGCGTACCTCCCGCTGGACCCCGCCTACCCGGCACCACGGCTCGCCCACATGCTCGACGACGCCCGGCCCCGGCTCCTGCTGCGCGTGGACACCGTGGACGTGCCGTCCGGGGACGTCCCCGAACTGGTCCTCGACGAGGCCGGGTTCGTGGCCCGCCGCGCCAGCGAACCGACCCACGACCTCACCGACGCCGACCGCCGCGCGCCGCTGCGCCCCGACCACCTCATGTACGTGATCTACACCTCCGGTTCCACGGGCGTCCCCAAGGGGGTCGCCGTACCGCACAGCGGGGTGGCCGACATGGTGGCCACCCAGGCGGCGACGGTCGGCGCGGGCCCCGGCGACCGGGTCCTCCAGTGGGCGTCGATCAGCTTCGACGCGGCGTTCTGGGACCTCACGCTCGGACTGCTCTCCGGCGCCGCGCTGGTGCTGGCCGACGCGGACGACCTGCTGCCCGGCGAGCCGCTGAAGGCCACCCTGCTGCGCCACGACGTGACCCACGCGGTGCTGCCCCCGGTGGCCCTCAGCGTCACCGACAGCGATGAGGTGCTGCTCGGCGGCACCGTCATGTCCACCGGGGACACCTGCACCGGCGCCCTCGTCCGGGAATGGTCACGCGGCAGACGGATGTTCAACGGCTACGGGCCGACCGAGGTGACCGTCGGCGCCACCGTGGCGGGTCCCCTCACCGGCGAGGACGAGACCGGCATCGGTACCCCCTGGACCGGCAATCAGGTCAGGGTGCTCGACGCACGGCTCGCCGTGGTCCCCGACGGCACGGACGGGGAGTTGTACGTGGCCGGCAGCGGACTCGCCCGCGGCTACCTCGGCAGCCCCGGCGCCACCGCCCTGAAGTTCCTCCCCGACCCCTTCGGACCCCCCGGCGGGCTGATGTACCGCACGGGCGACCTGGGACGGCGCCGCGCCGACGGCGAGCTGTTCTTCAGCGGTCGTGCCGACGGCCAGGTCAAGGTCCGCGGCTTCCGGGTGGAACTCGGCGAGATCGAGACCCGGCTGACCGTCCATCCGTCGGTGGGCCTCGCAGTCGCCGCCGTCGAGGGCGGAATCGGTGACGCGCGGATCGTCGCGTACGTCACCGCCGCCGACGGCGCCGACGTCTCACCCGCCGCGCTGCGCCGTCATGTGGCCGAGGCGCTGCCCGAGCACATGGTGCCCTCCGCCGTGGTCGCACTCGACCGGTTCCCCACCACGGTCAACGGCAAGATCGACCGGTCCGCACTGAAGGACGCGGCCCCGGCGGCCACCGCCCGCACCGACGGCCCCCGCGAGGACGGCGACGCGCCCGTCCCGGACAGTGGCGGGGGAGTGGAGGACACGGTGTACGGGCTGGTCGCGGAGATCCTCGCGGTGCCCGCCGCTCGTCCCGGGGACAACTTCTTCGACCTCGGCGGACACTCCGTCCTCGCCGCTCATCTCGCCCGCCGCATCCGCCGCGAGCTGGCGGTCACCGTACCGATGCGCGCCATCTTCGAGGCCCAGGACCTGCGGGAACTGGCCCGCCGGGTAAGGGAGTCGGGAACCCCCTCCACCACCGGCTGAGCGGCCCGCCCGACCGCACCCGTCAGCGGGACGTGAACGCGACCGGCAGCGTCCGGTAGCCGAACAGGAACGTCGAGTAGATCCGCTCCGGCTCCCCGTGCGGTTCGATCTCCCGGACCGTCGCCGCCAGCGCCGACAGCAGCGCCCGGAGCCCGGCCCGCCCCAGATACGCGCCGACGCAGAAGTGGGCGCCGTGCCCGAAGCTGATGTGCTTGTTCGGGGTCCGGGCCAGGTCGAAGGAGCGGGGGTCGGTGAACACCGTCTCGTCGTCGTTGGCCGAGGTGTTCCACAGGGTGACGATGTCCCCCTCGGCGACCGGCTGCCCCGCGAGGTCCAGGTCACGGGTCGCGGTCCGCGCGAAGTGCATCGCCGGAGTGGCCCAGCGCAACACCTCCTCCACCGCCGTGTCCACCGGCACCTCGCCGTCGCGCAGCGCACCCCACTGCTTCGGATGCCCGGCCAGTTCGTGCACCGCCACCAGTGACGACATCCGCGACGACTCGTCGCCGCCCAGGATCAGGCTGTAGCAGTTGAGCGCCAGTTCCTCGGGTGTGAGGCGCTCGCCCTCCACGTCCGCGCTCGCCATCATGCTGATCACGTCGTCGCCCGGCGCGGCCCGCCGCTCCAGTGCCAGATCCATGAAGTACAGGACGATCTCGTTGCGCGCCCCGAGCGAGTCCAGCCCGTCGTCCCCGGGTGCCTGCGACGACAGCGCCATCTTGTTCCACCGCAGCAGTTGCGCCCGGTCGGCCCGCGGCACCGACAGCAGATCGCAGATGGTCGTCATCGGCAGCCGGTCGGCGACCTCGGCCGCGAAGTCGAACGGCCCGCCCCCGGTGAACGACTCCACCAGCTGCGAGGTCCGCTCCGCGATCCCCGCCGCCACCGCGCCGAGCACCCGGGGCGAGAACGCCCGCAGCATCAGCCGGCGCAACTGACGGTGCCGGGGCCGGTCGGTGACGGCAAGCATCTTCCCGCCGGCCGGATCGTCCCCGCGCAGCAGTACGTCCAGCACCGTCCCCCGGCCGGACGCCAGCCCCTGCGCGTCGTTGTACGCGGCCTGCACGTCCCGGTGGCGGGACACCACCCAGAACCCCGGCTTCCCGTTCCTCGCCTCATGCCAGAACACCGGGGCGTGCCGACGCGCCTGCGGCCAGATATCGCGCGGATCGTACCGGGCGAAGGTGAGCGGGTCCGTGAGATCGAGCGAGCGCACGAGCGAAATCGGCAGTTCCATAAGGGACTCTCCTTATTCATCGTGCCGGTCCGGTCCCACGACACCCCGGCTTCGCCGTGCCTGTCCCCGGGATCGTCACCGCCACCGTTCGCCGAATACGGAAACCCTTGCCCAGGTCTTTCACCCCGGCCCCGGAACTGACTGATAGGGGAAAGATTGACGGCGGGTGGAGAAAACCCATGGGACTCTCGCCATTACCGGAGCGGAGGTCCGGAAGGAGGACCCGCGTCGGAACCCGGTCGCGCCGGAAGAAATCGGGGGACGCCTGAGAATGCCTCGCAGAACATGGTTGCGGACACTGGGGAACACACCGCGGGCGCCCGCCGCCCGACTGGTCTGCTTCCCGCATTCCGGCGGCTCGGCGGGCGGCTTCCTGCCCTGGGTCGACGCCCTCCCGCCCGGCACGCACCTGCTGGCCGCGCAGTACCCCGGCCGCGCCGACCGGCTCGCCGAACCCCCCGTGCCCGACGTCCGCGCCATGAGCGCCGCGCTCGCCGGGGAGCTCCTTGCCCTCGCGCCACTGCCGTCCGTCCTGCTCGGCCACAGCCTCGGCGCGCTCGTCGCCTTCGAGACCGCCCTCGCGCTCCAGGCCGCAGGGCACACCCCGCACCGGCTCTGCGTGTCCGGCTGCGAGGCGCCCGCCGGGGCCGCGGGCGGACGCACCCACCGGGCCTCGGACGACGAGCTGTGGTCGGCGGTCGCCGGACTCGACGGTTTCGCCCCCGACCTGGAGGACGACCACGAACTGCGGGAACTGCTGCTCCCAGCGCTGCGCTCCGACGTCACCGCGTACGAGACGTACCAGCCCACGTCCGGACGGCTGCACTGCCCCGTTGACGCTTTCCGGGGCACCGACGACCCGCTCGTCGGGGCGGCGGACCTCGCCGGGTGGGCCGCGGTCACCTCGGGCCGCTTCGTCACGGACGTGCGTCCTGGAGGCCACTTCTACGTCGGCGGCACCGCCGATCTTGCCGCCGCCGTGACGGCGGTCCTGCCCATGGCGGGCACAGGTGTCTGACGGAAGGGGTAAGCGGTGGGTCTCGTCGGAAGATCGGTCATCGTCACCGGGGCAGGCTCCGGGATCGGGGCGGACATCGCCCGGTTCGCCGCCGAACGGGGCGCCCTCCTCACCGTCGTCGGACGCCGGGAGCAGCCGCTGAGGGAACTGGCCGACCGGGTCGACGGGCCCGTGCTGGTGGTCGGCGAGGACCTCACCGAACCCGGCGCCGCGGCCCGCGCGGTCGACGCCGCCGTTGCGCGGTACGGACGGCTGGACGGTGTCGTCAACAACGCCGGTACGGCCCGTTTCGCCCGGCTGGAGGACGCCGACCCGGCGGATCTGGACGCCATGTTCGCGCTCCACGTCCGGGCACCCGCCCAGGTCGTACGGCACGCGCTGCCCGAACTGCGCGCGCGGCGCGGCGCGGTGGTCAACGTGTCCTCGGTGGGCGGTGTCCTCGCGATGCCGGGACGGTCGTTCTACGGGGCGAGCAAGGCGGCGCTGAACAGCCTCACCCGCTCACTGGCCCGTGAACTGTCCCCCGACGTACGGGTCAACGCGGTGCTCCCCGGACCCGTCGACACCCCCATGTGGCACGAGGCGGGGATGAACGCGGCACAGACCGCCGCGCTGCGTGACACGCTCCTCGCCGCGACCCCGATGGGCCGCTTCGGCGAGGGCCACGAGATTGCCCGGTCCGTGTGCTTCCTCCTGGACCCGGAGCAGTCCGGCTGGACGACCGGCGCGCTGCTGCCGGTGGACGGCGGCCGGACGGCATGACCGATCGACATCCCAAGTTGTCCGTTCAAGTGGAGGTGGCATGAGCGCGCACATCCCAGTGACCGAGGAGCCGGGCCTCTCGTCCGTCGCGGCGACGATCCCGTCGTCGTGCCTGCACGACATCTTCCGCGCGGCCGACCGCGCGGAACGGGCCGGCACCGAGGTGATCAAACTCCATGTCGGGGAGCCCTATTTCGGGCCGCCACCCGCTGTGGCCGAGGCCCTGGTGGACGCCGTACGCGGGGGCCGCACCTCCTACACCGAGGTGGAGGGGCTGCTCGCGCTCCGGGAGGCGGTGGTCCACAAGCTCGCGGTGACCGGCGGCGCCGACACCGACCCGTCGCGGGTCTTCATCACCCCGGGTTCCTGCCAGGGCCTGTCGGCGCTGCTACACACCCTGGCGGAGCCGGGGGCGGAGATCCTGCTGCCGGAGCTGCACTGGCCGGTCCATCTCCAGCAGGCCCTGCTCGCCGGGTTCCGGCCAGTCTTCTACCCGCTGGATGAAAACTACCGGCCGGACCCGGAAGGCATCCGCGCCGCTGCCTCGCCCCGTACCCGGGTGCTGCTGGTCAACTCCCCGGCCAACCCCACGGGGGTGGTGCTCGACGCGGCACTCCTCGGCGAGTTGTACGGGGTCGCCCGCCAGGAGGGCTGGCAGATCATCAGCGACGAGGCGTACGAGCACTACGTCTACGACGGCGCCCATGTCGCGCTCGCGTCACTGGAACGCGAGGTGCCGTCCGCCGAGCGCATCGTGCACAGCACCTACAGCTTCTCCAAGAGCATGGCCATGACCGGGTACCGGCTCGGGTACGTCGTCGCGGCGAACGAGCGCACCGCGAAGGCTCTGCGGGTGGTGCAGGAGGCCAGCATCATCGGACCGTCCGCACCCGTCCAGCACGCGGGCGTCACCGCCCTGGGACTGACGGACGCCGCCGACACGCACCGCAAACTGGTCCGGCACAACCGGGACACCGCGCTGGCGCCGCTCGTCGAAGCGGGTCTGCTCCGCGGGCTCCCGGCCGGCGGCTGGTACGCCATGGCGGACATCGGGCGGACCGGGCTGGACGCGGAGGCGTTCACCGAACGGCTGCTGAGCGCGCACCGGGTCGCAGTGGTCGCGGGCGCCGGGTTCGCGATGCGCCCCGGACTCGACGAATTCGGCCGGATCACCTCGACCGCCTTCCCGCCCTGGTCGCGGAGCCTGATCCGGATCGCCTTCTGCGTGGACCCGGAGGCACTGTCGACCGGGGTGGCGCGCCTCCTCGACTTCGTCCGTGACATGGAGCGCTGAGATGGCCCGTCTGACCTACTCCGACTACCTGGGGCTGAACACCCTGCTGTCCCTCCAGGCGACCCGCACCCCGGACACGGCGGACCGGGCGGTGCTCCTGTCGGAACACTTCTTCATCGTCGCCCATCAGTCGTGCGAGCTGTGGCTCAAGCAGATCATCGCCGATCTGGAGGCCGCCGCCGACACCCTCGGATCCCGCTTCGAGGAGGGCGCCGCCGAGCTGGGCGCCGAGTATCTGCACCGGGCCAACGAACTGTTGTGGGTGCTCTACGGGCAGCTCGTCGCCCTGGAACGGCTCCCGCTGCGGCACTTCGCCGAGTTCCGGCCCCATCTGGACAGTGCGAGCGGCGCCGAGTCCGCGCAGTTCCGCCAGCTCGACAAGCTGATGGGGGACGACCAGCGGCCGGGAAGGCTGTACGAGGCGTTCACCGCGGCGCTGGACCACGCGGGGATACCGCTCGCGGAGCTGCCGGGGATGGGGCCCGCCGCCGGGGTCCATCACCGGATCAGTGAGTCGCTGCTGGACATCGCCAACTCGTACTGGCGCTGGAAGGTGGCGCATCTGGTGCTGATGACCAAGCTGCTGGGCAGTCTGCCGGGCACCGGGGGGTCCAGCGGGGCGGCCTTCCTCGCCGGACGGATCACGGTGCCCTTCCCGGAGCTGCGGGAGACCCGGGCGCGACTGCACGAGAGGTTCACCGCAGGTCCCCGGTCCTGACCTGGCGGGCGCGGGAGGGACCGGGGCACACGGGGGAGGGGGCCAGCGGCGACAACGCCTCTGGCCCCCTCCTGCGTTCCGTTTCGGCGCGTTCGGGTCCGGTCCGGGACGGGTCAGCCCTTGGCGGGGAAGGCCGCGGCGCGCAGATGCTCCGGGAGGTGCCCGACCTGCCAGGCGCGTTCGGTGGCGCCCGCATCGCTCGGGGCCACGGCGTACGCGGTGGCCTGCTCGGCGGACACTTGGACGGCGGCCCCCGCGTACGTGGCCGCGTTCACCGCGTACGTTGCGGCGTGCTGGGCGTGGGTGGGCACATGCGCGGTGGCCGCGGCGTGGCCCGCGGCGCGCGCCGCCGCCCGGGCGGCGGCCTGTCCGGCCTCACGGGCCGCGGCGTGCGAGGCGAACGCGGCGGTGCGCGCCGCGGCCATGGTGATCTCCCCGCGGGCCCAGGCGCGTCCGGCCTCCACGGCCTTGCGCGGCCGGTCGTCATCGGGGCGTTCCGCCTCGAAGTGCGCCAGCACGTGCTCCGCGCAGTCGACGGCCCAGAGCGTCAGCGCGGTGTGGTCCTGCTTGTCGAGCGGCATTCCTGATCCCACCTCTTCCCGGCTCCTACCGGCTCAGTGCGGTCCGACCGTGCCATGTCCCGGGCGCGGCCGGTGTGTCGTGGCGGTGTGCTCACACCGCTTCGCTGCCCAGCCGGGGAAACGGCTCGATGGAGAAGACCACCTCGACGGGCACCTCGAAGTACGTCGCGATCCGCAGGGCGAGATGCAGACTCGGGCTGTACTCGCCCCGTTCGAGGTACCCGATGGTCTGGTAGTGCACACCGAGGGCGTCGGCCAGTTCGCGGCGCGATATTCGGCGCTCGGCCCGCAGCATGGTGATCCGGTTGTGGATCGTCTCGCTCATGGTCACTTCGCTTCACATCGGTCGTTGCTCGGCCTTCGCCCGGCGGGCGGCCACGCTCGAACCGGACTCGCGCCGGGCCATCCGGCTCAGTACGACGGGCGCCAACAGGAACCCGAGAGCCGCCCACAGGCCCAGCACTCCGAGCGTCTCGGCGTGCCGCCAGGACTCCCCGATCTCGGCGGCGGCCAGTTCGTCGGGCAGCAGCGCGGACCGCAGACCCAGGGCGAGCCAGTACACGGGGAACACCTGTGCCAGCCACTGTAGCCAGTCGGGGAATCCGTTGATCGGGTAGAAGACCCCGGAGATGGCGACCAGGCCCATCAGGGGCAGCGTGGTGAAGCTCATGCTCTGCGCGCTGTTGAACAGGGAACCGAGGATCGCGCCGAGCGGCAGGGTCGCGAGCAGCCCGAGCGCCAGGACCCAGGTCAGCGTCACCCAGGACATGGCCCGGCCCAGTTCGAGCCCGCCGAACAGGAACGAGGCGGGGACCAGTACGGCGAACAGACTCGCGGCGGTCACCGCGGCCCGACTGACGACCTTGCCCGTCAGATAGCCGAGCACGCCGTTCGGTACCGCCTTGGCCCGCAGCAGGGTGCTGTCCTCACGGTCCATCGTCAGCGCGATGGCGAGTCCCATGAGACCGGTGAGCATCGCGTTCATCGCGAGGATGCCGGGGACCGCCTGGGAGCCGAGGGACGCGTCGGTGCCCGGCACGGTGTTGTCCCGCAGGATGTACATCACCGCCAGCGACACGGCCGGCGGGAACACAGCGCCCCAGATGTCCTGGGAGTTGCTCACGTTCTGTCGGAACTCGATCCAACCGCGATGGAGTCCGGCCCGCAGGGCCACCGCACTAGGATTCACGACGCCACCTCCCGCAACTGGGTCGGCACACCGGCGCGCTGCCCCGACTCGTACTCCCGCACCAGGGCCATGTAGACGTCCTCCAGGCTGGCCCGGCGCACCTCCAGATCGCCGATGGCGTCGCCGTACTGCTCGAACAGCCCGCGGACGTACGAGGTGGCGTCGTCCGCCGCGTGCACGTAGTGCTCGCCGTCGCGGCTGTAGCGCACCTCGGCCTTGCTCGACACCTCGCGGGCGAGTTCGGCGGCGCTGCCGTTGGCCACGATCCGGCCGCCCGCCAGCATCACGATCCGGTCGGCGAGCTTCTCCGCCTCGTCCAGGTCGTGGGTGGTGAGCAGGATCGTGGTCTCCTCCAGGTCCGCGAGCCGGTGCACCAGGTCGTGGAAGTCCTGACGGGCCTGCGGGTCGAATCCGGCCGTCGGCTCGTCCAGGAACAGCAGATCCGGCCGGCCCACGATGCCGACGGCCACGTCGAGGCGTCTGCGCTGCCCGCCCGAGAGGGTGCCCACCCGGGCACCGGCGCGTTCGGTGAGTCCGACGAGGTCCATCAGCTCGGCCGCGTCGTACGGCCGGACCCGGCCCTCGGAGCTGTAGGGGACGTAGTAGCGGCCGAAGTGGTCGAGGAGCTCGCCCACTCGCCACTTCGCGTGGTCGCGCCAGGACTGGAGCACGACACCCAGCCGCGCGCGCCACGCCTCATCGCCGTCGTCGGGGTCGGTGCCGAGGACGCTGACCTGCCCGGCGGAGCGTCGCCGGAAGCCTTCGAGGATCTCGATGGTGGTCGTCTTGCCGGCTCCGTTGGGCCCGAGCAGGGCCAGTACCTCGCCCCGGCGCACCGTCAGGTCGACACCCGTCAGCACGTCGGTGGTGCCGTAGCGCATCCGTAGGCCGCGCGTCTCGATGACGGCTTCGCCGCCGGGCGGTCCCGCGACCTCGCCGGGGACCGCGTCCGGTGCGGTGTTCAGGGCCATGCTCCCCCTCTCCCTCCACGATTCCGATGGTTCCTCAACTGTCTTTCGTAGCAGGGATACTACAGTTGATCCTGTCTCCGCTGTGTCATCCGGAACATTCCGCTCCGGCGGGTGGCGGCCCGTCAGGCGAACGGGCGGCGCCGCGGGCCCGCGGACGCTGCGCGGGGCGGGGCGCCGCCCCGCCCCGCGCCCGGCGGGATCTCGGAGCGGCCCCTCAGACCTGGTCCGCGGCCATCGCCTCCCGCAGACTGCGCGGACGCATGTCCGTCCAGTGCTGATCGACATAGGCCAGGCACGCGGCGCGGCTCTCCTCGCCGAAGACCGCCCGCCAGCCCGCCGGGATGTCCGCGAACGTCGGCCACAGCGAGTACTGCTCCTCGTCGTTGACCACCACGTGGAAACGGCCGTCCTCGTCGTCGAACGGGTTGGTGCTCATCCGGTCCTCCCAGAGACTTGGTTGGGTGTCGGTACTCCTGATGGAACCCCGCGTCCCGGTCACTGCCCCGGGCTCGCGGTCCGCACACCGCCCCGTGCGGGGCGGTAGGCGTCACTCCCCGGCCAGCAACCGGCCGATGACCGCGCCGATCTCAACGGCGTTGGCGGGCCAGTACATCTCCTGGTGCGTGCAGGAGACGGGATACGTCCGCACGCCCCGCGCCACGTGCGGCGCCCACAGGTCGTAGAACTGGTCGTCCAACCGTCGGGGCGCACGGGTCGCCGGATCGAGCAGCGCGTCGAAGAACACCGCCCGCCCGTCGAACACCGGCTGTTCGAACTTCTGCATGAGGACCGTGTGGTCGACCAGGATCGAGGCCGCGGTCTCCACCAGGAACGGATACTCCTCCATCCCGTCGAGATGCCCCATGTAATGCGCGAGGAACTCCCGCACCGACGCCTCGTCGGGCGCGTCGTACCGGGCGAAGTGACTGCTCGGCACGCAGTCCAGCAGCGCCAGCAGCGCCACCTCGTGCCCCCGCCGCTGGAGCTCCGCCGCCATGGCGTGCGCCACCGTGCCACCGAACGACCACCCGAGCAGATGGAACGGCCCGTGCGGTTGCACCGCGAGCACCTGTTCCAGGTAGTCGTCGACCATCTCCTCGATCGACTCGGGTCGCACCGCACCCGGCTGGAACCCCCGCGCCTGCACCCCGTACACCGGCCGGTCGCCCGGCAGGTGCGGGGCGAACCCCAGATACGGCCAGCACAGTCCGCCACCAGGGTGAATCCACCACAGCGGCGCCCGCTCACCCTCGGTGCTGATCGGCAGGAGCACCGCGTACGGGTCGCCCGGCGCGGACTCCCCGCCCTCCGGCAGCAGCTGCCGCGCCAACTCCGCGACCGTCGGCGACCGGAACACCGTACGGATCGGCACCTCCGCGCCCAGAACCTCCCGGATGCGCCAGATCAGCCGGATCACCCGCAGCGAGTGCCCGCCCAGCGCGAAGAAGTCGTCGTCGACACCGACCCGGTCCAAGCCCAGCACCTCGGCGAACAGACCGGCCAGCGCCTCCTCCCGCTCGTCGCCCGGCGCCCGGTAGCCGTCCCCGGCCGCGTCGGGTTCGGGCAGCGCCGCCCGGTCCAACTTGCCGTTCGCCGTCAGCGGCAGCCGGTCGACCACCACGAACGCCCCCGGGACCATGAACTCCGGCAACCGCTCCGCCAACCGCTCCCGCAGCAGCGACGGCAGCCGGGCCGCGCTCCGGGACACCGCGGGCGCGTTGGACGCCCTGGCCCCGGCCGCGGGCACGAGGACCCCGTCCCAGCCTCCGGTGCCCGTGCCGTCGACCACGACCGCCTCGAACCGGTCCGCCGCGTCCGGCGACCAGGTGCACAGCACCGTCAGTCCTCGCTCGGCGCCCCAGGCCCGCAGCGCCCCCGGGTCCACCCCGGCCACCGGGGCGTCCGCGGCCACCGCGCCGTCCGTGGCTGGTGCCCCCTCGCCGACCAGCCGTGCGTTCGGCACGCCCGTCACCCGGACCGGCCCCTGCCGACCCTCCAGCGCCCGCGCGAGACCTTCCGTGCCGTGCACGTCCCGGCCCCACACCAGGACCGGCGCCTGCGCCAGCCGGACCCGTTCCACCGGCCGCTTGTGCACCACCACCTCGTAGCGGTGCCGCGTCAGCTCGTTGTGCCCGGCGGCGTCCTTCAGCCGGATGTCCGTACCGCCCACCTCCCGATGGCCCTCGGCCCACGCCGTGAAGAACCCCGGGTCCAGGACGAGTTCCTTCTCGCCCAGCACCGCCCGCTCCACCGCCGCACGGACCGCGGCCGGCGGGTCCTGCGGATACTGGGCCCGGTGCACCGCGGTCCGGAACAACCGCAGGGTGGCCAGATTGCGGACATCACCCACGAACACCCGCCCCCCGGGCGCCAGCAGCTCCATCGCCAGCTCCAGCACCCGCTCCAGATACGCGGTGTCGGGGAAGTACTGCACCACCGAGTTCAGCACCACCGTGTCGAAGAACCCGCGCGGCAGCCCCGTCCCGTCGTCCGCGGCCTGGCAGCGCAGCTCCACCCGCCCGCGCAGCGCCCCGTCCGCGTCGACCTGGCCGCGCAGCCGCTCCACGACCGGCGCCGAGAAGTCGGTACCCCAGTAGACCTCCGTGTCCGGGGCCAGCGGAGCCAGCAGCAGACCCGAGCCGACCCCGATCTCCAGCACCCGCCGGGGCCGGCCCTCCCGGACCCGCGCCACCGCCGCGTCCCGCCACGACCGCATCTGCGCGACAGGGATCGGCTGCCCCGAGTACGAACTGTTCCAGCCGGTGAAGTCCTCACCCAGCGGGACCGCGCCGTCCCCGGTGCCCCCGTACATCCCGTCGTAGATCTCCCGCCACTCACCGACCTGCTCGGTGGCCTCGCCCTCCGCCGCCGCGGCCTCGTCCGGCACCACGTACGCCACCAGCCGCCGCTCCCCGAGCCGGTCGGCCCGCGCCACCA
This sequence comes from Streptomyces sp. NPDC127068, assembly GCF_042724695.1. Classification (NCBI taxonomy): domain Bacteria; kingdom Bacillati; phylum Actinomycetota; class Actinomycetes; order Kitasatosporales; family Streptomycetaceae; genus Streptomyces; species Streptomyces sp. NPDC127068. Next base: position 4,484 of record NZ_JBHXEN010000040.1, on the reverse strand, counting down.
CCACCGCGCGGGCCACCCCGGGCTGCTCCCGGAGCACCGTCTCGATCTCGCCCGGCTCGACACGGAAACCCCGCAGCTTCAGTTGCTCGTCGGCGCGCCCCACGAACACCAGCCGCCCGTCACGGTCCCAGCGCACCAGGTCACCGGTCCGGTACAGCCGCGCCCCCACCGGCCCGAACGGGGACGCCACGAACCGGCCCGCCGTCAGCGCGGGCCGTTCCGCGTACCCCCGCGCGAGCCCGTCGCCCGCCACGTACAGTTCCCCCACCACACCCGGCGGCGCGGGCCGCAGCCCCCGGTCGAGGACGAGCAGCCGCCCGCCGCGCAGGGGCGAGCCGATCGGCACCGACCCGCTGCCCAGGTCCTCCGCCGAGGACAGCGGGTACCGGGCGGCGAACGTAGTGGTCTCCGTCGGACCGTAGCCGTTGACGACGAGCAGGCCCGGATGCGCGGCCAGCATCCGCCGCACCGCATCGGGCGGCAGCACGTCACCACCCGCCCACACCTCGCGGACCCCGTCCAGGGCCGCCGGATGCTCGTCCGCGACGACCGCGAACAGCCCCGCCGTCAGCCACAGCGCGCTCACCCGGCCCTCGGCCACGGTGCGCGCCAGCACGGCCGGATCGGTACGCCCCGGTGGCGCCAACACCACCGTGCCCCCGTTGAGCAACGGCACCCACAGCTCGTACGTCGACGCGTCGAAGGTGTGCGGCGAATGCATCAGTACCCGCCGATGGGCCTCCCCCCAGCAGTCGTCGGCCGTCAGGTCCACGATGTTGCGATGGGTCGTCACGACCCCCTTCGGCTGCCCCGTCGAACCCGAGGTGTACATGAGGTACGCCGCGTTGTCCGCCCTGGCGGACGGCTCCGGCGCGTCCTCGGGGAACCCGTCCAACGGCTCCTCGGCCCACCCGTCGTCGACCACCGCCACCGGACCGCTGTCCGCCAACACGTACGCGACGCGACCGGCCGGATGGTCCGGGTCGACGGGCACGAACGCGGCGCCCGCCTTCAGCACCCCCAGCATCGTGGCCACCAGCGCGGGGGACCGCCGCATCCGCAGCGCCACCCGGTGCTCCGGGCCGGCACCCAGACCGGTCAGCCGGTGCGCGATCCGGTTCGACCACACGTCCAGCTCCGCGTACGACCACGTACGGTCGCCGAGCACCAGCGCGGGATCACCCGGCGCCCGCGCCACCCGCGCAGCGAACAGCTCCGGCACGGTGGCCCCGGAACGCACCGCCTCCCGGGTGCCGCCCGACCACTCCAGCAACCGCTGCCGCTCGGCGGGCGTCACCAGCTCGGCCCGGCCGATCGGGGCGTCCGGGTCGGCGGCCAACTCGTCCAGCAGCCGCCGCCAGCGGGCCAGCAGAGCCTCCACCGTCGTCGCGTCGAACAGATCGGTGGCGTACTCGGCGACTCCTGACAGGCCCGTCAGGTTTCCCAGCTCGTCATGGTGCTCGCTCAGGCTCAGGAACAGGTCGAACCGCGCCGTACCGGTCGGCGCCGACTCGGGCCGCACCCGCAGCCCCGGCAGCTCGAAGTCCGGCCGTGCGTTGTTCTGCAACGCCAGCGCCACCTGGAACAACGGATGATGCGACGTCGAACGCGCCGGATTGAGGACCTCCACCAACTGCTCGAACGGCAGGTCCTGGTGCTCGTAGGCCGCCAGGCTCGTCACCCGCACCCGGCCCACCAGCTCGGTGAACGACGGATCGCCCGAGGTGTCAGCCCGCAGCACCCACGTATTGACGAAGAAACCCACGAGGTCGTCCAGCGCCTCGTCCGTACGCCCCGCGATCGGCGACCCGATCGGCACGTCGTCACCCGCCCCCAGCCGGGACAGCAACGCGGCCAGCCCCGCCTGGAGGACCATCGCCGTCGTCGCGCCGCAGCGCCGCGCCAGACGCTGGAGCCGCCCCGTCAACCCCGCCCCCAGCGAGAAGCCCGCGAGATCCCCCCGGTGCGAGGCCACCGGAGGCCGCTGCCGGGCACCAGGCAGCTCCAGCGACTCCGGCAGCCCCGACAACTGCGCGCTCCAGTAATCCAGCTGACGGCTGTACCGGCTCGCCGGGTCCTCCCGGTCGCCCAGCAGCTCCCGCTGCCACAGCGTGTAGTCCACGTACTGCACCGGCAGCGCGGGCAGATCCGCTGCCCGGCCCTCCCGGCGCGCCCCGTACGCCGACATCAGGTCCCGCGCGAACGGCTCCAGCGACCACCCGTCCCCCGCTATGTGGTGCAACAGCACCAACAGGACCTGTTCCCCGGGGCCGCACCCGAAGAGCCACACCCGCAGCGGAGGTTCCGCCGACAGGTCGAACGTCTCCCGGGCCGCCTCCGCCATCACCGCCGCCAGCCCGGCCTCATCGACGCGCCGCTCCCGCCACGGCACCTCCACCGCCTCCGGCGGCAGCACCCGCTGACAGGGGTGGCCGTCCACCTCGGTGAACACCGTCCGCAACGCCTCGTGACGTGTGACCACGTCCCCCAGCGCCGCGCGCAGCGCCGCCCCGTCCAACTCCCCGGACAGCCGCAGGGCCAGCGGCCAGTTGTAGGTCGCGGACGGACCTTCCAACCGGTGCGAGAACCACATCCGGCGCTGGGCGAACGACAGCGGTACGCGCTCCGGCCGCTCGGCCGCCCGCAAGGGCGGCCGATGCTGCCCGCCGCCCGCCAGATGTCCGGCCAGCCCGGCGGGCGTGGGGGCCTGGAAGACGACCCGCAGCGGGATGTCCACGCCGAACTCGGTGCGGATACGGCTCACCAACCGGGTCGCGAGCAGTGAGTGCCCGCCCAGCACGAAGAATCCGTCGTCGGCCCCGACCCGGTCCGCCCCGAGCACCTCGGCGAACAGGGCGCACAGCGCGCGCTCCTGCGGTGTCGCCGGGGCACGGCCCCCGCCCGACAGGGCGTAGTCCGGGGCCGGCAGCGCCGCCCGGTCGATCTTGCCGTTGGGCGTCAGCGGCACCTCACCGATCGGCACCACGGTCGCCGGAACCATGTACTCGGGCAGCCGCTCCCGCACCCGCTCGCGCAGGGCCGTCGTCAGCGGGCCGATCTCCCGGGCCGCCACCGGGTCGTTCACCAGGTCCCGGCCGGCCGCCGAGGGGATTTCCCCGGCCCCCCCGTACGTTCCGTCGACGGTACGGCCGGGCACCGGCGGCCCGGGAAACAGGACGGCGTCGAACCGGTCGGCGCCCAGCGCCGAGAACGTCGCCAGCGCCTCCCAGCCCCGTTCCAGGGCCCACTCCCGCAGTTCCTCCGGGTCGAGGTCCGGCGCGGCGCCGGTCGACCCGACCGGCAGGCCGAGGGTCCGGGCGTGCGCGGCCTCTGCGGCGAGCCGGGCGTTGCCTGCCCCGCGTATCCGCAGCGGGCGGCCGCGCCCGAGCAGCGCCGCTGCCAGGGCGTCGAGCGAGGAGACGTCGACGCCCCACGTCAGGGGATCGGTACCGGTCAGCGGGAGGGGATCGGCCGCCGCCTTGTGCAGCACTACCTCGTACCGGTGGCGGGTCAGTTCGTTGTGGTCCCGTCCGGTCTTCAGCCGGATGTCCACGGCCGCCTCGCGCGGCGCGGCCCAGTGTGCGAACCACTCGGGTTCGAGGACGAGTTCGCGCTCCAGCAGTACCGCCTGTTCCACCGCGGCGCGGGCGGGCGCCGCCGCGCCGTCCGGGTGCGACACACGACGCGCCGCGGCCTGGAGCAGCCGCAGGGTGGCGGCCCGCCGGACGTCACCCACGATGATCCGGCCGCCCGGCGCGAGCAGCTCCCACGCCCGTGCCAGCACCTTCTCCAGGTACCGAGCGTGGGGGAAGTACTGCACCACCGAGTTCAGCACCACGGTGTCGAAGTGCCCGCTGGACAGACCGGAGACGTCGTCGGCGCTCTGGCAGCGCAACCGCACCCGGTCGGCGAGTCCCGCGTCCGCGACCTGGCTGCGCAGCCGGTCGACGACCGAGGGGGAGAAGTCCGTGCCCCAGTACTCGTCCACCTCCCCGGCGATCCGCGCGAGCACTAGCCCCGTACCGACGCCCAGTTCGAGCACCCGGCGCGGGGACCAGCGGCGCACCAACTCCACCGCGGCGTCCCGCCAGGCCCGCATCTCCTCCAGCGGGATCGGCTCCCCCGTGTAGGCGGACGTCCAGATGCCGAAGTCCTCGCCGAACGGCTCCTCGGCCGACTCCGCGTACGCCTGGTCGTAGACCTGCTGCCACTCCCGCACCTGCTCACCGGTCCGGACGTCCCAGTCGTCCTCACCGGCGCCTTCGGCCGTGCCGCTGCGCGGCCCGGACCGCGTGTCCGGGACCACGTACGCCACCAGCCGATGGTCGTCCGCCTGCTCCTCCCGGGCGACGACGACGGCCTGACGCACCTGCGGATGGCCGCTCAACGCGGCCTCGATTTCGGTGGGTTCGATGCGGTGGCCGCGGATTTTGAGTTGGTGGTCGGTGCGTCCGTTGTGGTGGAGGTGTCCGTGGGTGGTGGTG
>NZ_JBHXEN010000039.1:0-81486 GCF_042724695.1 Streptomyces sp. NPDC127068 | reverse complement strand
CGGGTGCGCTGATGTTTTGCGCAGTTCCCCGCGCCCCTATCGGGGCGCTCCTCGCCGTCGCAGAACCCGTCTAGGGGCGCGGGGAACTGCGCGGGCGACCACGACGCACCCGCACGGGAGCAGCGCACCGCCAGGTGGACGCCCCGACAGGGGCGCGGGGAACTGCGCGGGTGACCACCGCGCACCCTCAGGGGAACCGTCAGATCACGTCGACGAAGTCCGCAGCGGAAGTGACCGCGCCGGTGGTGCGTGAACCGGCGTAGACGTAACGGTAGTAGCCGTCCTCCGACGCGTTGACGCTCGTCTTGAGCTTGCCCTGGGCATCGGCCTGGACGGTCTTCACCGTGGTCCAGGTGTCCGTGCCCTTCTTGCGGTACTCAAGGTTCACCGCGCTGCTGGCGAAGCCACGGAACTTGTTGGCGTCCCAGTCGGCGCGGGTCAGGGAGCCGGTGACCGTGAGGACGTCCCCGGGCCCCGCCGGTTCCGGCGAGGCGTCCACGCTCAGCTTCGCCTCCCGCTTGAACGTCACGGTGGTGGCCTGCGGGTTCTGGGCCCCTCCACCGTCGCGGGCCTGGGCGACGGCGTACACGTCCCAGCGGCCCGCCAACTCGTTGGTGAGGTCGCGCCGGTCGTCGGGGTGGTTCGGGTCGGCGATGTTACGGGTGGCGCACGCGGCCGTGGTCGCGTTGACGTCCGTGCAGATCGGCTGCACACCGTACGGAACGAGCATCCGGTAGAGGCTGCCCGCATCGGCCCACCAGGCGAACCCCTGCCCGTAGGCGATGCCGGAGTCGTCGGTGGCGGTGAACGTGACGTCGAAGTTCTTGCGGGTGAGGCCGACCACGAGTTCCTGCCCGCCGTTCGCGGACACGTCGGTGATCTGCGGTTCGCCCGGCGCCGGAACGGCGGCGGGCCCGTCGTGGGCGTGCGCAGCCGGTACGGCCACGGCGGTCAGCGCCAGCGTGGCCGTGGTCAGTGCGAGTAAGGCGCGGCTTCTCATCGTTCTTCCCCTGTCGGTGCAGGCCACCGGGGACGTACGCCACCCCCCGCTCCGGGGCGTACGGCCGGGGCCGACGGTCGAGTCAGGGAGCCGGACGGCTCCATGTCCCAAGACCCCGCGGGGGACACGATGGTTGAGAGGTACAGGAGTGCAGGGGCGCGCGCAGGGCGCCACCCGGGGCGGGCGGAGTTCTCTCGAAGAGGGCCCGCCCCGGACAGCGCTCGGCTCACCCGACCGCGACGATCAGGTCAGATCTGATCAGGTCACGTCGACGGCGTCGGCCTTCGACGACGCGGAACCCGTCGTGGTCGAACCGCCGTACGTGAAGCGGTAGCTACCGTCGGCCGACGCCTTCGTCGTCGCCTCGACCTTGCCCCGACTGTCCGCGGACACCGTCTTGACGGTCGTCCACGCCTCGGCGCCCTTCTTCTTGAACTGGAGCTTCACCGACTGGCCGGCGAAGCCCGCGTACTTGCGGGTGTCCCAGTTCGCACGGGTCAGCGAACCCGCGACCGTCAGGGTCTTGCCCTTCTTGACCGGGTCCGGCGACGCCTTGGCCGTCGCCTTCGCCGCCCGCTTCACGAGGTGGGTCGTGACCTTGTGGTTCTCGGTCTTCTTCCCGGTCCGGTCCTCCGCGAAGACGAAGAGGTTCCAGCGACCCGCGTCCGCGTTCTGGAGGTTGTCCTCAGGCATCTCGGGCGGGGCGTCCGTGTCGGCGAGCACCTTGACGGTGCAGTGGGAGGTGGTCGCGTCGACCCGCTTGCACAGGCTCTCCGGGGTGAAGTCCTCCCCGGGAGCCAGCAGCTTGTCCGACCGGTAGGCATCGGGGCCACCACGCCACAGGGCGGCCACGCCCCCCTTGATCCCGTCGGGGTCCTGCAAGGTGAACTTGACCGTGAACGTCCGGTGGGAGACGCCCACCGTCACGTCCTTGCCCCCGTTCACGGAGACGTTGCTGATCTTCGGGCCGCTCGGCGCGGCAGCGACGGCCGATCCGGCGAGCCGGTAGTCGGCGTGGGCGGCCGGAACGGCCACGGCGGTGAGCGCCAGGGCACCAGTCGTCAGAGCGATTAAGGCACGAGCCTTCATGAGATGTTCCTGTCAGTGCGGGGCCGTCATCGCGACGAACGCACGCTGCCCCCCGGCAGTGTGAACTGTGCGGTCACGGAGGCCCAATGGTCGAAAAAGGCGGAGACGAGGCTCCGTAGGAACAGACATCCCAGGGGGCACATTGGTTGCACGCGCCCCTCCCGGATGCGCCGAAGCGCCGCCCAGGACGGGCAGAGGTCCCCCGAAGAGGCCCCGCCCCGGACAGCGCTCGGCTCACCCGATCGCGACGATCAGGTCAGGTCAGGTCACGTCGACGACGGCAGCCTTGGACGACGCGGAACCCGTCGTGGTCGAACCGCCGTACGTGAAGCGGTAGCTACCGTCAGCGGTCGCCTTGGCCTTCGCCTCGACCTTGCCCCGGCTGTTGGAGGAGACCGTCTTGACGGTCGTCCAGGTGTCGGTGCCCTTCTTCTTGTACTGGAGCTTCACCGACTGGCCGGCGAAGCCCGCGTACTTGTTGGTGTCCCAGTTCGCACGGGTCAGCGAACCCGCGACCGTCAGGGTCTTGCCCTTCTTGATCGGGTTCGGCGTCGCCTTGGCCGTCGCCGTCGCCGCACGCTTCACGTAGTGGGTCCCGTACCGCTGGTTCTCCGTCCCCTTTTCGCGCTTGTCCTCCGCGTAGACGGCGATGTTCCAGCGACCCGCGTTCGCGTTGTCGAGGTCACCCTCGGAGATCGGGGCCTTCGGGTCGGCGAGCACCTTGATCGTGCACGTGGAGGTCGTCGAGTCGACCCGCTTGCACAGGTTGTTCGGGTTCGTGTATTCCGCGATGGACAGCAGCTTCTCGGCCCGGTCGGCGTTGGGGCCGCCGCGCCACAGGGCCGCGATGCCGAAGGCGATCCCGTCGGAGTCCTTCGCGGTGAACTTGATGTTGAACGTCTTCTTGGAGACGCCCGCGATCACGACCTTGCCCCCGTTGACGGAGAGGTTGCTGATCTTCGGGCCGCCGGGGGCCGCAGCGGCGGACGCGGAGCTGAACGGCAGGGCCGACCCGGTGGGGCGGTCATCGGCGTGCGCCGCCGGAACGGCCACGGCGGTGAGCGCCAGGGCACCAGTCGTCAGAGCGACGAAGGCACGAGTTCGCATAGATGTTCCTGTCATTGTGGGGCCGTCATCGCGACGAACGCACGCTGCCCCCCGGCAGCTTGAACTGTGCGGTCACGGAGGCCCAAATGGTCTGAACAGCGGATCGGAGTCGAGACTCCGTGGATACAGACATCCCAGGGGGCGCATTGGTTGCACGCGCGCCCCCGAATACGCCGGAGCGCCGCCCGGGGCGGGCAGAGGTCCCCCGAAGAGGCCCCGCCCCGAACGGCACCCGACTCACCTCACCGCAGCAGTGAGCATCAACGAACGTCGACGAAGTCCCCGGTGGAGGTGGCGGAACCGGTGGAGGACGAACCGCCGTAGGTGAAGCGGTAGCTACCGTCGACCGACGCCTTGACCGAGGTCTTCACCTTGCCCCGGCTGTCCGCGGACACCGTCTTGACCGGCGTCCACCGGGTGGTGCCCTTCTTCTTGAACTGGAGCTTCACCGCGCTGCTCGCGAAGCCGCCGTACTTGTGGGTGTCCCAGCTGGCGCGGGTCAGGGTGCCGGTGATCGTGAGGGTCTTGCCCTTCTTGACCGGCTCCGGCGAGGCGTTGACCGTCGCCTTCGCCGCCCGCTTCACCAGCGCGGTCGCGGCCTTCATCTTCTGGGTCTCGTTCTCCTTGCTGTCCGCCACCAGGGCCATGAGGTTCCAGCGGCCCGTGTCCACGTTCTTGAGGTCACCCTCGGGGAACGAGGCCTTCGGGTGGGCGACCAGCTTGAAGGAGCACGTGGAGGTGGTGCTGTTGACCTTCTTACACGGGTGCTCCAGGCCCATGTCCGGGAACATCATCCGGTCAGGCACGTCCTCATTGGGGCCGCGCCACATGGCCGCGAGGGCGTTGGAGATGGCGGAGCCGTGCTTCACGGTGAACTTGACCGTGAACGTCTTCTTGGAGACGCCCACCACCACGTCCTTGCCGCCGTTCACCGAGACGTTGCTGATCTTCGGGGCGGCGGACCCGCCAGCGGCGTGCGCGGCCGGAACGGTCACGGCGGTGAGCGCGAGGGCGCCGGTCGTCAGAGCGACGAAGGCACGAGTTCTCATGCATGTTCCTGTCACTGTGGGCCCACGAACGCAGCGCACGCAGTTCCCGGTGAGCGAAGGGATCGGGGCGTGCGGCCACGGGGGCCGAAGAACTTGAGAGCGGAGTCAAAGACTCCAGCGGGGTAGACGCCCCGGCGCGCGCCATGGTTGTACGCGCCCTCTGGATACGCCGAAGCGCCGCCCGGGGCGGGCAGAGGTCCCCCGAAGGGTCCCGCCCCGAACAGCGCTCGGCTCCACTCCACCGCGACGGAACCCTCCGTCACGGGCCGCTCAACCCGCGTGGGCGAGCATCAACGAACGTCGATCTTGTCGGCGACGGAGGCCGCGTAACCCGTGGAGGTCGAACCGGCGTACTGGAAGCGGTAGTAACCGTCACTCGTCGCCGTCGTGGTCGCCTTCACCTTGCCGCGGCTGTCCGCGGACACCGTCTTCAGCGTCTTCCACTGGCTGGTGCCCAGCTTCTTGTACTGCAGGTTCACCGAACCGCTCGCGAAGCCGTTGTACTTGTTGTTGTCCCAGCTCGCACGTGTCAGCGAACCGGTGACCGTCACGGTCTTGCCCTTCTTGACCGGCTCCGGCGTCGCGTTGGCCGTGGCCTGCGCCGCTCGCTGGATCTTGACCGTCTTGTAGTTCTCCTTCAGCGCGACGGTGTCCCCGTTGCCGTCGACGGCCATGGCCCAGACCTTCCACTTGCCCGCGTCACCGTTCGACAGGTCGGGCTTGGGGTCGACCACGTAGGAGAACTTGCAGGTGGCGGTCGTCCGCGTGTACTTGCACGGGATGTCGCCCACTTCCTGGGGCTCCAGGAAGTTCGTGGCGGTCTCGGGGGTGCTGCCGCGCCACAGGATGGCGACGGCGGCGCCGACGCCACCCTTGTTGGAGGCGCTGACCTCGACGGTGAACTTCTTCTTGCCGAGGCCGATCGCGATGTTCTTGCCACCGTTGACGGTGACCTTCGTGATCTTGCCGGCGCCCGAGCTGTAGGCGGACGGGCCGGAGGTTCCCGGGAAGTCCAGTCCACCGTCCGCGGCCTGCGCGGACGGGACGGACAGGGCGGAAAGGGCCAGGGCGCCGGTGACCACGGCGACGGAGGCACGGATGCGCATGTGTTTTCCCCACTTGCTCAAAGGCCAGCGGTGCGGCGCACCACCCCCACATCACGGGGCGCACCGCCTCCCGGAGGCCCGGTCGGTCGCGGAGTCCGATGACTCCACCACCACAGACCGACCACACGGGAAAAGGTTGTAGTAATTCATGCATCTTTTTCCCGACAGGTGTCGGACACACGTGAGCGCCGCCGCGGTGCTCCCCGCCCCGAGCCGGAGCCCGGGGCGCACTGCGACGGCGCCCGGTGCCGCTAGGTCAGCGCACGTCCACGGCGTCGGCGGACGAGTTGCTCGCCGGAGTGGTCGAGGTTCCGGCGAAGCTGTAACGGTACGAACCGTCACGCTCGGCCTTGACCGTGGTCTTCAGGTTGCCACGGCTGTCCGACTTGATCGTCTTCACCGTGGTCCAGCTGGTGGTGCCCTTCTTCTTGAACTGGAGCTTCACCGGCTGGGCGGTGTAGCCCGCGTACTTGTTGGTGTCCCAGTTCGCGCGGGTCAGGGCACCGCCGATGGTCAGGGTCTTGCCCTTCTTGATCGGGTCCGGCGTCGCCTTGGCCGTCACCTTCGCCGCCCGCAGGACCTTGGCCGTCTTGAAGTTCTCCTCCGCCGCGATGAGACCGTCGTCATCGAGGTTCGCGGGGTCCGTGGGGCGGAAGGCCATGGCCAGGAACTTCCAGTTGCCGGCGTCCTTGTTGGCCAGGTCGGCCTTGGGGTCCGCCGAGAAGGTGAACTTGCAAGTGGCGCTGGTCGCCGTGTACTTGCACGGGTCGCTGGTGGGATCCTCGGGGCCCAGCATGGCGGTGGCGTTCTCCAGGGTGTTGCCGCGCCACAGGAAGCCGAGGGCGAATTCGACGCCCCTCTTGTCGGATGCGCTGATCTCGACGGCAAACTTCTTCTTGGTGGTGCCGACGGCGACGTCCTTGCCACCGTTGATGGTGACCTTGGTGATCTTGCCGGCGCCCGAGCTGTAAGCGGACGGCCCGGCGGACTTCGCGATGTCCAGGGCCTTCGGCAGGTCCACTCCGCCGTCCGCGGCCTGCGCGGACGGGATGGAGAGGGCGGAAAGGGCCAGAGCGCCGGTGACCACGGCGACAGAGGCACGGATGCGCATGTGTTTTCCCCACTTGCTCAAAGGCCAACGGTGCGGCGCACCAACCCCCCACATCACGGGGCGCACCGCCTCCCGGAGGCCCGGTCGGTCGCGGAGTCCGATGACTCCACCACCACAGACCCGCGCCCCGGGTGAATGGTTGTACGAGGAGGTGCGGCTGCTCGGCCCGCGGGCACCCCACAGACGCGGGCGCCGCCGCGGGTGCTCCCCGCCCCGAGCCGGGGCGGCGCCGCGACGGCGCCCGGTGTCACCGTGCCGAAGGGGAACCGTCCCTGCGGGGCGGGCCGATGCTTGCCCACGCCGCCGGATCGACCGCTCCGGGTCGGATCAGATCAGGTCACGTCCACGGCGTCGCCGGACGCGCTGACCGCCGGAGTCGTCGAGGTGCCGGCGAAGCTGTAACGGTACGAACCGTCGACATTGGCCTTGACCGTGGTCTTCAGGTTGCCACGGCTGTCCGACTTGACCGTCTTCACATCGGTGTAGGTCGCGGCGCCCTTCTTCTTGAACTGGAGCTTCACCGGCTGGGAGGTGTAACCCGCGTACTTGTACGTGTCCCAGTTGGCGCGGGTCAGGGCGCCGGTGATCGTGAGGGTCTTGCCCTTCTTGATCGGCTCCGGCGACGCGTTGGCCGTCAGCTTGGCCGCCCGCAGGATCTTGAAGCTCTTGATGTTGTCCTTTTCGAGGAAGTCGAAGCTGGGCTCCTGCGAGCTGATGAAGACCTCGGTGTTCCAGGTCCCGGCCTCGCTGTTGTCGATGTCGTAGTCCTGCGGGTTGACGTTGAACGTCGCGGTGCAGGAGGACTTGGTGGCGGAGGTTTCCTTGCAGTGGTTGTGCCCGAACTCCTCCGGCAGGAGGATGCCCATCGATCCCTTCCACGCCGTGATGTGCGGGTCGGGGTCGATGTTGTGGCTGTGGCTGGCGTCGAACGTGATCGTGAACTTCTTGTTGCCGGTCCCGATCGCGACGTCCTTGCCGCCGTTGACCTTGATGTTGCTGAGCTTGATCTGCTCGTCGGCCGGAGCGGCGTGCGCGGCCGGGACGGCCAGGCCGGTCAGGGCGAGTGCGCCGGTGGCCACGGCGGCGGATACGCGCTTGCGCATGGATTCCCCAGATGTTCAGGGGCTCCCGGGGCCTTTCGCGCCACCCCCCAATTCTGGGGCGCGGGGCCTTTCGGGAGCCCGACTTCGACTTGGTCTGCGGAGCCGGTCGGCTCAACTGACTACACACACCATGCCATTGAACGGTTGCAGTCGTCCACACTTTTTTCCCGTGTGAGCCGCGTTAACAAGAAAATATCGCCAGAGCCCCGGCGGGCGAATCAGCTCAAGACGGGGCGTAGCGGTCTAGTCGAACCAGCGGTCCCGCGCCAACTCGTCCGTCCGCGAGGGGTCCTCCAGCAGCGCGGCGACCTCGAACCGTCGCGGCCACTGGCCCGCCGCCCAGGCGAGACCCGCCGCCACGCCCTCCAGGGTCGCCGCGTGCACGGTCCCGTCCGCCGTGCGGCGCCAGTCGACCTCCGCACCCCCGACGGTCAGTTCCTCGTGCTCCGTGTACGTGGCCGGGGTCGCCGTGCCGAGCAGCGTACGGACCGACTCCGGCACCGTCCGCACCACCCCGTCGTCCGACACCCCGCCCTCGACCACCGCGCCCAACAGCCGTACCTGGAGCAGTTCGGCGAGCGCGGCGGCTCCGGCCGGGGGAACCGGCAGCAACGGCAACCCGGCGGCCAGCGGCAGCAGGTCCGGGGCGTCGGCGACGACCGCGTCCGCCGCGTCCACCACCGTCACCCGGCCGTCGACCACCGCGCGCAGCTCCTCCGGAAGGGTCACCTGCCCGGGGTCGAGCTCCGCCAACGCACGGTACAGGGCGTGCAACTGGGCGGCGGTGACGTCCCGTTCCGGGTCCGCCAGCCGGTCGAGGAGTTCGGCGGCGCCGCCCGGCTCGTCGAGCAGCGCGGTCACCGAGGTCCGCACCCCGAGGGCCCGCAGCACCTGGGCGTCCTCGAAGCCCGTCGCGTCGGCCGACTCGTAGAGACCGGCGAGCAGCGGGTCCGAACCGGCCGCGCGCAGTCCCGCCGGGCGCCGGCCCTCCAGCACCGGGTGCCCGCGCAGCCACCAGGCCGTGTACGGGCGGACGGACTCGGTGGTGCCGTCCGGCAGCAGGACGCGCACCGGCTGGGTGAGCGCGTCACGCAGCGGCGGGCGGGACAGCAGGGCGAGGGCCTGCGGCCAGCGGTCGTCGTCGACCAGGTCGAGGTCGCGCACCGCGACGAGTTCGGTGGCCACCGGCGGGACCGGGGTGTGCGGGAGCCGGTCGAGGACGTCCTCGCACCACACGTCGACCGCGTCCAGCAGACCCGCGTCGTCCGGCTCGGCGAAGTCCCCGTCACGGGGCTCCAACTCGTCCGGGTCGAGCACCACGTCGCCGGCCCGCACCAGGGCGAAGTCGGCGAGGACCCCGCAGGCGGTCAGCGGCTGCTCGCCCCACCGCTCGACGAGTTCCGCGTCGACCGCGGCCAGCTCGCCCTCCCGGATGACCTGGGCGAACGGACTGTCCGGCAGGACGAGTTCACCGGCCGGCGCCGGCTCGCCATCCTCGTCGGTGAGGGCCAGCGCCCCGAGCCACGGTTCGTCGCCCGGGGCCAGGTTGGCGTCCCGGACCAGCCCGAGTACCAGTTCGGCGAGTTGCTCCGCGCCCCACGGCGCGGCGGCCCCCGCACCGTCCGCGGGGCCGTCCAGCAGGTACGGGTCGTCCCACGCCTCGTCGTCCAGGGAGGCGGCGACCGCGGCCCTGACCTGCGGGGTGGTGAGCACGGCGCGCGGGGTCGCGGGCAGGGCGCCCAGCTTCTCCAACAGCGGGTGGGCGGCGTCGGGGTGGACCACCTTGAGGCCCAGCCGGGCCAGCGCGGCGGGCGTGTCCGGTCCCTCGACGGTGCCGGTGCCCTGACCGGGCGCGGGCAGCAGGATCTGCCGGGGCCCGATCGTCGTCCGGCCGTCCGCGAGCGGCACCGGGAGGCCCGTCAGCCGGTCCGGGTCGACCCCGGCGAGGCTGTCGTAGAGGCGCCACCACCACGCGGGGTCGCGTTCCAGGCCGGCCAGCCGGTCGACGGCGTCCGTGAGCGCCACCCGCGCCACCCCGAGGGTGCGCAGTTCCGCCCGGCGCTCCAGGCCGGCCGGGAGCAGCGTCGGCAGCACCTCGGCCAGCACCCGGACGGTGTCGGAACCGGCGCCCTCGACCAGCTCGGCGTCCCGGGGGCGCAGGGCGTGTCCGTCCTCCGGGGCCCGCTCCCCGTCGCCGCCCCACTCGTCCAGGGCGAGATCGGGGGCGGGGAGGGTCCGGGCGACCGGCGGCAGGAACGCGGTGCGGGGCAGCCGTTCCAGGATCGCGGCGCGCAGCGCCCCGTCGAGTTCTGCGCGGCCGAGCGGGCCGGGCACCAGGTCGATGACGCCGGGGCCCACCGGGCGCCAGGCGGCGAGGAGTTCCGCGTAGGCGTCGGCGGCGCGGGTGGTGAGGAAGTCCGTCAGCAGGCCCGGGGCGGTGTGACGGCGGGTCGGGTCCATCGGGAACGAGGCGATGAGCAGGGCCGGGATGCCGAGGGGCTCGTCGCTGGGGGTGGGCGCGTGGACCACCGGCGCGGTGCGGGGCGGGCGGGGGGCGCCCTCGTCGTCCACCGGGACGGCCCAGGTGACGGACCAGTGCGGGCGCAGTCGTTCCTCGACGGGGCGCCCGGTCAGCAGGGCGGGGGTCAGCGCGCCGTTGCGGCTGACGGTGCGCCAGCGGGTGGTGCCGTCACGGGAGTCCTCGATCACCGTGTACGGGGCCTCCGCGCGGCGGCTGAGGGTGCGGACCGTGCCGTCCGGGGTCTCCACGACGACCTCGGCCAGGCCGGGGAGGGTGAGCAGCAGGGCCGCGTCGACCCCGGCGAGCAGGCGTTCGGTGAGCTCGCGGGCGGCGGCGTCCCGCAGCGGCAGCAGGACCACCGTGTCGTACGGCTCGGGCGCGGTGCCCTCCGCCGGGAACGGCAGGCGCAGCAGCGGTACGTGGCCCTCGCGGCGGTGGAGTTCGTCGGCGAGGGTGCCGGGGGCGGTGTCGCCGGCGGCGGTGTCCTCGGTGAGGGCGCGGGCCTGGGCGAGGGACCAGCGGACGCCGCCGGTGCGGCTCAGCACGGCGGGTTCGTCGGTGACCGTGAGCACGGCGGCGAAGCCGACGCCGAAGCGGCCGACGGCGCCGGACGCGGGGGTGTCAGCGGGGGTGTCGCGCTTCGCGCTGGCCCGCAGGGTGGACAGCGAGAGGGCGCCCGCCTCGTCCAGGGGGGCGCCGGTGTTCGCGGCGGCGAGGGCGCCGTGCGGGGTGCCGTCGTCGTGGAGGGTGAGGCGGAGGCGGCCGGGGGCGCCGGTGCGGGCGGCGGCGTCGGCGGCGTTCTGGGCGAGTTCCACGACGAGGCGGTCGCGGTGGCCGCCGAGGGCGAGGTCTTCCTCCGCGTTGGCGTCCTCGCGGAAGCGGGTGGGCGTGGTGCGCCACGCGGTGAGGACCTCCTGGCGGAGGCGGGTCGTGCCGAAGGGGTCCGGGGCTCCGGGTCCCGGGGCGGCGGGGCTCGCGAACGGGGTCACGGGGGGCTCCTTGTCCTTGGTCCTTCGGCCCGCGGCCAGTGGCTCCGGGCGTGCGGGCCCGAACGTACCGTCTTCCCTGGGGCGGGGGGCCTCAGGGGGGTGCGGTGCGATTGCGCTGCGCTGTGCGCTGTGGTTGCTCGCGCAGTTCCCCGCGCCCCCTATCGGGGCGTCCTGGCGGGCCTGCGCTGTTCCCGTGCGGGTGCGCTGGTGTTTTGCGCAGTTCCCCGCGCCCCTGTCGGGGCGCTCCTCGCCGTCGCAGATCCCCACGAGGAACTACGCAAAGCCACACCGTGCCCCGATAGGGGCGCGAGGAACTGCGCGAGCAACCACGACGCACCCGCACGGGACAGGCCACGCCCGCCAGCGGATGCCCAAGGGGCGCGGGGAACTGCGCGAGCGACCAGGGCGCACCCGCACGGGACAGCGCACGCCCGGCGGAACGCACCCGAAGGGGGCGCGGGGAACCGCAGCGCACCCGGACGGAGCAGCGCGCCGCGCTACGCGTGGCCCGGGTCGTCCCCGGCGGGGTGGAGGGGGAACACCTCCACCATCGTCTCGTCCAGCACAGGCGTACCCACCCGGGTACTCCGCGGAACGACCGCCGCCTCGGAATGCGCCCCGCACCCGTACGCGAGGGACACCAGCCGCCCGTCCGCAGGAGCGAACTCGTTCGCACACACACCGAACGCCTGACCGAGCGCCCCGCCCAGCGGGGCGAGGAAACCACAGCTACCGCAGTTCGCGGGCGCGGCCTGCGCCATCGGCGTGGCCGAGCCGAACGCCAGGTCCCACCGCTCCGCGGCCTCCCGCAACCCGTACTGCGACAGCACCCGCGCCCGTCCGAGCCCCAGCTCCCGCGCGACCGAGGCGACGGCGGCCCGCGAGGGCGCCACCGGCACGGCGGGCGGCGGTCCGTCGACGCCGCCCGCGGCGCGGGCCGCTTCCTCGGCCGCCGCGAGTTCCTCCGCGTCCGTCGAGTGGACGGAGTTCGGCGCGGGTTCGTCCGCCCCGGTCCACCCACCGGCGAGCCGCGGGTCACCGGCCGCCCCGGGCGCCTCCTCGGCGGGGGCCTCCGGCTCGGTCCCGGCCGCTTCGGGGACCCCAGGCTCCAGCCGCCGGTCGTCGTCCTCCGTGGGCAGGAGGTCACCGGGGCCGAGGTCACCGGGGCGCAGCCGCTCGCTCCAGGGGAGCCATTCGGGTGCCAGCAGCGAGTCCGGGCCGGGCAGCAGCACCGTCTCGTCGATCGTCACGATCCGGGCGCGGGACGCGCGGGCCACCGTGACCGCCCAGCGCCAGCCCCGGTAGCCGGGGTCCTTGCACTCGAACAGGTGAGTGAGCACCCGGTCGCCCTCGACGACCGTCCCGACGTGCTCGCCGACCACTCCCGGCGCGGCGGCCTCCTCGGCGGCGGTGCGGGCGAGGTCGACCGCCTCGGCGCACTGACGGTCGGGGGTGCGGCTTCGCGTTGTCGCTGCGGTCACGGGTATCGCTTCTCTCCTACGCCGACTGACGGGTGCGCCCTCCTGTCGGGCGGCGGACCGGTTCCACCGAGAACGCGGACGGAGCGGACCTGTGGGCCGCGTCGACGTCCGCGCCCGGCCACCCGGGCGCACCTGTGTCATCCATTCTGCGTGATGAGCGAGAGGCGCGCGGCCAGGACCAATCACCGCAGGCGCGTAACGCACGCTACCCTCTCCGGCGGCCCGCGCCCACACCGGCGTACGGTGCGGCACGCGTTCGTTCCCGGGCCGAGACCTCCGTACGCCCCGCCCGGCCGCGCCGCGCACCGTCACGACCGCCTCGGGTACCCCCCGCCGAACAGGGCGACACGTGGGCCACGCCACGTCCGGTGGACGCCGTATCCGCACTACGCGCACCCTGTTGGGGGCACTATGACGGGGTGGCAGCAGCCAGGTCGTCCCGTGGTCCGGGCGAGCCCGGCCCCGTGCGACGGGCCGGCCGCGCGGTGGGTCGCGCGCTGCACCTCCCCTTCACGGGCACCGCCCGGGGCATCCGCAAGGCCACCCACGCGCACGGCGCCGGCGAGTCCGGGCTCGGCAAACTGATCGAACTGCACGCGGTGAACGGCGCGGGCGACGTGATGATCACCGTGGCGCTCGCCTCCACGGTCTTCTTCGCCGTCCCCACCGACGAGGCCCGCGGCCGGGTGGCCCTCTACCTGGCGATCACCATGGCCCCCTTCATCCTGCTCGCCCCGGTGATCGGCCCCCTCCTGGACCGGCTCCCGCACGGGCGGCGCGCGGCGATGGCGGGGGCGATGCTGGCCCGTGCGGTCCTCGCGCTGCTGCTGTCGGGGGCCGTCGTCACGGGCGGTCTGGAGCTGTATCCGGCGGCGCTGGGGGTGCTCGTCGCGTCGAAGGCGTACGGGGTGGTGCGCAGCGCCGTGGTGCCCCGGCTGCTGCCGCCGCACTTCTCGCTGGTGCGCGCCAACTCACGGGTCACCCTCGGCGGGCTGCTCGCCACCGGCATCGCCGCCCCGATCGGCGCGGGGCTCCAGCTCGTCGGCCCGCGCTGGCCGCTGTACGGGGCGTTCGTGCTGTTCGTCGCGGGCACGTTCCTGTCCTTCCGGATGCCGCCCAAGGTCGACTCGGCCAAGGGCGAGGCCCGGGCGCTGCTCACCGCGGACCCGGAGCCGCTGCGGGGCCCGTACCGCAAGGACCGCCGGCCGGGCCTGCGCACCGTCGGCCCCGCGGTGACGCACGCCCTGGCGGCGAACGCGTCCCTGCGGTGCCTGTCCGGGTTCCTCATCTTCTTCCTGGCGTTCCTGCTGCGCGAGCACCCGATGACGGGGCAGAGCGCCGCGGTGTCCCTGGGGATCGTGGGGGTCGCCGCGGGGGCGGGCAACGCGCTGGGCACCACGGTGGGGGCGTGGCTGCGGACCCGGGCTCCGGAGGTCATCATCGTCACGGTGATCGCGGGGGTGCTCACCATGGCGATCACGGCGGCCGTGTTCTTCGGCGCGGTGCTGGTGGCGTGTCTGGCGGCGGTCGCCGGCTTCGCCCAGGCGCTGTCGAAGCTGTCGCTGGACGCGTTGATCCAGCGGGACGTGCCCGAGTTCGTCCGCACCTCGGCGTTCGCCCGTTCGGAGACCCTGCTCCAGATGGCGTGGGTGGTGGGCGGCGCCATCGGGATCTGTCTGCCGCTGAACGGAACGCTGGGGCTCTTCGTCGCCGCCGGGATCGTCGCCGTGGGCTGGTTGTCGACGGCGCGGGGGCTGCTCGCCGCGGCCCGTCGGGGCGGTGCCGCCCGGCCCCGCGTCGCCTGATCCGGCTCCGCTGACCCCGTCGGCCCCACCAGCACCGGTACGGCGCGCCGTACCCGCGTCACACACGCGTACGGGTCGCCCGCTAGCCTTTCCGCCATGACGTCCCTGTCCGCGGCTGAGCCGCACCTGAAGTCAGCCCCGGTCGCCGAGCGCCCCCGTCGGTACCGCCGGGCCGTCGCCGTCACCGGCGTCGTCTGTGCCGGCCTGCTGGTCCTGTCGGCCTGCGAGAAGCCGACCGCCGTCGCCACCGTCACCGTCGGGGACGAGTCCGTGAACTCGGAGGCGGTCTGCTACCAGGACGGCAAGGCGATCAAGCCCGCCGAGGTGGCGGAGTGCCTCAAGGACAAGGACGTCGAGTCCATCACCGTCGACCCGGACGAGACCGTCCGCTTCGGCGTGGACGTGGGCATCGCCGACAAGGAGTGGACGGTCCTCCTGGACGGTCAGCGGCTGACCGACTACACCAAGAAGACGTACCTGGCCGTCCCCGGCAGCGTCTTCTTCAACGAGCAGTACGGCGCCAGCGGCGGCACCTCGACCACCGTGAGCATCGCCCAGGGCGGCGAGAACAAGGTGACCGGACTGTGGTCGTTCCGCCTCAAGAAGGCCGAGTGACGGCGTTCGTACGATGACCCGGCCCGTCCGCGTCCTGGTCGCCACCGCGGTACCCGCCGAGCGGGACGCGGTGGCCCTCGCGTTCCTGTCCGAGCAGCGCGAGGTCCGGGTGCCGGGCGCCGAACTGCGTCGGATCACCACCTCGGGCGCCCGCTGGGACCTGCTGGCCGCGGGCGTCGGCCCGGCCGCCGCCGCGACCGGCGCCGCCTCGGCCCTGACCGCCGCCGACCTCGACGGCGCCCCCTACGACCTGGTGGTGTCCGCCGGGATCGCGGGCGGTTTCGTCCCGCTGGCCCCGGTGGGCTCCCTGGTCGTCGCCGACGCGATCACCGTCGCGGACCTCGGGGCGCAGGGCGGCGACGACGATCCGGACGGCTTCCTGCCGGTGACCGCGCTGGGCTTCGGCACGGTCACCCACCTGCCGCCCGCGCACCTGGTCCGGGAGGCCGCCGCCGCGATCGGCTGCCCCGCGGGGACCGTGCTGACGGTGTCCACGGTCACCGGGTCCGCCGGCCGGGCCGCCGCCCTGCGCGCCCGGCACCCCGGGGCGCTGGCCGAGGCCATGGAGGGCTTCGGGGTCGCCGAGGCCGCCGCCGCGCACGGGCGTCCGGTCCTGGAGGTCCGCGCGGTCTCCAACCCGGTGGGCCCGCGGGACCGGGACGCCTGGCGGATCGGGGACGCGCTGGCCGCGCTGACGACGGCGTTCGGGAAATGCGCGCCGGCCCTGGAGCGTTGGGAACAGGCATGACGACCGGTATCACGAACCCCGCCGACCCGGCACCGACGGGATCGACGGGCCCCGTACCGCTGCGGATCGCCTACTCGCCCTGCCCCAACGACACCTTCGTCTTCGACGCCTGGGCGCACGGCAGGCTGCCGGACGCCCCGGCCCTGGACGTCACGTTCGCCGACATCGACGTCACCAACGGCATGGCCGAGCGCGGCGAGTCGGACGTGCTGAAGGTGTCGTACGCGGTGCTGCCGTGGGTGCTGGACGAGTACGCGCTGCTGCCGTGCGGCGGGGCGCTGGGCCGGGGTTGCGGTCCGCTGGTGCTGACCCGGGAACCGGGTACGGACCTCGCGGGGCGCACCGTCGCGGTACCGAGCGAGCGTTCGACGGCGTACCTGCTGTTCCGGCTCTGGGCGGCGGAGCAGGTGCCCGGCGGGGTGGGCGAGGTCGTGGTGATGCCGTTCGACCGGATCATGCCGGCGGTGCGGGACGGCGAGGTCGACGCGGGGCTCGTCATCCACGAGGCCCGTTTCACGTACCGGAACTACGGGCTGCACGCCGCGGTCGACCTGGGCGAGCACTGGGAGGCGACGACCGGGCTCCCGATCCCGCTCGGCGCGATCATCGCCAAGCGGGCGTTGGGCGGCACGGTGCTGCGCCGCCTCGCCGAGACGGCCCGGGCCTCCGTACGCGCCGCCTGGGACGACCCGTCGGCGTCCCGTGACTACGTCCTCGCGCACGCGCAGGAGATGGACCCGGCCGTCGCCGACCAGCACATCGGGCTGTACGTCAACGAGTTCACCGCCGACCTGGGGGACGAGGGGTACGCGGCGGTTCGGGCGCTGTTGACGCGTGCGGCGGCCGAGGGACTCGTACCGCCGCTCGGCCCGGACGCGCTGGCGTTCCCCTGACCGGAGTCGGCGGGAGCCGACCGGGCGTCGAGTGGGTCGGTCAGACGTCGAGTTGGTCGGCGACCGCCCGCAGCAGTCCGGCGATCTGGGCGCCGGACGCCTTGTCCGGGTAGCGCCCCTTCTCCAACATCGGGGTGATGTTCTCCAGCAGGGTGGTCAGGTCCTGCACGATCGAGGCCAGTTCGTCCGGCTTGCGGCGCTGGGCGGCGGCCACGGACGGCGTCGGGTCGAGGATCGTCACGGACAGGGCCTGATCGCCGCGTTGACCGGCCACGACACCGAACTCGACGCGCTGGCCCGGCTTGAGGGCGTCGACCCCGTCGGGCAGTACGGAGGAGTGGACGAAGACGTCGCCGCCGTCATCGCGGGAGAGGAAGCCGAAGCCCTTCTCGCTGTTGAACCACTTGACCTTGCCAGTCGGCAAAGTACACACCTACTTCCGCTCCACAAGGCCAACGTTTGGACCAGCCTACCGGGGCTCTCCCCATTCGATCACCCGAGAAAACAGCCAGAACCGCCACCTGATCGGGTAAGGGCTCGGGGGGCGTGAAGGGTTTCAGCCGTTGTCCGTCCGGCGGGCTTGCGGAATACCCGGTTCTCGGGATAGCCCGCCTTGTTCGCCCGTCCCGCGGACCACGCGCGGAACACCTCGGCTGCGTGCCGGGGGACCCGCTTCCTACACGGCGCGACCTCGAACACCGGGTGGGTCGGCGGCCGGGGGACCGGGCCGACGGAGCCGGCGCACGGAAGGGAATGGGGCGGGCCCTGCGCGCGGGGCGGAGGGGGAATGCGCCGGAGTGCGCTGCGACCGGGGACCGGGCCCGCATTCCGCTCAGTGGCCGGGTGCGGAGGAGTTGGCCGGTTCAGGCTGCCGCACCGCGGCTTCGGCGGGCGTCCGGAACACCCAGGTCCGGTAGGCCCAGAACCGGAACAGGCTCGCCATCGCCAGCCCGATGACGTTCTTCGCGAGGTTGTCGCTCAGTGCGGACGTGTGGCCCAGGCCGTAGTGGGAAACAGCCAGAACGCCGTTCTGAATTCCCGTTCCCACAAAGCTGAAAACAAAGAACAGGGTCACTTCACGGGTGCGCCGACCGTCGCTCTGGTCGCGGTACGTCCACTTCCGGTTTCCCAGGTAGTTGACGCAGATCGCCACCGCCGAAGCCATCACCCCGGACCGTACGGGCTGGAGTTCCAGGACGTGCAGGCAGAAATTGAAAACCGCTACGTCAACGATCCATCCGAAGGCCCCGACCGTACCAAATCGGATGATCTCGGCACCCAGCGAACCGAATCTCCGTCGGCGTCCGGATGGCGCGTTCCCCATCGTGCACAGCCTCCCCGTCGATTCGGTCGTGGGGAACGCATGCTAAGTGCTGCGCGGGCTTTGGGGGGGTTGGCGGGGCGCGCTGTCCCGCGGGGTGCGCTGCGGTCACCCGCGCAGTTCCTCGCGCCCCTATCGGTGCGTCCCGGCGGGTGTGCGTTGTCCCTGTGCAGGTGTGCGGTCGTTTTGCGCAGTTCCCCGCGCCCCTGTCGGGGCACGCCACCCCGTCAGAGATCCGCCCGTCCCCCGCCGGACAGCGCACGCCCAGCGGAACGCACCCCGATAGGGGCGCGGGGAACTGCGCGAAACCGGGACGCACCCCGCCGGACAGCGCACGCCGAGGGAGGCGTACCCAAGGGGCGCGGGGAACTGCGCGGGTAACCGCAGCGCACCCGCACAGGACAGCGCACGCCCGCCAGGGCGCACCCGAGGGGCGCGGGGAACTGCGCGGGTGACCGCAGCGCACCCGTAGAGAGCAGCGCACCCTCGGCAAGACGCACCCGCAGAGAGCAGCGCACCCCGTGGGGCCGCGGGGGGAACTACCCTGGTGGGGTGCGCGACGAAACCCCAGCGAATTCCACGGCACCCGGCGACGGACTGGTCCGCGCCGGTGCCATCGTCTTCTTCTTCGGCGCGGCGGCCACCTTGGTGACCGTCGCCCCCCTCTTCCTCGGGACGACCCCGTTCCCCACGTACATGTTCTGGCTGAGCATGCTCATGGGGGTCGGCTTCGCCATCGCGGGCGCCGGTGTGCTGCGCACCGTCGCCGCCCAGCGCAGTCAGGCCCGCGCCCACACCGCCGGCGCACCCCGCTAGCCCGGGCCGCCCGCCCCCGCCGGGACCAGGCCCGCCGTGACCGTCAGGACCGTCGCGCGTTGTTCGGCCTGGTAGGCCAGGAGGTTGCGGCGCAGCTCGCTCAGCTTGTCCTCGCGACCGTCGTCGGGGGCGTCCAGGACCCCGTGGAGCCCGACCAGGCCGAGGGCGGCGTTCGCCGCGGTGAACAGGGGCAGCAGCGCGAGGTCGTCGTCCGACAGGGGGCGCACCGTCCGGTAGCCGGTGACGAAGGCGTCCAGCCGCTCCGCGTGCCGGGCCGAGCCCGCCTCGCCGGCGGTGGTGAGGTCCCGTACCGCGGAGGCGATGTCGGCGGCGTACCAGGAGCGGGCCGCCTCGTCGAAGTCGAAGGCCGTGGCCCGGTCGCCCCGCCAGGCGAGGTTGTCCAACTCGAAGTCACCGTGGACGACCCCGTACCGCGCCGGGTCGCGGGGCAGTTCCGCGAGGTGGGCGCAGAGCGTCTCCACGGCCCCGACGAGCGCGGTGTCGTCCCCGAACAGCTCGCCGGCCCGCGGCAGCGCGGCGTGGAAGTCGGGCAGCCCGCCGCCGAGGTCGACGGATCTGTCGTGCACCTCGGCGAGCAGGGCGCCCCAACACCGGGCCCGGTCCCGGCTGAGGTCGTCGGCCTCGGTCTCCTCCCCGGGGGCGGCCGGCACGCACATCGCCCGCACGGTGCCCGTCGGCGTCTCGACGGTGGCCACCCGTTCCCCGGACGTCGTCCGCAGCGGGCGCACCACGGCGGTCCCCCGGTCGGCGAGCCGGTCCATCAGCTCCGCCACGCCCTCCAGTCGGTCGAACGCCCGGGAGGAGGCGGGGACGAACCGCAGATAGGCGCGGAGTCCGGTGCCCGGCATCTCGGGAACCACGAAGACGTGGGAGGCGCTGGAGCGCCACCACTTCGCGGCCCCCGGCTCGCACCCCCAGTGGTGCGCCACCGCGTCGGCGACCGGGCTGCACCAGGTGTCGTCGTCCACGGCGTGGGCCATGTCGTTGATCTCTACGAGAGGCATCATGGATGCCATCAGCCCATGGCGCGACGGCCCCGAGCAATCGTTTTTTGCGCGCCCCCGCGGTGCCCCCACGGCGCTCCCCCGGCGCCCCCTACCCGCGCCCCCCGCGGGTCCGCGCGCCGTCAGCCGTGGTCGGCGAGCCAGGCGGGGAAGGCGGTGAGGTCCGCGAGGACGGCGTCCGCGCCGGCGTCCCGCAGCTCCGCCGCCGAGCAGGGGCCAGTGGCGACCCCGACCGACACCGCGCCCGCCGCCCGGGCCCCCCGCACGTCCCCGACGTGGTCGCCCACGTACACCGCGGCGCCGTGCTCCCGCAGGGCCCGGGCCTTGCCCTCGGCCCACAGGTCCCCGATCACCGCGTCGGCGTCGATCCCCAGGTGGCGCAGGTGGAGCACCGCGTTCGGCTCCCACTTCGCGGTGACGACCACCGCCCGGCCGCCCGCCGCGCGCACCGCGTCGACGGCCGCCCGCGCCCCGTGCATGGCCAGGGTCGGTTCGATGGCCCACTGCGGGTACATCGCCCGGTAGCGGTCGGCGATCTCCGGGACCCGCGGTGCCGGGAACCAGTTCGCCAGTTCCTCGACGAGCGGCGGCCCCAGTCGGCTGACGACGAGCGCGGTGTCGATGGCGACGCCGGTCTCCGCGGCGAGGGCGTCGTAACACGCCTTGATGCCGGGCCGGGAGTCGATCAGGGTCATGTCGAGGTCGAATCCGACGACGAGCGGGGCGCCGTCCACCGGGTCGCCGGTCGTGGCCGATTCGGGTCGTCCGGGGTGTCGCGTCGCGGAAGTCACGCACTCCATTGTGCCCGGCCGGGCGACCGGGACGGCGCCGGCGGCGAACCGGGCGGGCGGGCCGACCACCATCCGTACGGCCGGAAAACACCGCCCCTTACACTTAGCCAAGCCTAACCAACCCATGCAGCCACGGGAGTGCCCGCTCATGTCGGTCAGACGTGTCGCCGCGATGCTCGCGGCTGCCGCGGTCCTGCTGCTCGCGGTGGTGTTGAGCCTCGCCGTGGGTGCCCGGGCGATCGCCCCGTCGCTGGTCTTCGACGCCCTGCTGAACGGCGGGTCCAGCGAGGACGCCGTGGTCGTCCGGGAACTGCGGGTGCCGCGGACCGTCGTCGGCCTGATGGTCGGCGCGGGGCTCGCGCTCGCCGGCGCCGCGTTCCAGGGCATCACCCGCAACCCGATCGCCGACCCCGGCATCCTCGGCATCAGCCAGGGCGCCTCGGTCGGCGTGGTGCTGGCGATCGCGTTCGCCGGGGTGCACACCCTGACCGGATACGTGTGGTTCGCGTTCGCGGGCGCGGGCATCGCGGCCGTCGCCGTGTACGCGATCGCGGCCCGGGGCAGGGGCGGTGCGACCCCGATCAAACTCGCGCTGGGCGGCGCCGCACTCAACGCCCTGCTGGTCTCCGTGCTCACCGGGGTGCTCACCACCCGGGCCGCCGCACTGGACGAGTTCCGGTTCTGGCAGGTGGGCTCGCTGTCCGGCCGGGACGCGGAGCTGATCGGTCAGATCTGGCCGTTCCTGCTCGCCGGAACGATTCTGGTGATCGCGACGGCCCGCGGCCTGGACGCGCTCGCGCTCGGCGAGGACGTGGCGAAGGGCCTCGGGCAGAACGTGGGGAAGGTACGGGTGGTGGCCGGGCTCGGCGCGACCCTGCTGACCGGCGCGGGCGTCGCGGCGGCCGGCCCGATCGCCTTCGTGGGCCTCGCGGTGCCGCACCTGGCCCGCGCGATCGTCGGCAGCGACCACCGCTGGCTGCTGCCGATGTCGGCGCTGCTCGGTCCGGCGATGCTCCTCGTCGCGGACACCGTGGGGCGGATCGTGTTCCCGCCCAGCGAGGTCCCCGTCGGGGTGATGACGGCCCTGATCGGCGTGCCGTTCCTGATCACCCTGGTCCGTAGGAAGGCGGTCGCCGCGTGAACCCGCAGGCCGAACCCCGCCGAGCGACCCGAGAGACGAGACGCCGATGAAGCTCCGCACCGCGGACGGCACCCCCGCGACCCCGGACGGCGCCCCGGTCGCGCTCCCCGCGCGGGGGATCACCCGCCCCGCCGGGTACACCCCCGTCCGGTTCGGCGCGCACGCCTCGTTCCTGGTGCACCGGCGGGCCGTCGCCGCCGCCGCGGGACTGGCGGTGCTGCTCGCCGCGGTGTCCGTCCTCTACCTGTCGGTCGGCGAGTCCTTCGTGGCACCGGTCGAGGTGCTGCGGGTGCTCAGCGGCGAACCGTCGGCGCACCAGCTGGTCGTGGAGACGCTGCGGGCCCCGCGCCTGGTGGTGGGCCTCCTGGTGGGCACCGCCTTCGGCATCGCCGGGGCACTGGTCCAGACGGTCGCCCGCAACCCGCTGGCCAGCCCGGACATCATCGGGGTCAGCCAGGGCGCCGCGGCCGTCACCGTCGGCGCCATGACGTTCGGCATCACCTCGTACACCGTGATGCCGTACCTGAGCGTCGCCGGCGGCATCCTCGCCGCCGTCCTCGTCTACCTCTTCGCCTGGCGGGGCGGTCTCCACGCCACCCGGTTCGTCCTCATCGGCATCGGCTTCGCGGTGGCGCTGCGTTCGCTGACGAGCCTGTTCATGACCAAGAGCGACCATCTGGTGGCCCAGCAGGCCCAGGTGTGGATGACCGGCTCCCTCAACGGGCGGGGCTGGTCGGAGGTGGCGCCGCTCGGCTGGACGCTGCTGGTGCTGCTGCCGGCGGTGCTGTGGGCGGCCCACGCACAGCGCCGGGTCGGGGTCGACGACGACACGGCGACCGCCCTGGGCGTCCGGCTCGGCCGGGTGCGGCTCGGCCTGGTGGCGCTCGGCGTGGTGCTGGCGTCGGTGGCGACGGGAGCGGCCGGACCGGTCGACTTCGTGGCACTGCTCGCCCCGCAGATCGCCCGCCGATTGACCCGCACGGCACAGATCCCGTTGCTGTGCTCGGCGCTGCTCGGTGCCGTCATCGTCGTGTCGGCGGACCTGCTGGCCCGGCGGCTGTTCGCGCCGACGGAACTCCCGGTCGGCGTGCTGACCGCGGCCGTCGGCGCCCCGTACCTGATCTGGCTCATCATCCGCAGCCGCAGTGGAGGCACCTCGTGACGCAGTCACCGTCCCTGACCGGCAAGCAGTCCCCCTCCCCCGCCCGGGGTTCCGCCGCGCCGGCCGCCGAGGACGCGGGAGCCCGGCTGCGGGCCCGTGAGCTGACGCTCGCCTACGACGACCGCACCGTCGTCCACGAGCTGGACCTCGCGATCCCCGACGGCGAGGTCACCGTGATCGTGGGGCCGAACGCCTGCGGCAAGTCCACCACCCTGCGCGCCCTGGGCCGTCTGCTCAAGCCCAGCGGCGGTTCGGTGCTGCTGGACGGCACCGCCCTCGCGGAGCTGCCCACCAAGCGGATCGCCCAGCAGATCGGACTGCTCCCGCAGACGCCCGTCGCGCCGGAGGCCATCACCGTCGCCGACCTGGTGGGACGGGGCCGGCAGCCGCACCAGCGGTGGTGGCAGCAGTGGTCCGAGGCGGACGAGCGGGCGGTGCGCGAGGCGATGGAGCGCACGGACGTCGCCGCGCTCGCCGAACGCGCCGTCGACGAGCTGTCCGGCGGGCAGCGGCAGCGGGTGTGGATCGCGATGGCCCTCGCCCAGGACACCGAGTTGCTGCTGCTGGACGAGCCGACGACGTACCTCGACATCTCGCACCAGGTGGAGGTCCTCGACCTGGTGCGCCAGCTCAACCACGAACGGGGCCGGACGGTGGTCGTGGTGCTGCACGACCTCAACCAGGCCGCACGGTACGCGGACCACCTGGTGGCGATGAAGGCGGGACGGGTCGTCGCGGAGGGCGCCCCGGCCGAGGTCGTCACCGAGGAGCTGGTGCGGGAGGTGTTCGGGCTCGACTGCACGGTCGTCCCCGATCCGGTCACCGGTTCACCGCTGGTGGTGCCCGGCCTCCCCTGGAGCCCGCCGGAGTCCTGACCGCCCCTACACGCCTTCGCCGGGGTCCCGGCGGGCGGTGAGGGCGGCGATGAAGGGGTTCGTCCGGAAGGCGTCCCAGTACTCGGAGCCGCGCTCCCTCAGGTCGCCGTCGAGGACTGCCGGAACGGACCACCGCAGGTCGGACAGCCCGACGGCGGCGGCTGCTTCGGCGTACACGTCCTCCTCCCAGAGGGAGGACTCGACCACGATCTCGCCCGCCGGTGCGAGCAGCGCCGAGGTCACGCGGTGACGGCGCGGCAGCGCGGTGTGGGACAGGGTGCGCAGCCCGTACGCCTCCCAGTCCTGCCGGTCGAGGGCGAAGGACGGGTGGGCGGTGACGGCGACCAGCCGGCCGCCCGGAACGAGGTTGCCGGCGATCGTGGCCATCATGCCCCGCAGCGCCTCGAAGGAGTCGGTGTAGGGGAACAGCCACACGGCCAGGACGACGTCGAACTCGCCGATGGCCCCGAGGGCTTCGGCGTCACCCACCCGGAAGTCGATGCCCGTGGCGTTCTCCGGCAGTGCCTCGCGGGCGAGCCGGATCATCTCCGGGGACAGGTCCACTCCGGTGACCCGGGCCGCCCCCAGCTCCCTGACGCGGGAGGCGTAGTGCCCGTGGCCGCACCCCAGGTCGAGGACCCGCAGACCACGGACGTCGCCGAGCAGCGCGGTGACGTGTGCCTGTTCGGCGCCGGTGGAGACGTCCTTGAAGGACCGGTACTTGTCACCTATGTCGTCGTACTGGTTGCTCACGAGGGGTTCTCCCGTCCCGTCCGGGGCTGACCGATCCGGACGAAGTCCTGGGTGCAGCTGAAGGCGCACCCGCCGTCGATGGTGGTGAAGTGGGCCCGTGCGTACTGCTCGACCTGTTCGGGGGTGGGCGTGGCCGGCAGGTGGGCGAGCATGAAGGATGCCACTTCGACGGCGGTGCCCAGGTCGGGGGTGCGCACGTGCGCTTCGACGGTGTCCACCGAGACGATGTCGACGCCGGTGTCGGTGGGCTGGCCCGCCAGGGTGCCGACGAGGTCCGGCGTCGCCCCGCCGAAGTGCCGGAGCATGCGCAGGGAGTCGCTGTCCTGGTTCTGGAGCACGACCAGGCAGGTGCCTTCGGGGGTCGTCCAGGAGGCCAACCGGCGCAGATGGGCGGGCCACTGGTCCGCGGGCACGTGGTAGAGCACGTGCGCGCACAGCACGAGGTCGGCCGCCTCGGGCGGCCGGGCGTCCAGGATCGTCCGGGCGAGGACCAGCGCCTCGGGCACCCGGCGGGCCAGTCGGGTGCGCAGCCGGGGGTTGGGCTCGATCGCGATGGTGCGCGAGAACTGCCCGCTCAGGTGGGCGGTGGTCCCGCCGTCCCCCGCTCCGGCGTCCAGCAGCACCCGGCGGTGCGGAAGCCCGGCGACCACCCGGTCCAGGTGCGCGCGGGCCTTCCGCTTCTGGTCGGTGTGCGCGAGGAACGTCGCGAACGCCTGCTCGTAGCGCGCGTCGGGGTCGTTCGGGGTGCCCGGGGCGGAGGGGTCGTCTCGCATCCTGCGACCGTAGCCGCACCGGGCGCGGGTGCGGCGGAGTTCGGGCCGGTTGCCGGGACCTCTCGCAGGCCATCGCCGCTGCCGACGCCGAGCGGTGCACCGCACGCTCGCCGAAGGGCCCGCCGACGCCATGGGCCCGGACGTGCCCGGGCTGGTGTGGGGCTGTCTGGTCTGGGACTGCCCCGAGGACCCGTTCCTGGACGACGCGCTGGAGGACTGGCGCCCCGTCCACTAGGACTCAAGACCGAGCCGGGGGCTACCCGTCGGGTCACATTCCGGTGGAGCCGTCGATGCGTTCGCGCAGGAGGTCGGCGTGGCCGGTGTGCCGTGCGTACTCGGCGATCATGTCCACCATGATCCGACGCAGGGAGATCGGCTCGCCGGTCCCCTTGCGGGTCCCCGTTTCGTCCAGCGACGCGGCAGCGGCCGTGATCTGCCGGGAGCGCTCGCACTCCGACCGCCAGCCGGCGAACGCTTCCTCGACGTCACCTTCCAGACGGTCGAAGTCCTGGTCGGGGTCGTCGTCGGAGTAGTGGAGCAGCGGAACGTCCTCGCCGGCGAACTGGATGCGGAACCACCAGCGCTCGACGCCGGCCAGGTGCCGCACCAGGCCGTGCAGGGACAGGCCGGACGGCGGCACCGCCCGTTCGGACAGCTGCTCCGGGGACAGGCCGGCGCACTTGAGCGCGAAGGTCGCCCGGTGCCAGTCCAGGACCGCGACCAGGGTCTCCCGTTCGCCGCCGACGGACGGTGGGGTCGGGCGGGTGTCGCCGTTCCATCGGGGTGCGAAGTGCTGGGGGACAGCGGTGTCGTTCATCATCTGCCTGCTTTCCTGGCCGGGGACGGGCCGAGTCTGGCAGGCACCACTGACATCGGACCCGGCACCAGCGGGTCGGCGGCCCCGCACCGGAAGGTCCGACGAGACAGCGCGACGGTCCCGTTCACGACCTCCGCTGGGAGCGCCAGACGAGGAACACGGCGCTGGCGAAGGCGGCGGACTTGAGGACCCAGGGCCATGCGTCCCCGATGGCCTGGTCGAAGCGCTCCTCGACCAGTTCCGGACCCCAGTGCCCGGCGGCGCGGCCCCACAGCCACGTCACGCCACCGGCGAGGGACAGCCCGGGAATCCAGAGCACCGCGAACTTGGACTCGGCGGGGGTGAGCCGCTTGGAGAGCCAGGCGAGGGCCCAGCCGCCACCGAGCGCGAGCAGGTTGCCCGCCAGTGCGCCGACCACCAACAGGGCTGCGGCGACCAGCAGCAGCGGGTTGGACCAGCCGGTGAGCAGGGCCAGGACCCGGCCGCCGCGCGCGGTCGTGCCCGGTGCGGGGTCGGCCCCCGCCGGCTGGGCGGGCGCCTTCTCGACCGTGGGGTCACCCGCATCGTCGGCGTCGTCGTCCTCCGTGTCGGGGCCGGGCGGGGGTTTGAGGATGTCGGGGATCTCGATGCCGCCGACGAACCCGGGGACGCGGTCGACCGTCTCGAACGGGCTGCTGCTCTCGACCCGCCACCAGTCGCGGGGCCCGCCCGGGGTGCCCAGTTCGTCCAGGGGCGCCAAGTGGGGCGGCGAGGGGGCGCGGTGGGCGCTCCCCGGTCCGGCCGGCTCGTCCGCCGCGGGTCGCGGGTCGTCGGCGGGGGGCGTCGGGCCGGCGGGGCGGGGCCGCGGCAC
The DNA here is from genome assembly GCF_042724695.1 of Streptomyces sp. NPDC127068. Classification (NCBI taxonomy): domain Bacteria; kingdom Bacillati; phylum Actinomycetota; class Actinomycetes; order Kitasatosporales; family Streptomycetaceae; genus Streptomyces; species Streptomyces sp. NPDC127068. The sequence continues at coordinate 54,545 of NZ_JBHXEN010000039.1, read as the reverse complement.
CAGCCGCCACAGCCCCTTCGCCGCCCGCCCCTCGGGCGCCTGACCCTCGGGCGCCTGACCCTTCGTCGACTGGTCCTTCGTCAGCTGGTCCTCGGACGGTCGGCCCTCGGACGGTCGGCCCTTGGACGGTCGGCCCTTGGACAACCAGTTCTTGAACGAGCGGTCGTCGGGGGCCGCGGCGGCACGCCCCTGGTCGTCCGGACCGGACCGCGAAGGTCCGGCCGCTGCCGCCGCGCCGGAGGTCCGCTGCTCCGGTAGGGCCGTCGGAGTGCCCTCGGCGCCGGGACCGGACCGGTCGCCCGACCCCGCGCGGGCCACCAACTCGCCCGGCTCCCCGATCCGCGACAGGATGCGCCGCACCGACGCGGGACTGTCGGCCGGGACCTTCGCCCGACGCCGGTCGATCTCGTCACGCAGGTCCGCGACGAGACGCATCCGCGCGGACGACGGCAGTTGGTGCTGTTGTGCCAGGTCGCCGACTCGACTGAGGTAGTCGAAGACGAGCTGGTCGCTCTCAATCCCCACGAAGTCCCCTCCGGGACGGCCACCGACAATCCCCTCCGCGCGACGGTACCGGGTCGCCCGGCGTCCTGGCGCTCCCCGGCGGTGCGCGGACGCCGAGGTTCACCCGCCGCCGGCCGTCGCCACGGTTCCCGCCCGCGGGGCGCCACGCACCCACGGGTGGGAACCGTCGCGCCCCGCGGGGACCCAGTAACGTGAACCGGATGAGCGGTAAGCCCCCCGGTAGCACCCCGCCCCGGTCCCTCGCCGAAGCCCTGCGCTCCCGCGACGACGCCTCACTCGCCGAACTCCTGCGGGCCCGGCCCGACCTGCTCGCGCCCGTGCCCGGCGACCTGACCCAACTGGCCACCCGCGCCGGAACCCGGGCGAGCGTGCTGCGCGCCCTGGAGCGACTGGACCGGTTCACCCAGCAGGTCGCCGAGGCCCTGGCCGTGGCCCCCGACCCGGCCGGCTACGCGGACCTGCTGCGACTGGTGCGCGGCGCGGACCCGGGCGCCCCCGAGGACGACCCCGGCGCCGGAGCCGTGGAACGGGCGCTGCCGCGCGCGGTGACGATCCTGCGGGAACAGGCGCTGCTGTGGGGCGACGACGCGCACCTGCGGCTGGTGCGCACCGCCCGCGAACTCCTGACGCCCGGCCCGCAGCACCCCTCGCCCACCGGTCTCGGCCCGTCCGTCGCCGAGACCACCGCGGGCATGTCGCCCGGGCGTATCCAGCAGATCGTGACGACCGCCGGGCTGGCCACCACCCACGACTCGGTGTCGGCGGTCGCCGCCCTCGCCGCCGTGTTCGAGGACCGCGAGCGGATGGACGCGCTGCTGGCCGAGGCCCCCGCGGCGTCCCTGGAGGTACTGGACCGGCTGGTGTGGGGGCCGCCGTACGGGCAGGTCACCGCCGAGCCCGCGGCCCGACTGCGCTGGCTCCTCGACCGGGGCCTGCTACTGCCCACCGCGCCCGGCACCGTCGTCCTCCCCCGGGAGGTCGCGCTGCACCTGCGGGGCGGCCGGGCGCACCGCACCCCCGAGCCGGTGGCCCCGGCGGTGCGGGCCCTCGCCGAGCACCGCCCGCAGGTCGTCGACGCGACCGCCGCCGGGCAGGCGTACACGGCGGTGACCACCGTCGAGGACCTGCTCCGCGACTGGGACGAGGGCGGCCCCGCGGTGCTGCGCGCCGGTGGGCTGAGCGTGCGCGACCTGAAGCGGACGGCCGTCGCCCTCGACGTGTCCGAACCCGTCGCCGCCTTCTGGGTCGAACTCGCGTACACCGCCGGGCTCCTCGCCGCGGACGGTCAGGCCGACGAGCGGTACGCCGCCACCCCCGCGTACGACGAGTGGATGGAGCGGCCCCCCGCCGAACGCTGGGCGACCCTGGCCGCCGCCTGGCTGACCGCGACCCGCACCGCCGGCCTGGTGGGCGGGCGCGACCCGAAGGACCGGGCGCTGTCCGCACTCGGACCCGGTCTCGACCGCGGGGCCGCCCCCGAGGTCCGGCACCGGGTCCTCGCGCTGCTCGCCGAACTGCCGGTGGGCACCTCGCCGGCCCCGGACTCCGTACTGGCCCGACTGCGCTGGGAACGCCCGCCCCGGTCGGCGGTGGCCGGCGGCCGGATCGGCGGGCCGGGCTCCGATCCGCTGGCCGAGGACCCGCGCGGACGGCTGGCCCGGTGGACGCTCGACCAAGCGGAACTCCTCGGCGTCACCGGTCGCGGCGCCCTCAGCGCACACGGGCGCGAACTGCTCGGCCCGCCGGACGAACGGGACGTCTCCGGAGCGCTCGACGCGGATGCGCTGGCCCGTGCGGTGGGGCGGGCCGCCGGGCTGCTCGGCCCGCTGATCCCGCACCCCCTGGACCACGTACTGCTCCAGGCCGACCTCACCGCGGTGGCCCCGGGCCCGCTGGAACGGCCGCTGGCGGACACCCTGGCGGTGCTCGCGGACGTCGAGTCGAAGGGCGGTGCGACGGTCTACCGGTTCACCCCCGCTTCGGTGCGGCGCGCGCTGGACGCCGGACGCACGGCCGGCGACCTGCACGCGTTCCTCGCCACGCACTCCCGGACCCCGGTGCCCCAGCCGCTCACTTACCTCATCGACGACGTGGCCCGTCGGCACGGACAGCTGCGCATCGGGGCGGCCTCCGCGTACGTGCGGTGCGACGACGACAGCGTGCTCGGCGAGATCCTGGCGGACCGCCGCGCCCAGGGGCTCCGGCTGCGCCGCCTCGCGCCGACGGTGCTCGCCACCCAGGCCGACCCGGCGACCCTGCTGGACCAGCTGCGCGCGATGGGGTTCGCCCCGGCCGCCGAGACCCCGGACGGGGACGTCATGATCGCCCGCATCCATGCGTACCGCACCGGGCCGCGCACCCCGCCCGAACCCGCGCCGGAGGGACCGCCGCGCCCCGACGACGTCCTGCTGCGGGCGGCCGTGCGGGCCGTGCGGGCGGGCGACCTGGCCGCGACGGCGCCCCGCAAGTCGGTGCCCGAGCAGCCCGGCGAGCTACCGCGGACCAGCCCGCCCGAGACCCTGGCCACCATGCAGGCGGCCGTCATGACCGGGCAGTCCCTGTGGATCGGCTACGTCAGCGCGGAGGGCGCCGCCAGTCAGCGGGTGATCGCCCCGGTCCGGGTGGAGGGCGGCTACGTCACCGGTTACGACCACACCGCGGACGAGGTCCGCACGTACCCGTTGCACCGGATCACGGGGGTGGCGGAACTCGCGGAGGACGACTGAAGCACCACGGGCCGGGTGCTCGGTCAACGGTTTCCGGGTCGAGCACGGGCCCGGCGCAGGAGCTCGACGAGTTCGTCCACGTCGGTCCACGGGTTGACTCGTCGGCCGTCCGGGTTCCCGGCGCGCATGGCCCGGGCCCGCGTTCTCGCCCTGGTGTAGTTGTGGCCCTGCGGCCCGCACAGCCGTTCGTAGTCCACCTGCTTCTTCTCGACCGTGTAGCCGCAGGCCAATCCCTTCTCCGCGGCGCGCTGCACCTCGGCCGAGGTGCGGTACGCGGAGACGTCCGCGAAGTGCAGCAGCAGCCACAGTTCGAAACACGGGTTGGTGAGGGCGACCTTGATCCGGCTCTGCCTGGCCAGGGCGAGAGCTTCGTCGAGGGAGGGGTGCTGACGGGGGGCCTCGACGTCGACGACGCACCACACCTCGTCGTAAGCCGTGTACCGATCCGCGGCGCTCCGTGCGGCCCGTTCCTTGTGTCGGACCGCCGCCAGGACCAGGGACTTCGGCTCCCCGTGAGTGCCACCGATGCAGATCGTGACGGGGAGCGCCTTGAGTTCCCGCCGGAGTCCGTTGAAGTACTCCTTCTCCGTCCGCTCGCCCTCGCAGTAGATCAGAAACCTCCGCTGTTCCGGCCGTGAACTGCCCGACCTGGTCAGCGGCTTCCCCCGGCGTGCCACTAGGTTCCTCCCACCGCCGCGGAAATGCCGCGCAGTACGTCGTCGTCCAGGTGCGGGACCGCTCCGTAGCGGCCCGCCAGGTAACGCTTCTCCAGGTTCTCGACGGAGTCCCGGACGTGGAACTCCGTCATCGGGAAGAGTCGGGTCGCCAGGGTCGCCGGGTCCTTCTCGGTGAACCACACCTGGTCCCGGTGCAGCTCGGTCCGGACGTTCTTGCCGAGCAGGGACGCTTCATGAGTGCTGAAGAGCAGTTGGGCGCCCGACTGGTTGGTCTCCGCCGACTGGAACATGCCGACGAGCGCGTCGACCAGGTAGGGGTGGAGGCGGGCGTCGAGTTCGTCCACGCACAACACGCTGCCCCGCGCCAGGGTGGTGAGCACCGGGCCCATGAGGCCGATCCAGGAGCGGGTGCCGCTCGACTCCTCGGCCAGGTCGAGGGGGAAGACGCCCTCCCCCGTCCGGTGCTCGACGCGCACCGAACGGAGCCCGGGGCTCTCGACCCGCACCTTGTCCCCGAGCACGTCCCGCACCACGCGCGTCAGCTTGCGGTACTCGTCCATGACCGCTTCGTCCGGTTCCTCGACCTTCAGGCCGGAGACTCCCAGGTCGGCATAGCCGAGCAGTTCCAGGACGGGGGCCGGTCGGGGTTCTCCGTGGTTCCCGTCATCGTCGAACAGCAGCCGCACGGTGTTGTCGAGCCGCGTCCTGAAGTTGTCGTCGGTGGCCATCCGCAGTCCCGAGCGGAACCAGCGGAACACCTCGCTGAGCTGGGGGTGGCCCTGCGCAGCAGCAACGGAGAGGTAGAGGCTGTTCGGGCGGAGCAGCTCGGAGATGATCTTCTTCCGGCCGGTCAGGGACCGACCGAACCTGACCGTGTCGCCCTCCCGTTCGTACAGCCGGTTGGCCTTGCGCTCCGGGTAGTAGGAGAGCCATTCCTCGGTGACCCGGTCGTCGTCGACGGTGAAGCCGAACTCGTGGCGCACCCCCTCCAGTGCGAAGTCCACGCAGAACGACGTGGGCCAGGAGCCGGCGTCCCGACGCAGGGCGAAGGGGCGTCTGGGCACCCCGCCCGCCGGGTCCCAGTGGCGGAACGAGGACAGGACCGCGGTGCGCGCCCAGCCGATCGCGTCGATCACGTTGGACTTGCCGGAAGCGTTGGTCCCGTACACCGCCGCCACGGGTACGACGCGGTGCTCGCCGTTCGCGAGTGCACGCTCGGCCCGTTCGGGGTGACGGTCCGAAGCGATCAGTGACAGTTCCTGCTCGTCTCGCAGGGACGCGTGGTTGGTCACCTGGAACCTCAGCAGCACGGCAACCTCCTCAAGCACCGAGAATGTCTTCCACAGGCTTTGCACGGCAGAAATTGACGATACAAGCCCTTTGACGCAACAGCTAGAGCGTTCACCCGCACGTGGAAGGACCCTTTCGACCCACCCCGGACCCCGGCCCCCGTGCCCGGACCGTCGCGAACACGTCACCCGGCGGCCGGTCCCCACCGCTTCGTGGGCCGATGCGGCAAACTGGAGGTTTGGTCGCCCGACCGGGGCATCCGCAGGAAGGGACGCGCGTGAACGGACCTCTCATCGTCCAGTCGGACAAGACCCTCCTCCTGGAGGTCGATCACGACCTGGCCGACGCCTGCCGCCGGGCCATCGCACCGTTCGCCGAGCTGGAGCGGGCGCCCGAGCACATCCACACCTACCGGATCACCCCGCTCGGCCTGTGGAACGCCCGGGCCGCCGGGCACGACGCCGAGCAGGTCGTCGACGCGCTGGTGGAGTACAGCCGCTACCCCGTGCCGCACGCCCTGCTCGTGGACATCGCCGAGACGATGGACCGGTACGGGCGGCTGACGCTGGCCAAGCACCCGGCGCACGGGCTGGTCCTGTCGACCACCGACCGGCCGGTGCTGGAGGAGGTCCTGCGGTCGAAGCGGATCGCCCCGCTGGTGGGCGTCCGGATCGACGCGGACACCGTCGCCGTGCACCCCTCGGAGCGCGGCCAGATCAAGCAGACGCTGCTCAAGCTCGGCTGGCCCGCCGAGGACCTCGCCGGGTACGTCGACGGGGAGGCCCACCCGATCGAGCTGGCCGAGGACGGCTGGGCGCTGCGCCCGTACCAGAAGCAGGCCGTGGAGGGGTTCTGGCACGGCGGGTCCGGGGTCGTCGTGCTGCCCTGCGGGGCGGGGAAGACGCTGGTCGGAGCGGGGGCGATGGCCCAGGCGAAGGCGACCACGCTGATCCTGGTGACCAACACGGTCTCCGCGCGCCAGTGGAAGCACGAACTGGTCCGCCGGACCTCGCTCACCGAGGAGGAGATCGGCGAGTACAGCGGGACGAGGAAGGAGATCCGGCCCGTCACGATCGCCACCTACCAGGTGCTCACCACCCGGCGGAAGGGCGTGTACCCGCACCTGGAGCTGTTCGACTCCCGGGACTGGGGCCTGATCGTGTACGACGAGGTGCACCTGCTGCCCGCGCCGGTCTTCAAGTTCACCGCCGACCTCCAGGCCCGCCGCCGCCTCGGGCTGACCGCGACGCTGGTCCGGGAGGACGGGCGCGAGTCGGACGTCTTCTCGCTGATCGGGCCCAAGCGGTTCGACGCGCCGTGGAAGGAGATCGAGGCGCAGGGGTACATCGCGCCGGCGGACTGCGTGGAGGTGCGGGTCAGCCTCACCGAGTCGGAGCGGCTGGCGTACGCGACGGCCGAGCCGGAGGAGAAGTACCGCTTCTGTGCGACGACCGCGACCAAGCGGCGGGTGACGGAGGCGCTGGTGCGTCGGCACCGGGGCGAGCAGACGCTCGTCATCGGGCAGTACATCGACCAGTTGGACGAGCTGGGGGCGCACCTGGACGCGCCGGTGATCAAGGGGGAGACCTCGAACGCGCAGCGCGAGAAGCTGTTCGACGCGTTCCGCGCGGGGGAGATCTCGGTGCTGGTGGTGTCGAAGGTCGCGAACTTCTCGATCGACCTGCCGGAGGCGACGGTCGCCATCCAGGTGTCGGGGACGTTCGGGTCGCGCCAGGAGGAGGCCCAGCGGCTGGGTCGGGTGCTGCGTCCGAAGGCGGACGGGCACGAGGCCCGTTTCTACTCGGTCGTGGCCCGGGACACCATCGACCAGGACTTCGCGGCGCACCGCCAGCGGTTCCTGGCCGAGCAGGGTTACGCGTACCGGATCGCGGACGCGCACGAGTTGCTCGGCGAGGACCCTTCCGGGGCCTGAGCGGCGGCCCGCCCGGGTCGGCCCCTGGGGGCGGGCCGGAGGGGCGGGCCGGGGTTCGGCCTAGGATTCGATCATGGACATCCGCAGCGTCGACCCCCGTGACACCGTGTGGGAACAGGACCACGGCCGCTACCGCGTGTACTTCTGGGACCGGTCCGCCGGCGCGTCCGAGGAGTACGAGGTGCTGGGCGACCGGGACGTGGAGGAGGTCCTGACCTGGGCTGCCGCGCACGCAGCGGAACGCGGCTGGACCCACACCGTGTACCTGGCGGTCGAGGGCGCCGAGGGGCCCGGGCTGGTGCGGCTGAGCGGCGCGGCGGGCGACCCGCTGGCCGACTGACCACACCCCGTACGCCCGTGGCGCGTCAGCTCACCGGCCCGGCCGCGCACGGGCCGGTGAGCGGGTCCGCTACGGGACGTTGACCTGCTTGACCTGGCTGGACGCATTGCCCGTGCTGCCCTGGCGCGGCGAGACGATCTTGAACGTCGAGCTGCCCTGGAACTTGCCGGAGTACCGGACCTTCCGGCCCGAGGGCACGGGGGTGTAGTACGTCTTCTTGCCGTTGAGCGTGCTGATGGTCTGCGTCTGGGACGAGGTCGCCGCGACGTTCGGCCCGCCGCCGGCGATGTGCACCAGGGTGCCGTTGACCTTCACCTGCACGCTGGGGATGTTGCCGATGCACTCGATCCGCGTCTTGTAGATCACGCTGCCGCCGCCCCGCGACCAGTGCGGGGTGTCGGCGGTGCCCTTGCACCACGCGGTCCTGACGCTGGCCACGCCGAACGCCGGGTGTCCGGCCGGGGCCCCGGAGGGCTCCACGTACTCCAGGGTGGACGCGGTCCCCTCGGCGGGCAGCCCGCCCGGGAACGGGGCCGGGTTCGCGGGCGGCGCGGTGTCGACGACGCCGACGTCGATCAGCTCGCCCTCCTCACCGGGCAGCGCCTCCTCACCCGGGAGCGCCTCCTCACCCGGGAGCACCTGCTCGACCGGGACCTGCTCGCCCCCGGCGGCCCACGCCGTGGTGGTGCCCACGGTGCCGCCGACCACGAGGGCCATTCCGGCCGCTCCGACCGTCATCCGACGTATGACCACGTTCCGCGCGCTCATGGCGCGGTTCCCCGACATGCGCAAGGGTGCTCCCCCGGTTCGTCCTGGCACGCGACCGATCGGGACGCGCGGTTCGTCCCGGAGTGAAGCCGCAGGTCGGGCCGTGTCCCGGGCGGAACGGGGTTGATCTTCACCGGCCGGGGCGATCACTTCAACGAGTAAACGGACACCCTTGGTGATCTTGGCTTGAATTACTCGACTGGTGACCGGAACCCATGAGGCGTCACGGCTTGGAACGGCGTAATCACGCCACGTCAGAGGAAATGCGGGGGCTCAGAGGTGGGTGCCCCGGGCGCGGACGCCCGCCTCCTGGGCGTACTCGCCGAGCACGGCGACGCCGAACGCCGTCGAGACGAAGACCTTCAGTGCGCGCAGGGCGTCGCCGACGCGGTGGGCACGGTGCTCACCGGTGGCGGCCGTGGCGCCGGAGAGGCCGGCGGGGCCACGGCCGGCGGAGTGGACGGGGCCTGGGGTGATCGTTGCGCTGCTCATACCTCCAGTGTCGGTTTTCCGCACCTCGGGGGCATCTGTCTGAGGGCGGAACCGGTGGCCGGCCCGCTCCTCCCCAGGTCCCATGGCACCCCCCACACGGTCCCCTACGCCTCAGGGGGGAGGGGCGTCAGCCTCTCGAAGTACTCCTTCATCGCGGGGTAGTACGCGTCGAACCGGGGAGTCTCGCCGTCCTGGCGGGAGGCGACGAGCAGATCCAGGTAGTACTCCCAGCCGGGCCCGACCTCACCGAGCCCTTCGGTGCCGGCGAGGTGGTGGACCAGTCGCAGCTCGGTGCCGTCCCCGGACTCGGTGAGCTGCACCTCCAGCCGCCAGGAGCCGAAGCTGTCCTGGGTGGTCACGGCGAGGCGCCGGGGTGGTTCGCAGGTGTCGATGCGGACGCTGGCCCGCGGTCGGCCCTCCTCGAAGGCCATCCGGACGTGCACCGTGCGGCCCGGGGCCCCGTGGCCCTCCCAGGCGCCGAACCAGCGGACGGTCCGCTCGGGCTCGGTCACGCTGGCCCAGACGTCCGCGACGGGTGCGCGGAAGGTGCGGGTGAGGACCAGGTCGGTGCCCTCGGCGGTGGCCAGGAGCCGTCCGGTGGGCTGCGGTGTCATGCGGTGTCCTCCGTGGGTTCGTGACCTCGGGCGGCCCGTGCCGTCGGCGGGGGCGCGGACCCGGGCGGTCCGGTCGGCCGGCGCGCCCAGCGGTGGGGGCGGGGAGGGTCGGCTTCCGCTTCGGCCACCGCGTCCGTCCCGAAAGCGTAACCACCGGTGACGGGTTTGCCGGGAAATCCGTTGGCGCGCGGCGGGGGCCCTCGCCTAGGATCTCCGCTCTTGCCCGCCTCCCGCGCGGAGTGCCGCCGCCCGGCCGGAAACCGGACGGCCCCCAGCCCGTTCGCACCCGCCCGGAAGGCCGCCCCCGTGTCCCGCACGCCCACCGATCCCGTCCCGCCCGGCGACTCCGTACCGGCCGGCGACTCCGTTCCGCCCAGCGGTTCCGTGCCGGGCGTCGAGCCCGTACCGGCCAGCGATTCCGTACCGGCCGGCGACTCCGGGCCGGGCGTCGAGCCCGCGCCCCTTGCGCACCCCGAGGGGGCGTCCGACGCAGCGGTCGACGGCTCGACGGACGGTCCGCTCGCCCGGGAGCGGGCCCACCTCGCCGGGTCCCGGGCGGCGCTGCGCACGATGCGGGACGAGGTCGAATCGCTCGACCTGCGGGACGTCACCGCGAACTGGGTCAACAAGGAGGTCCTCCAGCACCAGATGGACCTGCGGATCAAGGCCCTCGCCGACCACGCACACACCCCGCTGTTCTTCGGACGGCTCGACTTCCTGCACGCACCCGGTGACGGGCCGGGCGCGGGCGCCGCGGGTGAACGGTTCTACATCGGGCGGCGGCACGTGCACGACGCCGAGGGCGACCCCCTGGTGATCGACTGGCGGGCCCCGGTCGCGCAGGCGTTCTACCGGGCCTCGCGCACCCGCCCCCTCGACGTCGAGCTGCGCCGCAGGTTCGGGTACACGGGCGGGGACCTCACGGCGTACGAGGACGAGCGGCTGTCGGACCCCACCGAGGACGCGGCCCGGACCAGCGCACTGTTGCAGCGGGAGATCGAGCGGCCCCGCGTCGGGCCGATGCGGGACATCGTGGCGACGATCCAGCCGGAGCAGGACGAGATCGTCCGCGGTGAGCTGGCCGACTCGGTGTGCGTGCAGGGCGGGCCGGGCACCGGGAAGACCGCGGTGGGCCTGCACCGGGTGGCGTACCTGCTGTACGCGCACCGGGAGCGGCTGGCCAGGACCGGTGCGCTGGTGATCGGGCCGAACCGGTCGTTCCTGCGGTACATCGAACAGGTGTTGCCCGCGCTCGGCGAGGTGCAGGTGCGGCAGGCGACGGTCGACGAGCTGGTCGGGCACGTGGAGGTGCGCGGGACGGACGCGCCGGCCGCCGCACTGGTGAAGGGCGACGCGCGGATGGCCCAGGTGCTGCGGCGGGCCCTGTACGCGCACGTGGGGGTGCCCGTCGAGCCGGTGGTGGTGACCCGCGGCTCCCGGCGCTGGCGCATCCCGGCGTACGAACTGGCCGAGCTGGTCTCGGAGTTGCGGGGGCGCGGGCTGCGGTACGGGGCGGCCAGGGAGGCGTTGCCGCAGCGGATCGCGCACGCCGTGCTGGTGCGGATGGAGCAGGGCGGCGAGGCCCCGGACGACCGGGTGCAGGACGCGGTGGCCCGGGACCGGGCGGTGCGGGCGGCGGTCAAGGAGCTGTGGCCGGCGGTCGATCCGGCCGCCCTGGTGCTGCGGTTGCTGTCCGACGGGGAGTTCCTGGCCGAGCACGCGGCGGGCCTACTGGACGAGGAGGAGCAGCGGGCGGTGCGCTGGGCGCGGGCCCCGCGCGGGGTGCGGAGCGCCAAGTGGTCGGCGGCGGACGCGGTGCTGGTGGACGAGGTGCGGGACCTGGTCGAGCGGACCGGGTCGCTGGGCCACGTGGTGCTGGACGAGGCGCAGGACCTGTCCCCGATGCAGTACCGGGCGGTGGGGCGGCGCTGTTCGACGGGGTCGGCGACGGTGCTCGGCGACCTGGCCCAGGGGACCACGCCGTGGGCGACCCGCGACTGGGCCGAGGCGCTGCGGCACCTGGGCAAACAGGACGCGGTGGTGGAGGAGCTGACGGCGGGCTTCCGGGTGCCGCGCGAGGTGATCGGGTACGCGTCGCGGCTGCTGCCGGAGATCGCGCCGGGTCTGGCGGCGGTGGACTCGGTGCGGGAGTCGCCGGGGTCGCTGGTGGTGCGCCGGGTGGCGGTGGAGGAGTTGACGGGTGCGGTGCTGGCGGCGACCGGGCGGGCGCTGGGGCACGAGGGGTCGGTGGGCCTCGTCGTGGCGGACGCCCGGGTGGGGGTGCTGGCCGCTGCGCTGGACGCGGCGGGGACGCCGTACCTCGCGCCGGGTGAGGAGACCCGTGCGGACGTCCGGCTCACGCTGGTCCCGGCGTCCCTGGCCAAGGGCCTGGAGTACGACCACGTGGTGCTGGACGAGCCGGGTGCGGTGGTCGCGGGCGAGCCGGACGTCCGGACGGGCCTGAGGCGGCTGTACGTGGCGCTGACCCGGGCGGTGTCGGGGCTGGCGGTCGTCCATGCGGAGCCGCTGCCGCCCGCCCTGGAGCACGCCCCGGAGCGGTGAGCCCGCACGTCCGGGCACCCGGACGTGCGGGGTGAGCGGGGCCGCCCCGGGGTCCGGGGCGGCGACCGGTCAGCCGTCGATGGCGAGCCGCCACTGGCGGACGGCGCCCGCCGAAACGGGTCCGGCCCAGCCGTCGGGACGGGAGGCGCCGCCGATGTGGAAGGCGTCGATGCCGCCGGCGCGCAGTGCGGGGACGTGGGCGAGGCCGAGCCCGCCGCCGACCAGGATGCGCTGCTCGTAGCCGGGTTCCCCGCTGCGCGCGGCTTCGGCGAGCAGGGTGGTCAGGCCGTCCTCGACGCCGGCGGCCGAACCGGCGGTGAGGTACGTGTCCAGGCCCGGCAGGTCGGCGAGCTGCTTGCGCAGGGCGTCCCGGTCGGCGGCGCGGTCGATGGCGCGGTGGAACGTCCAGCGGCAGCCGGACAGCTCCGCGGCGAGCGCCTCGACGGCGTACAGGTCGGCCTCGTCGGTGTCGGTGAGGAAGCCGAGGACGAACTCGTCGGCGCCCTCCGCGCGCAGGCCGCGGGCGGCTTCGGCGAGGGCTTCGACGCCACGGGCGTCGCCCGCGGCGAACCCGTCGCTGAGGCGCAGCATGACCCGCAGCGGGATGTCGACGGCGTCCCTGATCGCGGCGAAGGTCTCGCGGGACGGGGTCAGTCCGTCCGCGGCCATGTCGGTGACCAGTTCCAGGCGGTCCGCGCCTCCGGCTCGGGCGGCGATGGCGTCCCTCGCATCGAGGGCGATCACCTCCAGGAGTGCACGCTTGCTCATGGGACCCCATCTCTCGGTGGTCGGTCCCGGGGGTTCCCGGGGTTGGGTCGGCGGACCCGGTCGCTGCTGTCGGGTACGGGTGCGCGGGTTCCGTACTGACGGGTAGCGGGACAGGTCTAGTCCAATGCCAGCGTACGCCGCAAGGGCTTTCACCGACAGGCACCGGAAGCCATCACCCCACCGGAATACGCCAGCATGGCTGAATGCAACCGCCCCGCGGATCGGCTTCCCCACCCTAGGCGGCGGACGAAACCGCCGGTCAGAGGGGTCCGCTGACGCCGAACGCCCCGCCGCGGCCCGGGAACGGGGCGCACGGTCTTGTGGCCGGGGTCCGCCCGGCCCGCCCCTGCCCCCTCCCCGCCCGCGCACCCCGGCGGGGGGCGGGTCTGCGGGTGGCGGTTCTCCGGAGCGGCCCGGGGACAATGACGGCATGGGAGCTGACGTGAAGGCGGACGCGGAGGGGGACGGCCCGGGCACGCTGCCGGCACGCTGGGCCGAGGCCGTACGGGAAGCGGGGGGTCCGACGGGGCCCGACACCACGGCGTACGGCGAGGAGCTGGTGCGCCGGTGGCGGGAGGAGCAGCGCGCGTACCACACCACCGCGCACCTGGTCGCCGTCCTCGACCAGGTGGACGTGTTGGCGGACCACGCCGACGACCCGGCACTGGTGCGGCTCGCCGCCTGGTTCCACGACGCGGTGTACCGGCCCGATCGGTCCGAGAACGAGGAGCGCAGCGCACGGCTGGCCGAGCGGGCGCTGACCGGTCTCGGGCTCGCCGCGCCGGCGGTCGCCGAGGTGGCCCGGCTGGTGCGGCTGACCACGGGGCACGACGCGCCCGAGGGCGACCGCAACGGGGCGGTCCTGTGCGATGCCGACCTCGCGGTGCTCGCGGGCACGGCGGAGGAGTACGCCGTCTATGCCGCCGCCGTGCGCACGGAGTACGCGTTCGTGCCCGCCGACGCCTTCCGCACCGGCCGCGCGGACGTCCTGCGGCACCTGCTGGCCCTGCCCCGGCTGTTCCGCACCCCGTACGGAGCGCTCCGCTGGGAGGCCGCCGCCCGTGCCAATCTGACCGCGGAGCTGGCGGAGCTGACGGGACCCGCGGGGCGCACGGGACCTGCGGGGTGCACGGGACCTGCGGGGCTCGCGGAGTGATCGTTCCGGCGCCGTCCACCGCCCGGCTGCGGCTCGCCGAGGTGTCCCGCACCACCGCCCGGGCCGGGGCGTCTACGCAATCGTCCCGGCGGCGCACCGGGTCGGCTCGGCCCAGGGCGTGGTCACGTGCGTGGCGCGCTGATCGGGCCGGGCCCGTGCCGAGCGCGTGCCGTCCGGCCCCTTCGCGTACGGCGCCGCTCGCGCCGTACGTGTACGCGGCGTGAACGTGACGAAAACGTCCTCGGATTCGGGAATGCCCCGTACTCCGCCCCCGTTGTCGCTTCACATGCCTGAGCCGATACCCGCTGCCCCGGACCGCACCGCGGCGCCGCCCGCCACCGACCCCGCGGGGAAACCCGGAGCACCGCAGCGGATGCCGCTGGCCGTCTACATCCTCGGGCTGTCCGTCTTCGCCCTGGGCACCAGCGAATTCATGCTGTCGGGGCTGCTGCCGCCCATCGCCCGCGACATGGACGTCACGATCCCGCAGGCCGGGCTGCTGATCTCGGCCTTCGCCGTCGGCATGGTGGTGGGCGCGCCGCTGCTCGCGATCGCCACCCTGCGGCTGCCGCGCAAGGCGACGCTGCTGGCCCTGCTGACGACGTTCGGCCTCGGTCAGGTGGCCGGCGCCCTCGCCCCGAACTACGAGGTGCTGTTCGCGTCCCGGGTGGTGAGCGCCCTGGCGTGCGCCGGGTTCTGGGCGCTGGGCGCGTCCGTGGCCATCGCGATGGTGCCGATCACCGCCCGGGCCCGGGCCCTGGCCGTGATGCTCGGCGGACTGTCGATCGCCAACGTCCTCGGCGTGCCGGCCGGCGCGTTCCTCGGCGAGCACCTGGGCTGGCGGTCCGCGTTCTGGGCGGTCGGCGCCGCCTCCGCGCTGGCCCTGGTCGGCGTGCTGACCCTGATCCCGCGCATCCCGGTGCCCGCCGAGGCCCCGAAGCTCCGCCGCGAGCTGCGCATCTACCGCGACCGCCAGGTGTGGCTGGCCGTGGCGGTCACCGCGCTCGCCGCGGGCGGCGTCTTCTGCACCTTCAGCTACCTCGCCCCGCTGCTGACCGACGTGGCCGGCCTGTCCGAGGGATGGGTGCCCACCGTCCTCGGCCTGTTCGGGCTCGGCGCGTTGATCGGCACCTGGCTGGGCGGCCGGTTCGCCGACGCCCACCTGTTCGGCGTCCTGCTCTCCGGCACCGCCGCCTCCACGGTCTTGCTGGCGGCCCTGGCCCTGCTCGCGGGCTGGCCGGGCGCCGCGATCGCCCTGTCCTTCCTCCTCGGCGTGTCGGCGTTCTACACGGCCCCCGCGCTGAACGCCCGCATGTTCAACGTGGCCGGTGCCGCGCCGACGCTCGCCGGGGCCACGACCACCGCCGCGTTCAACATCGGCAACACGGGCGGCCCCTGGCTCGGCGGCACGGTCATCGACGCCGGCTGGGGCTACCAGGCGACTTCCTGGGCGGGCGCCGCGATGCTGCTCGGCGCGATCGCGCTGGTCGGGGTGTCGCTGCGGCTGCACCGCCGGGGCGCGGCGTCCCGGGTCGTCGCCGGCGGCGTCCCCGCGGTCTCCCTGGACCCGGAGCCCCCGGTCCGGTGCGCCCCGGGCACGTCCACCGGCTGAACGCGCCCGGGGGCAGCCCGGGATCACGGCGCGGCGGCCTTCTCGGGTGCGGTGTCGGTCCGGGACGGGCGCCCGGGGGACGGGTAGCGGCGCACGGACAGCGCCATGACGAGGACGGTGATCAGCCCCGCGAGGCAGGCGACCACCAGGACGCCGGTGCCGCCGAAGGCGTTGACCGTGCCGCCGCCGAGAGCGCCGGCCAGGGCGATGCCCGCGTAGAGTCCGCTGGTGTTCAGCGCCAGCGCCTCGGTGGCGGCGTCGCCGCCCGCGTGCAGGGCGCGGGCGTTCATCGGGGGGTTGTTGGCCCACCCGGGCACCCCCCACAGCACCAACGCGAGGCAGACCAGCCACACCGGTGCCGCGCCCCGTCCGATGCCACCGACCGCCAGCAGCACCAGGGCTGCCACCGCCACGCCGCCGAACGCGGCCAACAGGGTGCGGTCCACGCCCCACCGGTCGGTCAACCGTCCGCCCCACACGGTGCCCAGCGCGCCCGAGACGCCCACGATCGCGATGAAGACGCCCACGTACCGGCCGTCGATGCCGGTGAGGTCGTGGGTGACGGGGGCCAGGTAGATGTAGGGCATCAACCCGCCGGTGGCGGCGAGCATCGTGCCGAGCACGCACAGCAGCACCGGGGGCCGCCGCAGCAGACGCATCCGCTCGGCCACGGTGACCACCCGGGCCTGCGGCATCCGGGGCAGCGTCAGCGCCGTCACCCCGACCGCCAGACAGGTGAACGCCCCCACCGCCACGAAGGTGGCCTCCCATCCCGCCACACCGCTCAGCCACGAGCCGAAGGGCACGCCGACCACCAGCGACACGGTCAGGCCCGCGGCCACGGTGCCGATCGCCCTGCCGGTGCGCTCCGGCGGGGCCAGTCGGCCCGCGACCGCGAAGGCCGCCGGTGAGAGCGCGGCAGCCACCAGCGCCGCCACCACCCGAAGGGCCATCAGCGCCCCGAAGGAGTTCGCCAACGCCGTGCCGAAGTTGACCGCCGCGAACACCGCGAGTCCGCCCACGATCAGTGCCTTGCGCGGCACGCGTGCGGTGGCCACCGCGAGGATCGGGCAGGCAACGGCGTAGGTGAGCGAGAACACCGTCACCAACTGGCCCGCGGCGCCCTCGCTCACCTCCAGGTCCCTGGAGATCGCCGGCAGGACCCCGGCGATGATGAAGTCATCGGTGCCGATGACGAACGTCGTCAACAACAGGCCGACGAGCCAGCCCGAACCGCGCGGGGTCGACGTCGCCACTTCTTCGTGAACCACGGATACGCCTCACTCACTGGACACCATCGCCGCCGGCGTCGCGCAGTCATGCCGCTCGGTGCACGGCGACCGCACGCGCTCGCACTGCCACCCGGCATGGTGCCACTGAGTGGCATAAGCCATCAAGGGGCCTTGGCCTCCGAGCTACACTTCTCCCCATGGAGGACCCCCAGGGCGGAGCCGTCGTGACCCGTGAGCACTCCACCCCTGCTCAACTGCCGCTGCGGGAGCGCAAGAAGCTGCGGACGCGACAGGCGCTCGTCGACACGGCGCTGGAACTCTTCACGGAGCGCGGCTTCGAGAACGTCACGTTGGATGCGTTGTGCGATGCCGTCGACGTCTCGAAGCGCACGTTCTTCCGCACCTTCGACAGCAAGGAGGACGCGGCGCTGGCGCCCCTCCACGACCTGTGGGCCGCCTTCCTGGAGGAGCTGGAGGACGTGGAGCCCACGGGCGGCCCGGCCTTCGCACTGTTGGAGGGCGTGCTGCTCGCGGCGCTCGACCGCATGGGCGCGGACGGCTGGGCCGAACGCCTGCGGCTCAGCCGCAGGTTGACGGCGCGGACACCGTCGATGGAGGCGCACGGCCTGGCCTTCTGCAACCGGACCAATGCGGTCATCGTCGCCGTCATGCAGCGCAGGTTCGACCTGGGCGGGCCGCCGGACCCGTACGCCCTGCGTCCACGACTGGCCGTCGACCTGCTGGGGACGGCCTTCCACCGGGCCCTGGAGCGCTGGGTAGCCGACCCTTCGACCGCCGCCGGCCCCGACGGGCTCGCCGACGCGCTCCGGGACGCCTGCGCGGCCGTACCGGAAAGCCTCGCCCTGCCCGCGCACCCTCGCTGAGCAGCCGCCACGCAATCCGGGGGCGACCGCGCGGCGCGGCCGGGGCTACCCCCTGCGCGTCACCGTCGCCTCCCGGGGCGGGAGCGGCCCGCGCCGGAGGACACCGCCAGGGCCAGGGCGAAGAGGCCCGCGGACGCCACCCACGCCCCCGCACTCCCCGCCGGGTGGAGCACCAACGCCCAGTCCAGGGCGACCACACGGCCCGAGGCCCCCTGCGCCCGCCCCATCGTCAGGGTGACGGCCAGCGTCCCCAGGCACACCGCGCCGGCCGCCGCGGTGTTCATGAACCGCCGCGCGGCCAGGGCCACCGCCAGCAGCAACATCACGTTGCGGGGCACGTCCATGCCCACCCAGGGCCCGACCCCATGGGCCAGGAGCACCACGCCCGTCACCGTCGCATGGTCCCTCAGGACCACCGGTGCGACCGCGGTGTCCTCGACCTCTCCGAGCCGCCGGTCCAGGCAGGACAGGACCGCCATCACGACCAACAAAGGTGCGAAGTAGCGCAGTTTGACCCCGGCCGTCCCGCCCAGGAACGACGGCACGGGGAGTTCGGTCCCGCCGCTCGTCCAACACACCAGCACGGTCAGGGCCAGCGCCACCGGGGCGACCCACCAGCGCCGCACCACCGAGAAGTAGATCCTCATCACGAGATCACGAGCCCACGACGCAGTGCCGCTGTTCCCGGACGGTCTTGGTGAACCAGTCGACCTGCTGACCGGCGGGCAGCGCACGGACCCGGCGGAGCTCGGCCCGGCCCTCGTCGAGGAGGGCGTTGCGGACCGTTGCTTCCGGTACTCCCATCGCGGCCATCGCCCACACGTCCGCCAACGACGACCAACCGCAGTCCCGTATGCCGTGCCGCGCCGCCGTACCACCCACGGCCGCGCGGGCGAGGACGACGTCGAACTCCTCAGGGGGCAGGTCCGGCGACCAGGACAGCGGCCAAGTTCCGGCCACCGGCTTGAGGTCACGGGAAACCATGGCGATCTTCTCGGGCGCCGGCAGACCGGCCTCGCGCAGTGCGTCGAGCCGCGGCAGCGCCGAGCGACGCACCT
The DNA here is from genome assembly GCF_042724695.1 of Streptomyces sp. NPDC127068. NCBI lineage: Bacteria > Bacillati > Actinomycetota > Actinomycetes > Kitasatosporales > Streptomycetaceae > Streptomyces > Streptomyces sp. NPDC127068. Next base: position 35,908 of record NZ_JBHXEN010000039.1, on the reverse strand, counting down.
CGTCCAGGTGTCCCGCGTACTCCTCGGGCAGGCAGATCACGGGGGCGGCGCCCTCGCACACCGTGTGTCCGGCTCGGGGCTCCCGCAGCGGACTGTGCCCCCAGTCCGCAACCACGGCGCGCCCGGCGACCAGCGCGCCCACGGCCAGCGCCACGCTGACGACAGGCAGCCACGGCCTGCGGCGCGCACCGGTCAGCAGCGCCACGGCCACCGCGAGGACGGCGGTGACCAGCCAGGGGACGAGGAAGACGAGCGGGTCCAGCACATCGGTCAGGGTCGAGCCCTCGACGATGAAGCCGCCCAGGTGGCGTGAGAAAGGAGCGCTCAACGCATGGGTCGCAGCCAGCGCCACCCAGGGCACGGCCGCGGCCAACGGCGCGGCGATTGCCCGCGGGCACAGCAACCCCAACGCCCAGCCGATGACCAACCACTCCGCGGGGAGGACGAGCAGGTGCAGGACCGCCCACCACCCCTGGGCACCAGGCCACACTCCCGTGAACGATCGGGCCAGCACAACAGCCGCAACGACGAGGAGGGCTTGAAGGACTAGCACCGGAGCGACCGCGCGGAACCACCGGCGGACCGTCCCGCGCACGCTCACCGCGTGGAGGTCACTCAGGCGCCGGTGCCGACCGGCCTCCCAGGCCGCGGCCCCCGCCACCACGGGGGCGATCGCCACGATGCCCCTCGCGGCGAGTTCACCGGCTCCGACGGCATAGCCCTGCGCCTCCCCGAACGTGTCGCCGTCCACGTACAGGCCCAGGCCGAGCAAGCCGGGGACGAGGAGCCAAGGGGCGGAGGAGGCCCGCAGGTTGGCCAAAAAGATCATGCTTCGGCCCCGTCCAGGAGCACGGAGTACGCGCTCTCCAGCCGGCGCCCGGGAAGGCACCCCGCCTCGGCGTGGTCCTCGAACCGCGCCACCCCGCCCTGGAACCGCGGCCGGCCGTCCTCCAGGACCACGACCTCGTCGAACGCCTGGTCCAGGTCGGCGATGTCGTGGGTGGAAACGATCACGTTGACGCTGCCCCGGAGTTCCACCAGCAGATCGAGGAAGCGACGGCGCTGTCTCGGGTCGAGGCCCGCTGTCGGCTCGTCCAGGAGCAGCAACTCCGCGCCGTGCACGAGTGCTTGGGCGATGGCCAGTCGCTGACGCTGGCCTCCGGACAGCGTGTCGACCTTGTCCGTGGCCTTCTCCGTCAGGCCCACGCGTGCGATCGCGGCCGGTGCCGCCCGCCACGCCTGTCGCTCCCCCATCCCCTTCAACCAGCCGACGTAGGCGACGTGTTCGTGGCAGGTCATCCCCGACAGGAACGCGGCGCGCTGCGGCAGCCAGGAGACCGCACGCCGGTACGCGCGCACATCGGCCCGGCGCGCGGGCCGCAGCTCGCCGAACGACACTTCCCCGGCGCGGGGGGTCAGCGCGCTCGCCCCGATCGCCATCAGGGTGCTCTTTCCCGCCCCGTTGGGACCGAGCAGCACGGTGTTCCCCGCCGGGAAGGCCAGGTCGAGCCCGTCGAGGACGGCTCGGCGCGCGCGGCGGTAGCGGAAGGAGCAGGAACGGTAGTGCAGGGGCATGGACGCGCAACCTAACGCCTCCCGGCCCCGAGGCGACCGGCGGATATCCGAATCCGGCCGCCACCACCCCGGGACCGGCGCGCACCCGCGCCCGCTACAGCCCGGAGCCCCCCGTGACGTCGACCACCCGACCGGTCACCCAGCGCGCGTCGTCCGAGGCGAGGAAGGCCACCACGCCGGACACGTCGTCCGGCCGCCCGATCCGACCCAGCGCGGATATCCCGACGGCGTACTTCTCGACGTCCGGGCTGGCCAGCCACTCCGCGTTGATGTCCGTTTCGATGACTCCCGGGGCCACCGAGTTCACCGTGATGCCCCGCGGGCCCAACTCCTTGGCGAGGTTGAGGGTGAGGGTGTCCAGGGCGCCCTTGGTGGCGCCGTACCCCTTGATCTCCGGCGAGGCGACCCGGGCGAGGCCACTGGAGATGTTGATGATGCGCCCCTGGTCGCGCAGCCGTCCGGCCGCCTCCTGCACGATGAAGTAGGGGGCGCGGACGTTGATGGCGAAGAGCTCGTCGAACTGCTCCTCGGTCAGCGCGGACTCGTCGGTGGTCCAGTGCACGATGCCCGCGTTGTTGACGATGATGTCGACGCCCCCGTCGGGTGCGTACGCACTCACCCGCGCATCGAAGGAGGCCCACAGCGCCGCCGCGTCCCCGTGCCGTCCCAGCGCCGCCGGCAGGGCGAAGGCCCTGCCGCCGCCCTCCTCGATGCGGGCGACGACCTCGTCGGCCGCGCCCTCCTCGCGGGCGTAGCCGACGGCGACGAGGGCGCCCTCCCGGCCGAGGCGTTCGGCGATGGCCCGGCCGATGCCCCGGCTGCCACCGGTGACGAGTGCGATCTTTCCCTCAAGTGCCTTTGCCGACATGGTTGTTCCCCACCCCAATGATTGTTGAGTGCTCGCTCAAGAATGAACGGGAACGAACGTAGCACGCTTGTTGAGCGGACGCTCTAAAATGTGGCCATGAGCGAGACGAAGGTCAGACGGGGACGACCACGAGGGTTCGACCGGGACGAGGCACTGACGGCAGCCGCCCGGATGTTCTGGGAGCGCGGCTACGCGGGCACCTGCATCGGGAAGCTGACCGAGGTCATGGACATCAGGCCGGGCAGTCTGTACGCGGCCTTCGGCGACAAGCGGTCCCTGTTCGAGGAGGTCGTGCGCACGTACGGCCGCTCCCCCGTCGGCGCGTTCATGGGCGTCGCTCTGGAGGAGGAGCCCACCGCGTACGGCGCGTTCGCCCGGGTCCTGCGCGAGGCCGCGGTGCTCTACAGCGACCCCTCGCACCCGGCCGGCTGTCTGACGATCAGCGCGGCCACCAACGTCACCCCGCAGGACGCCGAGGTCGAGACGTTCCTGCGCACCCTGCGCAACGCGAACCTGGCCGTCTTCGAGGACCGACTGCGCCAGGCGCAGCAGGACGGCGAGCTTCCCCCGGACGCCAGCCCCGGCGCCCTGTCCCGGTACTTCGCCGCGATCATCCAGGGCATGTCGCAGCGCTCCCGCGACGGGGCCACCGCGGCCGAGCTGACCGAGACCGCCGAACTGGCGCTCGCCGCCTGGCCCGGCCCCCGCCCCTGAGCACCCCACCTCCGCCGCACCCCGCGGCGAAGGCGTACCCCTCAACGAAGGCGCACCCTCGGCGAGGGCGCGCCATGGCGCACAATGGCCCTGTGGGAAACGTGTCCGGAATCGAACAGGCGCTGCACGCGGCGCGGGCGCTGGTGATGGCGGACCTCGTCGCGGGGGACGTCGCCGACGCGGACGTGGTGTCGCTGGTGGAGGACGCCGTGACGCACCGCCGCTGGTGGGCCGAGCAGTGGCCGGAGGGCGCCGCGTACGTGACCGGGCTGGTCGCCCAGGACGTGCAGGACGCGCTGCTCGAACGGTACGGGCGCTGGCCGCTGTGCCCGGTCTGCGGCTCCGGCGACCCGCACGCCCTCGACGTGGAACCCGAGCTGGGCACCGACCCGCACTGGGTGTGCGGCAAGGCGGGCGTGGCGGTCGCCCCGGTCGGCTCGCTGGGACGGCTCCCCGGGCCGGCCGCTCCATGACCCTGTACATCGACCCGCCGACCTGGCCGGGCCACGGGCGCCTCTGGTCGCACCTGGTCAGCGACGTGTCGTTCGAGGAGCTGCACGCCTTCGCCGCGCAAATCGGCGTCCCGCCGCGCGCTTTCGAACGCGACCACTACGACCTGCCCTCGTACCGCTACCCGGACGCCGTCCACGCGGGCGCGGTGGAGATCGGTTCCAAGGAACTGGTCCACCGGCTCACCGCGGCCGGCCTGCGCCGCCCCAAGCACCGGCGCGACTGAACGGGGCCCGGCGCGCCCGCACCCGACGAGGACTCCGACCCCGAACCCGTCAACGTCTACCGGTGGCCGGGCACGGGCCCTAAGGTCGTTCGGAACGTTCGGAACGTTCGGGTGCCGAACGGCGAGGAAGGCGAGAAGGGGGCGCGGGCATGCGGTCCGCACTGTCCACCGGGGCGATGACGGGGAAGGAACGCGTCGAACTGTTCCGGGACGCCATCGCCCGGGACGTCGCCCCGATGCGGATCACGGTCGACGCACCGGAACGGTTCGCTGCCCGTGCGACGCAGACCGCCCTCGGCCCGGTGCGCCTGGCCGCCTTCCGCTACTCGTCGCTGCGCTCGCACCGCACCCCGACCCTCATCCGCCGCTCCGACCCCGAGTCGTACCACCTGGCCCTGGTGGGCGACGGCTCGATGCAGATGGTCATGGACGGGTCCGACGGCCACGGCACCACGCTGAGCCGCGGGGACTGGGTGCTGTTCGACACCTCGCACCCGTTCCGGTACGAGACCGTCGCCCGGGCGGACCGTCCGACCCGGGTCACGATCCTCCAGTTACCGCGCCACGAGGTGCCGCTCGCCCAGGACCGGTTGGACCGGCTCCTCGGGCAGCGGCTCCCCGGCGACACGGGACTGGGGCGCGTCCTGGGCGACTACCTGTCCAGCGCCGCCGCGGAGAGCGGTTCGTGCACCCCTTCCGACCTGGACCACCTGGGGGGCGCCGCGCTGGACCTGGCCGCCGCGTTCCTCGCCCACCACCTCGACGGCGCCGCCCCGCCCGGGCGGACCGTCCGGGCCCGGAGCGTGTTGCGACGCGTGGACGCCTACATCGACCTCAACCTCGGCGACCCCCGGCTCAACCCGGTGACGGTGGCCGCCGCGCACGGACTGTCGCTGCGCAGCCTGTACCTGATGTTCGAGGAGCGCGGGGAGGGCGTGGCCGCCCTGATCCGTCGCCGCCGGCTGGAACGCTGTCACGCCGAGCTGATCGCGGGCGGTCCCGCACCCGGCATCGGTGCCGTCGCCACGCGGTGGGGGTTCACCAGCGCGGGGGCGTTCAGCCGGGCGTTCCGCGCCCGGTACGGGGTCAGCCCCCGCGAGCACCGCGAGAGCCACCGGCCCCCGGCCGGGGACGCCCCGTAGGGCCGACCGGGCGGCCCGGCGGGCGACGGAACGTCACCGGTTCGGCGCGCACCGTCTTGACGACCCCCCGGTATGAAAATATCTTTCAAGAGTGACGGACATAGTGAAGGAAACTTCCGAAGCCCTTTCCCCCGCCTCCCCCACGCCTCCGGCGGCCCTCGCCGCCCGGGTCCGCACCCTCGCCCCCACCATGACCCGCTCCATGCAGCGGGTCGCCGAAGCGGTCGCCGCGGACCCCGCGGGCTGCGCCGGGCTCACGGTCACCGGACTCGCCGAGCACACCGGCACCAGTGAGGCCACCGTGGTCCGGACGGCCCGCCTGCTGGGCTACCCGGGCTACCGCGACCTGCGCCTCGCCCTCGCCGGACTCGCCGCCCACCAGGAATCGGGGCGCGCCCCGGCGGTCACCGCCACGATCAGCGTCGACGACCCCCTCGCCGACGTGGTCGCGAAGCTCGCGCACGACGAACGTCAGACCCTCGCCGACACCGCCGCCACCCTCGACGTCCACCAGCTCGGTGCCGCCGTCACCGCCCTCGCGGGCGCGGGCCGGGTCGACGTCTACGGCATCGGCGCCTCCGGTCTCGTCGGCCAGGACCTCGCACAGAAGCTGCTGCGGATCGGCCTCATCGCGCACGCGCACCACGACCCCCACCTCGCCGTCACCAACGCGGTCCAGCTGCGCCCCGGGGACGTGGCCATCGCGATCACCGACTCCGGCTCCACGTTCGACGTGATCGAACCGCTGCGCGTCGCCTTCGAGCACGGGGCCACGACCATCGCGATGACCGGCCGCCCGGACGGCCACGTCACCCAGTACGCCGATCACGTGCTCACCACCTCAGCGGCCCGCGAAAGCGAACTGCGCCCGGCCGCGATGTCCTCCCGTACCAGTCAACTCCTCGTCGTGGACTGCCTGTTCATCGGCGTCGCGCAACGCACCTACGACCGGGCGGGACCCGCACTCGCCGCCACCTACGAGGCCCTCGCGCACCGCCGCCCCACCCGCACCTCGAACCGCTGACGACCCGCCGCCCCGGCCCCGTCCCAGGCGTCCCCCGTACCCGTCACCCTCCTCTCTCCCGTCACCCTCCTCTCTCCCGACACCCCGGAAAGAGTCCCGCCATGCCCTCACCCACCACCCGCACCCCCGACGACACCCCCGCCGGCGGCGCGCTGCGGGCCCAACTCGCCACCCTCACCACCGAGACGTTCCGCCCGGAACTCGCCGACGTGGACCTGCTGCCCACCCTGGAGATCGCCCGGCTGATGAACGCCGAGGACAGCCTGGTGGCCGCCGCCGTCGCCGAGCGGTTGCCCCTCGTCGCCGCCGCCGTGGACGGCATCGCCGAGCGCATGGCCCGCGGCGGTCGACTCGTGTACGCGGGCGCCGGCACCGCGGGACGGCTCGGCGTGCTGGACGCCAGCGAGTGCCCGCCCACCTTCAACACCGCGCCCGGCCAGGTCGTCGGGCTGATAGCGGGCGGCCCCGCCGCGATGTCCTCGGCCGCCGAGGGGGCCGAGGACTCCCGCGAACTCGCCGCCGCCGACCTGGACGCACTGGGCCTCACCCCGGACGACGCGGTGGTCGGGATCTCCGCCTCGGGCCGCACCCCGTACGCGGTCGGCGCGGTCGCGCACGCCCGCAAGCACTACGGGGCGTTGACCGTCGGCCTGTCGTGCAACGCCGGCAGCGCGCTGGCCGCCGCCGCGGACCACGGCATCGAGGTCGTCGTGGGCCCGGAGTTCCTCACCGGTTCGACCCGCCTCAAGTCGGGCACCGCACAGAAGCTCGTCCTCAACATGATCTCGACGATCACCATGATCCGGCTCGGCAAGACGTACGGGAACCTCATGGTCGACGTCCGCGCCTCCAACGAGAAGCTGCACGCCCGTTCGCACCGGATCGTCAGCCTCGCCACCGGCGCCGACGACGCCACCGTCGAAGGCGCCCTGAGTGCAGCGGGCGGCGAGGTCAAGAACGCCATCCTGATCATCCTCTCCGACGTGGACGCCCCGACCGCGGACCGGCTCCTCACCACCGCCGACGGCCACCTGCGCGAAGCCCTGGCGGCAGCGGGCTGAGCCCACCGCCCGGTCCCGCCCCGTCGGAGGAACCCCACCCCCCACCCGACAGCGAGGCCCCCGATGCCTGACCGACCACACCGACCGGACCGGTCGGACGACCCGCACCGGGCGACCGCCCGGGACCTGCTCGCCCTCGTCGGCGGCCCCGGCAACGTCACCTCGGCCGCCCACTGCATGACCCGGCTGCGCCTCGCCCTCACGGACCGCGCCGCCGTCCGCGACGCCGAGGTCCGCGCCCACCCGGCCGTCCTCGGCGTCGTCGAGGACGGCGACACGTACCAGATCGTGCTGGGACCCGGCCGGGCCGCGCGCGTGACCCGCGCCTTCGAGGACCTGCGCGCCCAGGCACCCGCCCCGGGCCCGGCCGTCCTCACCGCCGACGCGCTGGCCGCCCGGGGGACCGCCCTGCGCGCCGAACGGAAACGACGCAACGCGACCCCGGGCAAGCTGCTGCTGCGCCGGATCGCGGCCGTGTTCGTCCCGCTGATCCCGGCACTCATCGGCTGCGGCATCATCGCCGGACTGAACGGGCTGCTCGTCAACGCGGGCCTGCTGCCCTGGCTGACCCCCGTACTCGGCGCGCTGGCCTCGGGCTTCATGGCGCTGCTCGCGGTGTTCGTCGGCATCAACACCGCGCAGGAGTTCGGCGGGACGCCCGTCATCGGCGGGGCCGCCGCCGCGGTCGTCGTCTTCCCCGGCGTCACCGCGATCAGCGCCTTCGGGCACCCGCTCGCCCCGGGCCAGGGCGGCGTGCTCGGCGCGCTGGGGGCGGCCCTGCTCGCCACCGCGATCGAGAAGTGGTGCCGCCGCTGGGTCCCGGAGACCGTCGACGTCATCGTCACCCCGACGCTCACCCTGCTGCTGACCGGGCTGGTGACGGTGTACGGACTGATGTACGCGGCCGGGGAGGCCGCGCGGGCCATCGGGCTCGGCGCGAACTGGCTGCTCGTCCACACGGGCGTGCTCGCCGGACTGGTGCTCGGCGGACTGTTCCTCCCCCTGGTCATGCTGGGCCTGCACCAGGCACTGATCCCCCTGCACACCACCCTGATCGAACAGCAGGGCTACACGGTGCTGCTGCCGGTCCTCGCGATGGCGGGCGCCGGCCAAGTGGGCGCGGCGGTCGCGGTGTTCGTCCGGCTGCGCGGCAATCGGACCATCCGGGCCACCATCCGATCCGCGTTGCCCGCCGGCCTGGTGGGCGTCGGCGAGCCGCTGATCTACGGGGTGTCGCTGCCGCTGGGGCGCCCGTTCGTCACGGCGTGCGCGGGCGGCGCGGCGGGCGGGGCGTTCGTCGGACTGTTCTCGATGCTGGGCACACAGGTCGGCTCCACCGCGATCGGCCCGTCCGGCTGGGCCCTGTTCCCCCTGGTCCAGGGCGACCGCGGGTTCGCCGCGGCGGTCGCCGTGTACGGGGGCGGGCTGCTCGTCGGGTACGTGGCCGGGTTCCTCGTCACGTACTTCTTCGGCTTCACCCGCCAGGCCCTCGTCGAACTGAACGCCGAGCAGGACACCCGGCCGGACACCGATCCCGGGTCCGACCCCCACACCGATGGCCCGGACGCGCAACGCGAACCCGCCCCCGCCTGACCCCCACGGAGACGGGAACGCGGGTACGGGTCAGCAGTCGAGCCCCGCCCCGTCCAAGTCCGACTCCGCGCTCAGGACGAACCTCCGGGGCGCGTCGTACTCGTAGCGGAGGCTCAGCCTGACCGGACCGCCGGGGACGTCCTTGGTGAAGCAGACCTTCACGGCGTCCGGGTCCTCGGCCGACTCCGCCTCCCCGTACGTGGGCTTGCGCTCCTGCCACCCGTCGTCCTTCGCCCACGTCCGGTAGTGCGCCAGTACGGCCGCTTCCCGGAGTGCGGAGTCGTAGGTCCGGGAGGACCACAGGACCTCGTCGCCGCTGTCGTCGAGACAGCCCGTGTCCGCTTCCTCGAAGCCCTTCGCCGGGCGGGCGCCGGTCGGCGGCGAGTGCAGCACCTTGAGGTCCGCGACCTGCCGCACCCGCTTCTCGGTCCCCTCGCAGTCGTCGCCGTCCGCCAGGTCCACGAGCGTGAACGCGCCCGTGCCGAGCACCCCCACGCAGACCGCACCCGCCACCAGGGCCACCACACCGGTGACCGTCCAGGGCTTCCGTCGCGTCGTGTCCATCCTGTTCCTCCCCCATGGAGCCAACGGGACGGACCCAGCCGCCCGTTGATCGAACCGTGCACCGAACGTACACGAGTCCGATCGACGCGCCCCGTACGAGGAAGCTCAGTACCCGACCCGCACGTCGTCGCGCATGGCCCCGGCGACCGCCGCGAAGGCGTCGAGTTCGCTTCTGCTGGGCGGGGTCTCCGCCGCGGTGGCCACGGTCACCACCGTCGACGCCTCGGCCCAGGTGCACGACGCGCGCAGGGACGTGTACTCGTCCCCCTCGTAGCCCCGCTCCACCACCCGGCAGAGCAGCGGCTCCGCGGAGCCGGGCGGGGTGATCGTCCGAGGGGCCGCCACGACGCGCTGCACGAGGTCCCGTCGGTCGAGCACGTCGAGCAGTTCGTCCCGTGCGGTGACCGGGCTGAGCACGACCCCGTACACACCGGTGACCGTGATCGTTCCGCCACTGAACTCGCCCCGGCCGGCCGGCTTGTAGACCCCGAACACCGGCTCGGCCCCGTCCACTTGGCCCTCCATCAACTCCGCCAAGGTCTCGTCCGGGGACGAGACGTCGTACTCCCGTTCATAGCGCTTCTGCACCACACGGTCCGGCATCACCAGGCGGTACCGCTCCGGCCGTTCGTCCGCTCGCTCCCGGTCGGCGGCTCGCTCCCGGTCGGTGACGTGCTCCGGGCCGAGCGGCGGCTGACCCGACCCCCCGCATCCGACCGACACCGTCGCCACCACCACGGCAAGCACGGCACCCCTCAGCCGATTCACTCCGGACACCCCCGTCGCCCTCGTCGCCCCGCGTTCAAGACCCCCTTGACCGCGCCCGCGTCACCCTAGCCAAACATCCGAGCCGCGGGCAGCCACCGCCCACGTACCCTGACGCCCCGTCATGCCACGTCTGCCGCCGTCGTTTCGCCGCGCACAGGACGCTTCGAAGCCCCGATGGCACACGCCAGCAGCGCTAGGGCGCCGAGCCCGAGGAGAGCCGCCACAGCAGGCAGGAATCCGGCCCCCAGGCCGCTCAGGGTCATGCCGCCGACGGCTCCGCCCAAGGCGACCCCGAGGTAGGTGCCCGAGGTGTTGAGCGCCAACGCCTGCGCCGCCACCGGTCCGGCGAGCAGATAGAGGCGCGCCTGGATCGCCGGAGAGTTCCAGAAGGCCATGCCGCCCCAGATCGTCCCCACCACCACGAGGACGGAGAACGGCACGGGGCGGGCGAACCAGAGCGCTGCGAGTATCCCCATCACGCCGGTGAAGACGATGATCCCGGCGACCAGGGACCGGTCCGCGCCCCATCGGTCGGTGGCCCTCCCGCCCAGCCAGATGCAGACGATGCCGGCGATCCCCGACAGGCTGAAGGCGAGCGCACGCTGGTCCACACTGGCCTCACTCACCGCGTCGATGTGCGGCGCCATGTAGGTGAGCATCATCATCGATCCGGTCATGAGCGTGCAGTTCGCCAGGATGCCGAGCAGCACCGGCGCGCCGGCCAGGGTGCGCAGTTGATCGGAGACGCTCGGCACCTCGCCGGTCCTGCCGTGCTCGCGGGGCAGGGTGGCCAGGACGAAGACCAGCGCCGCGATCCCGGCCACCGCCATCGAGACGAACGTCGCCCGCCAGCCGTACTGGCCGCCGATCCAGGTGCCGATGGGCACTCCGGCCGCGATCGAACCCGTGACACCGAGCGCCACCACGGCCACGTACCTTCCGATGTGCCCTTCCGGAGCCCGCTCGGCGGCATGGGCGAACACCGCCGGGGTCGAGGCCGCCGCCGCGAGCGCCGCCACGATCCGCAGGGCCATCAGGGGGCCGAACCCGGTCGTCGTGGCCGCCAGGAGGTTGGCCACGACGAAGACCACGAACGAGACGGTGAACAGGTGCCGCCGGGAGACCCGCGCCAGAGCGACTCCGGCCATCGGTGCGGCAAGGGCGACGGTGAGGGAGAAGGCAGTCACCAACTGCCCGGCCTGCGCCTCACTGACGTCCAGATCCCGCGCGATCTCCGGTAGGACTCCAGCAATCACATAGTCATCGGTATAGAGCACGAAAGCAGCGGCGAGCAGAGCGAAGAGCCATGCGGGCACAACTGAACTCCCTTGAATGTCCGACGCGCTTCGGCGACCCCGACAGCGCGTACGTCAGGCCGGCGGACGGGAATGCACGGGGTCGGGAACGGCCGCCAACACCGAACGCACCTGCGCCCGCAGCGTCTTGCGGAGTCGCTCGACGCCGAGCGAGCCGTGGGGTGTCACCGAATCGATCACCAACCCGCCCAGGACGGCCACGAGCCGTTCGGCCTCCTCGGCCGGTTCGGGCACGCCGAGCGCCCCCAGGGCGTCCGTGAACACCGTGCGCACGTCCGCGGCCATCTGCTCGGTCACCGGGCGGAAGACCGGATTCACCCGTGCGGCGACGATGAACTCCGTCAGCACGATCGACTCGACGCGGCGCTCCTCGTCGATCGGCAACAACTCCTCGACCATCTCCTGCAAGGCGTCGACGGCGACCTCACCCCGGAGTCCGGCCAACGCGTCGGCCGAGTGCCGGGTGAGCCTCCTCCCCATGCGGTCACCGATCTCGGTGGCGGCTGCCATGAGCAGAGTGCGGTGGTCGTCGAAGTAGTGGCGCACCGATCCGATGTTCCATCCCGATTCGGCGGCGACCTTCCGTAGCGACATACCGCTGACGCCTTCGGCGACCAAGAGGCGGAAAGCCGCCTCGATGACATCCCTGCGACGCTGTTCGAGGTCAATCCGAGCTGGCATGACCGCACATTATCACAGCCGTGATAACAAAACCCGAACGACCACACACAGCCCTACGCGAACAACGCACCCGGGTCCACACCATGAACGACCGAACCAGGATGCCGACGACTCCCGATCCGACACCTCCAGCGAAGCCGGGTCCGAACGGAACCCCCTCCCACGAAGTCACCCTCACAACGGACTTGGCGAGGCAGACCCACCCTTCGACACCTCACCGACAGCACACCCACCACCATGCAGCACACGAGCACCAAGACCCATGAGCCCTATACCGCACTTCAGATCCAACATCAATAGCCCACATGGACTAGTCATTTCAGACCATGGGCGAGAGGCTATGCGGACGTGACCGCCGCCGGGCGGAAATGGTCTGAACGGGAGGCTCCTCGAATGTCATCGAATCCCCTCTCCAAATCCTCCGAATCGGAACCCCACCACCGCTCAGACCCACCTGCTCCCTGGTGGGTCGTCGTCCTACTGATCACCATCGTCATCGGGGCGTACGTGGTTTTAGTCGTGTTCGGAAGGCAGGACAGCGCCAACACGGCAGGCTCGCTGGGGGCGCTGCTGACAGGCCTGCTGATCGTTTTAGGTATCGGCACGCGGCGATAGGCGTTGCGCGGCGCCGTGTGCCATTCACCGCGGGGGGACGACCATCGTGGTGGAGGCAGATGAACACGACGTCCAACAGGGGATCCTCGGAGGTCATGGTGTGGGCGGCTCCGGCGAGGGCACTCGGGGACCCTGAAGGCCCATGGCTCCCGTGAGGAGTGCACATCGGTTCGGGAAAGCCGCCCGCGCGGAACTTCCCCGAACCGGGCTCCGACTCTGACTCCCCCTCCCACTCCGGGACCCGAGAGGGTCACCAAGTGGGCATCATCGAGTCCGGGTAGCGCGAACCGGCCGCGCCGCGCGGCAGGATGCGTTGGATGCGGGCGAGGTTCTGCGGTGTGAGCGCCACGTACGCCGCGGCGGTGTTCTGCGCGACCCGCTCGGGGCTACGGGTTCCGGGAATGGGAACGACGTCGTCGCCCTGCGCCAGCAGCCAGGCCAACGCGAGTTGGGTGACGGAGACGTGCTTGCCCTCGGCCAGCGCGGTCAACTCCCGTACGGCGGACAGGTTCTTCTCGTAGTTGCCGGGCTGCCAACGCTCGTCGAAACTGCGCATGTCGTCCGCCGGGTACTCCGCGCCGGGCTTCACCACCCCGGTCAGGAAGCCCCGCCCCAGCGGCGAGTAGGGCACGAACCCGATGCCCAACTCGCGGACGACCGGCAGCACCTCGGCCTCCACTGCACGCTCGAACACCGAGTACTCGGTCTGGAGCACCGACACCGGGTGCACGGCGTGGGCCCGCCGGATGACGTCCGGGCCCGCCTCGCTGAGCCCGAAGTACCGGACCTTGCCTTCGGCGATCAGCTCGCCGACGGTGCCCGCCACGTCCTCGATGGGTACGTTCGGGTCCACCCGGTGCTGGTAGAGCACGTCGATGTGGTCCGTGCCCAGGTGGCGCAGGCTGTTCTCGGTGACCTCCCGGATGTGCTCCGGACGGCTGTCCAGCCCGTTCGCGAAGTTCTCCGGATCGCTCAGGTCGAAGCCGAACTTGGTGGCGATGACGACCTCCTCGCGGAAGTCCTTCACCGCGCGGCCGAGCAACTGCTCGTTGCTGCCGGTGCCCATGCCGTACAGCTCGGCGGTGTCGAAGAGGGTGACACCCAGTTCGTACGCCCGGCGGATGGCGGCCGTCCCGCCCTCCTCGTCCCCGGTGCCGTACGCCATCGTCATGCCCATCGTGCCGAGGCCGATCGCCCCGACCTCCAGGCCCTGGGTGCCGAGCTTGCGGTGCGGAAGGTTCACGTTCTGCGTCATGCCCCGAACGCTAGGCGCGGGCCCGTCCCCGGTCATGGGGCACGCACCGCATAGGATTGCCCGATCCTCTCAGCAAGGGAGCGTCGCGTGCTGGATCGACTGTCGGCGGACATCGCCCGGCACAGTGTCGGACTCTGGTCCGAGACGGCCGTGCCACGCCTCTCGCTGATCACGCTGGACGAGCCGGTGGCCCCCGCCGACCTCCTCTACGACCCGATGGTCTGCTTCATCTCCGACGGCGCCAAACGAGCCGTCGCGGGCGAGCGGAGCTGGGTGACCGCGCGCGGCGACATGTTCCTCAACACGCTCCGGGTACCGGTCACCGCCTCGTGCGAACGTGTGCCGTACCGCTCGGCCATCATGCGGCTCGACGGTCGCGTCCTCACCGAACTGCTGCTGGAAATGGGCGAGTCGAGCCCGCGCCCGCTGCCCGGTCCGAGCGGCCAGGTCACCGCGACGATGACACCGGAACTCCTCGACGCGGTCACCCGATGGGTGCGACTGCTCGACACCCCGGATGCCATCGGCCCGCTGGCGCCCCGCATCGAGGGCGAGATCCTGTACCGACTCCTCAGCAGCCCGCTCGGCCCGGTCCTGCGCCAGTTCACCTTGGCGGACTCGGCTACGGCCCGGGTGCGCGCGGCGGCGGCGTGGATCTGCGCGCACTACGCCGAACCGCTGACCGTCGAGGAGATCGCGGCGGTCGCGCACATGAGCACCGCGACCCTGCACCGCCGTTTCAAGGCCGCCACCGGCATGAGCCCCCTCCGCTTCCAGAAGCAACTACGGCTCCAGGAGGCCCGGCGACGGTTGACGGCCGGCGAAACCACCGCGGCGTCGGTGGCGGAGGCCGTCGGCTACGTGAGCGCGACCCAGTTCAGCCGGGAGTACCGAAGCGTGTACGGCCTCCCCCCGATGCGGGACGCGGCGCGGCTACGCGGGCAGCTGGCACCCCGCAGCTGACCGGAGGTCACGTCGAGGTGGCCGACCACCCGTAGCGGGAGAAGGACGGTCCTCCGTCCCGGAATGCGGCCAGGGCCTGTGTGACGGTCGGGAACGCGGGCTCGGGAAGGCGGTCCGCCGCGACCCACCGGGCGGCCAGGTGCTTGTCCGGCTCGGTGTTGGTCAGCTCGCCGGTCCACGTGTCGGTGGCGAAGACGAAGAGGACGAACTGCCCGGCCTGGTCCCAGCCCTGCTCGGCGTGGACGACGTGGACGAGGGCCAGATCGGCCGGGTCGACGAGCAGTCCGGTCTCCTCCTTGAGTTCGCGGGCAGCGGCCTCGTCGAGGGCTTCGCCGGGCTCGGCCTTGCCGCCCGGGACGGTCCAGGCCGGCTGTGGAAACCAGTTGCGCGCGGCGTAGAGCACGGCGGCGATCCTGTCCGTGACCTTGTCATGGACGATCACGCAGACCGTGTTCCGGCTGTTCATCACGCTGGTGTTCGTCACGGTGCGCACTCCCTTTGTCCGGCCGGACCTCAAGCCCATCCGAGGTGCGGTACGTCAGACCTCGCCGCGCCGCGCCAACGCCACCAGGCCCATCCAACTCCGCTCACTCACCAGCAGAACGGGGCCACCGGGGACCTTGCTGTCCCGCACGGGGACGACGCCATGAGCCGACGCGAACTCAGGGGCCCACTCGACGCACTGACCACCGTTGGGCGCGCTGTGGGTGCTTTTCACCCAGCCCGCTATCTCACACGTGGTGTCACTCACGCCTGTACTCCTCACGCATTCGCCAGATCCGGTCAAGAGTCGCCCGACGACCCAGGGCCTCGGCCTGCAATTGATCGTAGACCTCCCCCGCAGCGGCCGTGATCTTGGGCGCGTCCTGCGGCCGTCCCGTCACAGGACCCTCCGCGTACAGCAGCGTAGGCCGGGACTCAAAGACCAGCAACGTAAATGGGGTCGCCACGACTGGCATCGCTTCGAAGGGCAGCAACTGCAAGGTAACCCCCGCCCTTTCTGCTTCTTCGAGGAGCCTGTCGAGCTGCCTCGCCATGACCTCCGAGCCGCCCACCCGTACGTGCAGGCACGCCTCATGGAGCACCACCCACAGCTTCGGAGGCGGCGGTTCGTTGCGGGTCATCACCTCACGACGGCTCATACGCGCCGCCACCTTGGATTCAATCAGCTCCGGTGTCATCCCCGGCATGGTGAGGCGGTACGACGCACGGGCGTACTCCGGGGTTTGCAACAGCCCCATCAGGTACAACGTGGAGTAGTCGAAGATGCGCACCGCTTTGCGCTCGTAGACCACGAATGGCATGAACCAAGTCGGATGGTCACCCTCCAGAGCCCGTTGCCGTTGCCTCGCCAGCATGGACCCCGTACCGAATACGTGGTCGCATCCCTCGGCGAACTTCTCGCTCGGGTGGACCGTCCCCGTCTCCACCTTGGACACGTAGCTGATCGAGTACCCCGTTGCGTCGCCCAACCCCTTCAGCGTGATCCGGCGGGTCCTGCGCAACTCGCGCACGTCAACACCGAATGCCTCTAGAGGATTCAAAAACTCTGCTGGTTCGTCATCGTTCATCGCGGTGACCTTGCTCTCCCTGCGACGTAGCAGTTTGAACGCCGAGGTGGGCCCTGTAGCCCCCCTCATTCAATCTACTTACGCACCGTCGACTCGTGGTCACATCAGGCAACAAGCACCCGATCAGGTGGCGCCCGCCACCGGACCGGGACACGAGAGCAAGGTGAGAAGACCGGTGTTCCTCAACGACGAGGGAGAGGTGCTGCCTCCTGCCAGCCCCCTGACGTTCCCTCCCTGCACCTGCGGCTACCCCCAGTGCCCGGATCGCCCCCGGGAACCGGAGGAGGGGCCGGGGCGTGACAGCCCCGCCCTGCGCGAACTGCGCGCCAAGGTGCGGGAGCTCAACCTGCACAGCCACCTCCCGGGGCACCACTCCCCGGCGCTGGACGACTGAGCCCCGTCCTGTCGGAGCCGGCCTTCCCCACCGGCTCCGACAGAACGGGCGTGACAGAGCCCCGGCGGGTGTGAGCGCACCCGCCGGGGCCACGTACGGATGGCGACGACCCCATGACCCCCGACGCACCGGCCGGACCACCACCCCGGCCCTTCACGGCCCGCTGCGCCGTCTGCTCCCGATGGACGACCGCGCCGGTGGCCATCCGCCGCTACGGCAGCATCAGCGGAGGCAGCACGGTGACCCTGTACGCGTGCCCCACCGACGCACCGAGAGGAAGAAGATCGATGAGTTCACCCGGAGGCACAGCGGCTGTGCGCGACTGGACGTTCGTCCTGTACCCGGAGGGGCGCCCGACCGAGCGGGAGTCCGACGCGTTCGACCACGCACCCGAACTCGCCGGCGGCGCGATCGGCTGGGAGGAGGACCCCCGCGGCGTGCGGTTCCCGTGCACGGTGCGCGCAGCCTCAGCGAGGGAGGCGGTGTTGTGGGCCGTCGACCGGCTCGCCGCGGTGGGCGTACCGGTCTCCGACGTGAGGATGCCCCTGACCACAGCGTTCAGCTGACCCACAAGGGGAAGCGCCCCCATCAGGGGCGCGGGGAACTGCGCAAAACCACAGCGCACCCGCACCGAACAACGCACCCGCAGGGAAGCGCACCGAAGGGGCGCGGGGAACGGCGCGAGCAACCCCCACGCACCCGCGGACGAACGCGACGGGAACGCCCGAGGGCGGCACCCCACCAGGGGGTGCCGCCCTCGGAACGAGACGCGGAGTCCGAGCCGAAGAGGCTCAGAAGTCCATGTCGCCACCGGGCATACCGCCCGGCGCGGCAGCCGCAGCCTTCTCCGGCTTGTCAGCGATGACAGCCTCGGTCGTGAGGAACAGCGCAGCGATCGACGCGGCGTTCTGCAGCGCGGAACGCGTCACCTTCGCCGGGTCGAGGATGCCCTCGGCGATCATGTCGACGTACTCACCGCTCGCGGCGTTGAGCCCGTGACCCGGAGTCAGGTTGCGCACCTTCTCCACGACGACGCCACCCTCAAGGCCGGCGTTGACGGCGATCTGCTTCAGCGGAGCCTCAAGCGCGAGCTTGACGGCGGCGGCACCGGTGGCCTCGTCGCCCTCCAGCTCCAGCTTCTCGAAGACGGCACCAGCCTGGAGGAGGGCCACGCCACCACCGGCGACGATGCCCTCTTCGACGGCGGCCTTCGCGTTGCGAACGGCGTCCTCGATGCGGTGCTTGCGCTCCTTGAGCTCGACCTCGGTCGCGGCGCCGGCCTTGATGACGGCCACGCCGCCCGCGAGCTTCGCCAGGCGCTCCTGGAGCTTCTCGCGGTCGTAGTCGGAGTCGGAGTTCTCGATCTCGGCGCGGATCTGGTTGACGCGACCGGCAACCTGGTCCGTGTCACCGGCACCGTCGACGATGGTGGTCTCGTCCTTGGTGATGACGACCTTGCGGGCGCGGCCCAGGAGGTCCAGGGTCGCGTTCTCCAGCTTGAGGCCGACCTCCTCGGAGATGACCTCGCCGCCCGTGAGGATCGCGATGTCGCCGAGCATGGCCTTGCGGCGGTCGCCGAAGCCCGGGGCCTTGACGGCGACGGACTTGAAGGTGCCGCGGATCTTGTTCACGACCAGGGTCGACAGGGCCTCGCCCTCGACGTCCTCGGCGATGATCAGCAGCGGCTTGCCCGACTGCATGACCTTCTCCAGGAGCGGCAGCAGGTCCTTGACGTTGCCGATCTTGGAGTTGGCGATCAGGATGTACGGGTCGTCCAGGGACGCCTCCATACGCTCCATGTCGGTGGCGAAGTACGCCGAGATGTAGCCCTTGTCGAAGCGCATGCCCTCGGTGAGTTCCAGCTCCAGACCGAAGGTCTGGGACTCCTCGACGGTGATGACGCCTTCCTTGCCGACCTTGTCCATGGCCTCAGCGATGAGGTCACCGATCTGGGTGTCGGCGGCGGAGATGGAGGCGGTGGAGGCGATCTGCTCCTTGGTCTCCACGTCCTTGGCCTGCTCCAGCAGGGCAGCGGAGACGGCCTCGACGGCCTTCTCGATGCCGCGCTTCAGGGCCATCGGGTTGGCACCCGCGGCGACGTTGCGCAGACCCTCGCGCACCAGCGCCTGGGCGAGGACGGTCGCGGTCGTCGTGCCGTCACCGGCGACGTCGTCCGTCTTCTTCGCGACCTCCTTGACCAGCTCGGCGCCGATCTTCTCGTAGGGGTCTTCGAGCTCGATCTCCTTGGCGATGGAGACACCATCGTTGGTGATCGTGGGGGCGCCCCACTTCTTCTCAAGGACGACGTTGCGGCCCTTGGGGCCGAGGGTGACCTTGACGGCGTCGGCGAGCTGGTTCATACCGCGCTCAAGGCCGCGCCGCGCCTCCTCGTCGAACGCGATGATCTTGGCCATGTGAAGTGGTCCTCCCGGACTGAAGGGGGTCCTACCCGCGCCCTGACGAGAGCGTGGGAGCGGATGGTACGGACCGCGCTGGCGCCCGCGACGGACGACCTGCGACACCGGGCGAAATCCTTGCCCCACCCGGCCCGCGGGCCTCACCGACCCGGTCCTTCGTAGCACTCTCACTCGTAGAGTGCTAACGCCAATGATTAGCACTCGACCGGTGCGAGTGCAAGCGGCTTGGCGTTTTCCGGCGACCCCCCGAGGGCTCCGCCGCAGGTCAGCGGCATTCCGCTCTCCCGACGCACAGGTGCGTTCCCCTGCGGGGTGCGTTGCCTCCTGCGGGTGCGCCGTGGTTGCCCGCGCAGTTCCCCGCGCCCCTTCGGTGCGCTTCCCTGCGGGTGCGTCGCCCGGTGCGGGTGCGCTGTTGCTTTGCGCAGTTCCCCGCGCCCCTGAAGGGGGGCGCTACCCAGCGTCGCCGCCTGACCCGAGGCGGGCCCCGTTAGGGGCGCGGGGAACTGCGCGAGCAACCACCCCGCACCCGCGCGGGCAATGCGGAGGGTCCGCACCCCTGCCGGGTGCGGACCCTCCGTAACGTCGCAGCCAGTCGACGCGCGGCTCAGACGGCCACGCGGACCATATCCGCCTGCGGCCCCTTCTGACCCTGCGAGATCTCGAACTCGACCCGCTGGCCCTCTTCAAGGGTGCGGTACCCGTCCATTTGAATCGCGCTGTAGTGGACGAAAACATCCGCACCACCGTCGACCGCGATGAAGCCGTAGCCCTTCTCCGCGTTGAACCACTTGACGGTGCCCTGAGCCATGCCTAACTCCCCTATTACTGGCCCTTGCACAGGACCGCACTTCGCGGACCCGGGTCATACCTCCACCCCCCAACGGTTGGGGGTGTGCGCCGGAACGCGTCGACCGCCGCTGAATGTATCTGTCCAACTGCCGTCTGCAACAGGTCAACTGGACGAGAAATCCAGGCGCGACGCATCGGAGATGTCCAGATAATTGACTGGAATTCAGGGCAAGTCGGGCCCAGCAAAAGCCACAAAGGGGCTAATTCGGTAATGCTCTTTGGCTACTTCTTGTCGCCGCGCGGCCGAGAAGTCATATGTGTGAAGGACAAGCGCGCGAGCCATTTCCCCAACCCTATCGCGTTCAACCCTATGGAATGACCCCCTCCGCTTCTCTTGCGGAGGGGGTCATCACGGTGACGCAGCGTCAGGAGCGCCGGGCCCGCGGGGCGGCGGCCCGGAGCGCAGGATTAGCCGCCGGCGACCGCGGGGATGATCGACACACCGGCGCCGTCGGGGGTGGCGGTGCCGAGGCCCTGCTCGAAGCGGACGTCGTCGTCGTTGACGTACACGTTCACGAACCGGCGCAGCTTGCCCTGGTCGTCCAGGACGCGCCCCGCGATGCCGGCGTGGTTCTTCTCCAGGTCGGCGATCACCTCAGCGAGGGTGGCCCCCTCGGCGGGCACCTCGGCCTTGCCGCCGGTGTAGGTGCGCAGAATGGTCGGGATACGGACGTTGACGCTCATGGGGCGGCCTTTCCGGTCGTTTCCGGCGGGACGGTACAGGGACGCGTACGGGAATCACGTACAGGAACCCCCGCACAGGGATCGCGCACGGGGATCACGTGCGGGGCGGGCAGGGCGGACGGGCCGGCCCTGCCCTGCGCGGCGGGGTGGTGTCAGCCGGTGGCGAGGCCCGCTTCGCGGAACGCGTCGAGGTCCGGCCGGATCGTCGCGGTCGGCCGGGCCCGGTCCGCCACCGCGTCGAGGGTCTTGAGCCCGTCGCCGGTGTTGAGGACGACGGTCGACAGCGAGGGGTCGAGCAGACCGGCCTCGATGAGCTTCTTGGTGACGCCGACGGTGACGCCGCCCGCGGTCTCCGCGAAGATGCCCTCGGTCCGGGCCAGCAGCGAGATCGCGTCGACGACGGCCGCGTCGTCCACGTCGTCCACGGCACCACCGGTGCGGCGGGCGATGTCGAGCACGTACGGGCCGTCCGCCGGGTTGCCGATGGCCAGCGACTTGGCGATGGTGTCCGGCTTCTGCGGGCGGACCACGTCGTGACCGGCCTTGAAGGCGGCGGAGACCGGGGAGCAGCCGGTCGCCTGGGCGCCGAAGATCTTGTACGGCTTGTCGGCGACGAGCCCGAGCTTGATCAGCTCCTGGAGCCCCTTGTCGATCTTCGTGAGCTGCGAGCCGGAGGCGATGGGGATGACCCACTGGTCCGGGATCTCCCAGCCGAACTGCTCGCAGATCTCGTACGCCAGCGTCTTGGAGCCCTCGCCGTAGTACGGGCGCAGGTTGACGTTGACGAAGCCCCAGCCCTCGCCGAGCGGGTCGCCGATCAGCTCGGAGCAGAAACGGTTCACGTCGTCGTAGGTGCCCTCGATCGCGACGAGCTCGCCCCCGTAGACGGCGGCCGTCACGACCTTCGCCTGCTCCAGGTCGTGCGGGATGAACACGCAGGAGCGCAGGCCCGCGCGGGCCGCGGCGGCGCCGACGGCGCCGGCGAGGTTGCCGGTGGAGGAGCAGGAGAGGGTGGTGAAGCCGAAGGCGCGCGCGGCTTCCAGGGCCTGGGCGACGACCCGGTCCTTGAAGGAGTGCGTCGGGTTGCCGGAGTCGTCCTTGACGTAGAGGCCGCCGGTCACGCCCAGTTCGCGGGCGAGGTTGTCGGCCTTGACGAGCTTGGTCCAGCCGGGGTTCAGGTTCGGCTTCTCGGCGACGTCGGCGGGGACGGGCAGCAGCGGGGCGTAGCGCCAGATGTTCTCGGGACCGGACTCGATCTGCTTGCGCAGGGCCTCGGGGTCGCCGAGCGGGAGGTCGTAGGCCACTTCGAGGGGGCCGAAACACAGCTCGCAGGCGAAGATCGGGCCGAGCGCGAAACGTTCGCCGCACTCGCGACAGGACAGCGCTGCGGCGGGTCCGAGATCGACGGCCGGGTCGGCGGCGTCGGGGGTACCGGCGGTGGAAGCGACGGTCTGAACAGCCATGGAGGGGAGGCCCTTTCTCCTCATCTTCCCCGTGGCGCGCTTCGCCACGAGACGGAATTGGCACCTTCCCGAGTCGGGAGCCTCGCGGGTGATGTCGCCGACGATCTTCGGCGGACGGTCACGAGAACCGACTGGAGGGTTGCCGGGGCTTCAACGGGCCGTATCCCTCTGCCCCTCTGGATGAGCGGTATGTGGTTGTCAGCGAGACGGCCCCCGACATGCGACGGTCATCCGCGTTGTTCAAGACTGTAACCGAAGGCCAGGACAGTTGAGATAGTCGTCCGCACCGCGAGATGGATCACAGTAGGGAGCCGTAGACCGTGCTGGAAGAAGTCGAGGACTGGCTGAGCAGGCGTTCTTGGTCCGTGGCAGACCGTTCGCCGCACCAGCTCACCGCGGCTAAGCGGGCCTCGGGCACCACGGTCAGTGTGGTGCTGCCCGCGCTGGACGAACAGGCGACGGTCGGCCGAATCGTGTCCGTGATCCGCGAGGAGCTGATGACGGGGCCGGTGCCGCTGGTCGACGAGCTGGTGGTGGTCGACTCGGGCTCCACCGACCGGACGGCCGAGGTCGCGGCGGCGGCCGGGGCGCGGGTGGAGCACCGGGACGCGATCCTGCCGAGCCTGCCCGCGCTGCCCGGCAAGGGCGAGGTGCTGTGGCGGTCGCTGCTGGTGACCCGCGGTGACGTGGTGTGTTTCGTGGACGCGGACCTGCGCGAGTTCTCCGCGGACTTCGTCACCGGGATCGTCGGGCCGCTGCTCACCGAGCCGGACGTGCAGTTCGTGAAGGCGATGTACGACCGACCGCTCGGCACCGCCGTCGCCGGGGGCGGGCAGGGCGGCCGGGTCACCGAACTGCTGGCCCGCCCGGTGCTGAACATGCACTGGCCCCGGCTGGCCGGATTCGTGCAACCGCTGGGCGGCGAGTACGCGGCCCGCCGCGCGCTGCTGGAGCAGCTGCCGTTCCCGGTGGGGTATGGGGTGGAGCTGGGCTTGCTGGTGGACGCGCTGCACACGGTGGGGCTCGATGCGTTGGCGCAGGTGGACGTGGGGGTGCGCCGCCACCGGCACCAGGACGGGCAGGCGCTGGGACGGATGGCGGCGGCGGTCTACCGGACGGCGCAGCTGCGGTTGGCGCGGGGGCACCTGTTGCGGCCGGAGCTGACGCAGTTCGAGCGGGGTCCGCGGGGCTTCGAGCCGCGCACGTACGCCGTCGACACGGAGGAGCGTCCGCCGATGGCCTCGGTGGCGGAGTACGCGGCGCGGCGCGTGGCGTGACCGGACGGGACCCGGTGGGCGGCGAGTGGCGTAATCGGCTGCGGTGAACGGCGCACGGGGCGGCGCGGTCCCGCGTGGCGCCCCGGAGCACCCCCACTCGCCGCCTAGATTGTCAGCTCATGCGCACATTCCTCCGTATTTTTATGTTTTCCTCACACGGGGTGGGTAAAGGGCGGGGTGGTGGCGTCCGGCGGTTGGCTGTGTGGACGGCAGGGGTTCTCGCGGCATCGGCGCTCACCGTGACGTCGGCTCCGGTCGCGTATCCGGTGGGACCGCCCCGCGCGGACGCCACCCCTACGCCCGCGCGGGAACGCGGGACGGCCCGCCCCGTGCGGGACGGGTCCTCGCCGTACCTGTACGGCGGGCTGGTGGTGTCACTGGGCGCGGTCGGCGGACTGCTGGTCGCGACGGTGCGCAGCAAGTCCGCTTCCGGACGGCGACTGCACGTGACCGGAGCGTGAACGCAGAGGCCGTCGTATACGACCGGCGACAACGGGCCAGGGGCCGCGCAGGGCGCGCCCGGGCCACGTTTGAGGGTTCACCGGGTGGGCGAGGTATCGCCGTATGGGTTTCTCTCAGGGTGGGCAGCGCACCACGAGCACCACGGGTGCCACGGTTCTCGTGGCGTCGAACCGCGGTCCCGTCTCGTACGCGGTGGCGGACGACGGCACGCTGAACGCCCGCCGCGGCGGGGGCGGACTGGTGTCCGGACTCTCCGCGATCGGCCCCGACACGGACGCGGTCTGGGTGTGCGCCGCCCTCGGCGACGGCGACCGCGAGGCGGTCCGCCGCACCGGCGGCGCCCTCGACCCCGCGGACACCGGCGGGCAGCGCGTACGCATGCTGGACGTCCCGGCGGACGTGTACGCCGACGCCTACAACGGCATCGCCAACTCCGTGCTGTGGTTCGTCCACCACATGCTGTACCAGACCCCGTTGGAGCCCGTCTTCGACGCGGAGTTCCGGTCCCGTTGGGCGTCCTACGAGGCGTACAACGCCGCCTTCGCCCGGGCCCTCGCCGACGAGGCCGCCGAGGGCGCCGCGGTCCTCGTCCAGGACTACCACCTCGCGCTGGTGCCCGGGCTGCTCCGGGCGCTCCGGCCGGACCTGCGGATCGGCCACTTCTCGCACACCCCCTGGGCGCCCGTCGACTACTTCCGGCTGCTCCCCGACGACGTGGCGGAACAACTGCTCCGGGGCATCCTGGGCGCCGACCGGGCCGCGTTCCTCACCCACCGCTGGGCGGACGCGTTCACCGCCTGCTGCCGGGAGGTCCTGGGCGGCACCGGCAGCACCAGGACCGGGGTGCACGGCCTCGGCGCGGACGCCGACTTCCTGCGCGAACGCTCCCACCGGGCGGACGTGGACGACCGACTGCGGGCCCTGCGCGAGCAGATCGGCACCGGGCCGGACGGCTCCCCGCGGCGCACGATCGTCCGGGTCGACCGCACCGAACTGTCCAAGAACATCGTGCGCGGGCTGCTCGCCTACCGCGACCTCCTGGAGCGCCACCCCGACTGGCGCGGCCGGGTCGTGCACCTCGCCTTCGCCTACCCGTCGCGGCAGGACCTCGCCGTCTACCGGGACTACACCGCCGAGGTGGCCCGCGTCGCCGCAGAAATCAACTCCACCTACGGTACGGAGAGTTGGACTCCGGTGCTGCTGCACGTGGAGGACGACTTCGCCCGCTCCCTCGCGGCCTACCGGCTCGCCGACGTGGCGCTCGTCAACCCGGTGCGGGACGGGATGAACCTGGTCGCGAAGGAGGTGCCCGTGGTGTCCGACCGGGGGTGCGTCCTGGTGCTGTCCCGGGAGGCCGGCGCCTTCGAGGAACTCGGCGCCCACGCCCTCACCGTCAACCCGTACGACGTCACCGCCACCGCCGACGCCCTGCACACCGCCCTCGTCACGCCCGACGGCGAACGCGCCGAACGCACCAAGCACCTCGCCGCGGCGGCCACCGCGCTCCCGCCGGCCCGCTGGTTCCTCGACCAACTCCGCGCACTCGACGCCCCCGACGTCTGAGCGGAGGCGC
Source organism: Streptomyces sp. NPDC127068 (assembly GCF_042724695.1). Classification (NCBI taxonomy): domain Bacteria; kingdom Bacillati; phylum Actinomycetota; class Actinomycetes; order Kitasatosporales; family Streptomycetaceae; genus Streptomyces; species Streptomyces sp. NPDC127068. The sequence goes on along the minus strand of NZ_JBHXEN010000039.1, from coordinate 10,343 downwards.
CCGGAACCCCGGGGGCGGAGAGGTCGACCGACCCGGTTTGTCCAAGGACCGGCCGTGTTTGTCCATGGGAGCGCAACCGTCCGCGCACCTAACGTCACCGCCATGTCACTTCGGCGCATCACCCTCCTGACCGTGGCGGGAGTCGTCCTCGCCGGCCTGCCCGGGACCGCTTCGGCGGCCCCCGGACGAGGCACCACCTACTACCTGGACTGCGCACGCGGCGACGACGCGCACTCCGGGACCCGGGCCGCCCGGGCCTGGGGCTCCCTGGAACGCGCCAGCGCGCACGTGTACCGGCCGGGCGACCGGCTGCTGCTCCGGCGGGGCGCCTCCTGCACCGGCGTGCTCAAGCCGCAGGGCGCCGGCGCGCCCGGCAAACCGGTCCGCGTCGACGCGTACGGCACCGGGACGAAGCCCCGCATCGAGGCGAACGGCGCCCGGGCCGCCGTCTGGCTCGTCAACACCGAACAGTGGGAGCTGCGGAACCTGGAGGTGTCCAACACCGGGGCGCCCACCACCACCGAGCGCCGGGCGGGCGTCTACGTCCAACTCACCGACTACGGGGTCGCCGAACACTTCGTGGTGGACGGCGTCGACGTGCGCGACGTCAACGGCTCCGACCACAAGGACCCCGACCCCTCCGGTGGCATCCTCTTCGCCGTGCAGGGCACCGAGCGGCCCACCCGCTTCGACGGCATCCGCGTCGAGGACTCCACCGTCCGCACCGCGGACCGCACCGGCATCGGCACCTCGTCCACCTGGGGCCGCGACGTCCAGGGCGCCGACTGGCTCTCCACTGACGTCACCTTCGTCCGCAACCAGGTGTACGACGTGGGCGGTGACGGGATCGTCGTGCAGAAGACCCGCGGCGCACTGGTCGAGCACAACTACGTCAACGGCTTCAACGAACGTTCCGGCGGCTACAACGCGGGCATCTGGGCCTGGGACTCCGACGACGTGCTCTACCAGTACAACGAGGTCACCGGCGGGCACGGCACCCGGGACTCCATGGCCTACGACATCGACGGCGGCAACAACCGCAACGTCTACCGCTACAACTACAGCCACGACAACGAGGGCGGCTTCCTCCTCGTCTGCAACGACCGCACCAAGACCAGCTCCGGCAACCGCGTCCACGACAACATCAGCATCAACGACCGCAACACCACCTCCCCGTACGCGGTGATCTCCGTGGTCTGCGGCTCCACCACCGACACCCGCGTCTACCGCAACACCGTCGTCACCGACCGCCCCGACACCGCGCTGATCTCCAACAACGGACAGACCGGCGTCACCTTCGAGGACAACGTCTTCGTCGGCGCGGCGAACGGCGGCTCACCGATCCGGGACACCCTCAGCACCTACCGCAACAACCTGTACTGGCGCACCGCCCAACCGCGCGACGCCTCGGCCGTCAACGCCGACCCGCTGCTGCGCGCCCCCGACCCCGCCCGGCCCGGGGACGTACGGCTGCGGCCCGGCTCCCCCGCGCTGGGCGCCGGCAGCGTGACCGGGGACGGCACCCGCCGCGACTTCTTCGGCACGCGCATCCCGACCCCGCCCAACCTCGGCGCCGACCAGACGCGCACCCCGCGCTGATCCGGCGTCAGTCCCGGCCTTCGCGGTCGGTGCGGCTCGTGCGGATCGCCCGCGCGAGGGCGTCCAGCAGGGCGACGACACCCGCCGGGCCGTCGACCACCAGGTCGGCGCGCTCGGCGAGTTCGGTGACCTCCGTGCTGCCGCTGCACACCAGCAGACCGGGCACGCCCCCTTCCCGTAGGGCGGCCACCGCGGCGAACGCGGGCAGGTCGCCCAGGTCGTCGCCCGCGTAGAGGACCGCGCGGGCGCCGGTCTCCCGGACGTACTCGGTGAGCGCGACGCCCTTGTCCACGCCCGGCGGGCGCAACTCCAGGACCAGCCGGCCGGGTTCCACGATCAGTCCGTGCCGGGCGGCCAGCGCGCCGAGCGGTTCGCGCAGTGCGTCGAACGCGCCCTGCGGGTCGTCGGCGCGACGGGTGTGGACCGCCACGGCACGGCCCTTGTCCTCGGTCCAGGTGCCCGGCCAGTCGCCCGCCGCCGCGAGTACGCCGGGGAGTTCGGCGCGCACCGCGTCGACGCCCGGGTGCGGGGGCGGTGCGCTGAGGGTGCCGGTGGCGGCGTCCCAGCGTTCGGCCCCGTAGTGGCCGAGGACGACCAGGTGGTCCAGGCCCTCGGCGCCCTCGAAGCCGCCGTTGCGGACGGCCACGGGGGCGGGGCGGCCGGTGATCACCGCCACCGAGCGGACCTCGGGGGCGAGGGCCGTCAGGGCGGGGACGGCGCCCTCGTGGGCCCGGGCGCGGTCCGGGTCGGCGACGATCGGGGCGAGGGTTCCGTCGAAGTCGAGGCCGACCACGGTGTGCCGTGGGTCGGCGAGGAGCGCGGTCAGCGCGGTGCGGCCCTCGGGGGTGGTCGGTACGGGTACGGGTGCGCCGGCCTTTTCGCTGGCGCTGGTCCTGGTGCGTTCGCTGTCACGTTCGCTGGGGGTGCCCATGTCTCCTGAGCGTAGCCCTTGGCGGGCGGCGGGGTGCGGTGCGTGGTCCGGCGCGGGTGCGACGTGGGTGCCCGCGCCGTTCCCCGCGCCCCTGGGTACGCCCCGGTCGGCGTGCGCTGTGCGGAGCGGGTGCGGTCAGCCTCTTCGAGGATCATTGGCTGGGGCCAGATCCTCGTAACCGATGGGGTATCGCTCCTTGATGAAGGCTTTCAATTGGTTTCTGGCGACCACCAGTGCGACTGTGGTTTCCTCGGTCTCCGCGCTCAGGGAACGGAGGCGACTCCGGCTCACATGCCCCTCCTTGAGGGATTCGTCGATGAACTCGCGGTACTTTCCCACCCAATCAGTCCGTGCTTGGACTGCCTGTTCGAAACTCAACAGCAGTTCGGCGCAGTAGATGGTCATCAGGCCGCGGAGTGAACGCCTGGCGGCTTGTCGACGTTTGTTGGGGCTCCAGCGCTGCGTCAAGGGCGCTGCGGGTTCCATGATCGAGTTGATCTCTCGGTGTGCCCTCTCCACGTAACTCCGCCCGAGCTTGAGGGAGAGGAAGGTGTAGGGGCGCCCCGCCCCGTTTCCCCCACCGGAATACGTGGTCTCCCACTGGCCCTCCGCGGCTGTCCCGATCTGATGCAAGGCCCGGTTCGTTCGCATGGCGGCATCGCACCAGTCATGGGTGATCTCGTGAAGTTCCATGAGTGACTCGTGCAGGTTCGGCCACGCCGGTGAGCGCGTGGCGTGCTCCGAAACGCCTCGGACCACCCCTCCTACCACCCGCGTCAGGGCCGTTACTTCGGGACCTACCGGCATGCGGGAACCTCGATTCTCCAGGCCGAAACGGGTATGTCAGCCTAGATCGGACCGCCTCCCCAGGTGGCCCGGTTGACGAAACTCCGCATTTCCGTAGGCCGACGGCAGCACGGGACCGCGCGGCCCCCGTCGGCCGGGGTTGTAGTTTGAGGGGATGGACGACGGTGGGCTCGGGGAGCGGGAGCTGGGCGTGCTGGCCCTGGAGCGGATGAGCTGGGACAGCCCGGGTGCGAAGGAGCGGGCCATCCGGGAACGCCTCGGGATGGCCCCCGTCCGCTACTACCAGTTGCTCAACGCGCTGCTGGACGACGCGCGGGCGCTAGCGCACGACCCGGTCACCGTGAACCGGCTCCGCCGGCTCCGCGAGACGCGGCGCACGGACCGCTGACCTGCGGGTGCGATGTCCTGTGCGGGTGCGCTGTGGTTGCTCGCGCAGTTCCCCGCGCCCCTGAAGGGGCACTCCTCACCATCGTCGCCCGCCCCCCATCACGGGCCCCGACAGGGGCGCGGGGAACTGCGCCCCGTACGCCCCGCGCGCCGTACGGCTACTCGTCCGCGCGCACCGCGCTGCGCTGGAGCAGATTCAGGACGGCGCCCGGATCGCCGTCCCCCACCACGGCCCCGCCGATCCGCTTCTTGACGTCCGCGCTGACCTGGGGCCACGAGGTCTTGGACACGGGGTACAGCTGGGCGCCGCGCAGCCCGTCGAGGAACTCCAGCAGGTCCGCGTCGGCCTTGTTGCCGGCCATCGCCTCGGCCGCCGAGGTGGTCACGGGCAGCAGGTCGTACCGGCGGGAGAAGTCGAGCACGTTCTTCTCCGCGTAGACGAAGTCGAGGAACGTGCCGATCTGCTCGCGGTGGCCGTTCTCCTTGAACGCCATCATCCAGTCGGCGACCCCGAGTGCCGCCTCGCTGCGGCCGGTGCGCCCGGGCATGGGCACCATTCCGTAGTCGACGTCCTTCTTGTCGCTCATCCGCATCAGCGTGGGGTGCCCGTTCAGCATGCCGACGTCCCCCTCGGTGAACGCGGCGAACGCGTCGGCCCGGTTGAGTTCCGCCGGCGGGGTGGGCCCGGTGAGGCCGGCGCCGACGAGTTCGTCCTTCAGCCAGGTGAAGGTCCGGAGGTTGGTGGCGGAGTCGAAGTCGTAGTTGCCGATGTTGTCGGTGTAGCCGCGCGGGTGGCCGCCGCTGAGCATCCACATCAGGGCCTCGCCCTGCGCCTCCTCGGGTCCCAGGGGCAGCGCGTACGGGAAGTCGACGCCGTGCTCCTTCAGGAGGACGGCCGCGTCCTTCAGCTCCTCCCAGGTGCGGGGCGGCTCGGTGATCCCCGCCTCCTCGAAGAGCCGCTTGTTGTAGAAGAGCAGCCGGGTGGAGGACGCGAACGGCAGGCCGTAGTGGACGCGGGAGAGCCGTCCGGCGCTGACGAGGGTGGGCAGGAAGTCCGCCTGGACCGCGATGGAGAGCAGTTCGTTGGCGGTGTAGAGCCGGTCGTCGGCCGCGTAGTCGGAGTACGAACCGATCTGGGCCATGTCGGGCGCTTCGCCCTCGTCGACCATCTTCTTGACCCGGGCGTCGACCTCCGTCCACGGGAGGACGGTCACCTTGACCTCGATCCCCGGGTTGTCCTTCTCGAAGGCGTCGACGACCTCGTCCCAGTACTTGGCGGTGCTGTTCTCCGCCGAGTCGCCGTAGTCCGCGGCGACCAGCGTCAACGACGTGTCCTCCCCGTCACCGCCCAGCCCACACCCTGCAAGTACGGTGGTCCATGCCAGCGCGGCTACCGCCGCGGTCAGTCTCGTCATGCGACGCTGCACGCCTGAGCCCCCTCGGTGGCTCCGCCGCCACCCCCGGCGACGGGCCCTGTGATCAGTTGGCGGCGAGTCTTCCCGGGGCCCGGCAGAAGTTCGACATCGGCTACGTATCACTTCGGCAACGGGCCGTAACCATAGGTATGTACCGCAACTGGACTAGACCTCTTACGGGTCTACACGCGACACTGTCCTGCGTGACTGCAACGACCCGGGTGACACCCCCCGGACCCCCGGCCGGGAAACACGTCATCGCCCTCGATGTGGGCGGGACCGGGATGAAGGCCGCCCTCGTGGCGAAGGATGGAACGCTCCTGTACACGTGCCGCAGGGCTACGGGCCGTGAGCGCGGCGCCGCGGCCGTCGTCGAGGGCATCCTCGACTTCGCCGCGGACCTGCGCGCGTACGGCGTCGAGCACTTCGGCGTGACCGCGTCCGCCGTGGGTGTCGTGGTACCCGGAATCATCGACGCCGAACAGGGCGTCGCCGTCTACGCCTCCAACCTCGGCTGGCGTGACGTCCCCCTCAGGAAACTGCTCAGCGACCGTCTCGACGGCGTACCGGTGGCCCTCGGCCACGACGTGCGGGCCGGCGGGCTCGCGGAGGGAAGGATCGGCGCGGGCCAGGGCGCCGACCGGTTCCTCTTCATCCCGCTCGGCACCGGCATCGCCGGCGCCATCGGCATAGACGGCCGGATAGAACCCGGCGCGCACGGCTACGCGGGCGAGATCGGCCACATCGTGGTCCGCCCCGGCGGACCCGAGTGCGGCTGCGGACAGCGCGGCTGCCTGGAGCGGCTGGCCTCGGCCGGCGCGGTGAGCCGGGCGTGGGCCGCGGCGGCGGGCGACCCGCAGGCGGACGCGGCGGACTGCGCCAAGGCCGTCGAGTCCGGCGACCCGCGGGCCGTGGCGGTCTGGCAGGAGGCGGTGGACGCGCTCGCCGACGGGCTCGTCACCGCGCTCACCCTGCTGGACCCCCGGATGCTGATCATCGGTGGCGGCCTCGCCGAAGCCGGGGAAACCTTGTTCACACCCCTGCGGGCGGCCGTGGGCCGGCGGGTGACCTTCCAGCGCATGCCGGAGATCGTTCCCGCGGCCCTCGGCGACAGCGCCGGGTGCCTGGGCGCGGGCCTGCTCGCGTGGGACCTCCTCTCCGGCACCGGTGGCACCGGCGAACGACCCGGGCCCGCGCGGCCCGGGAAGGCGAGCAGGACCGGCAAGGGCAAGACCGGCAAGAGCGGCAGCAGTAGCGGCAGCGGCGGCGGCAAGGCGGTCACGAAGAAAGGCAAGGCATCCCGTTCCGGACCACGTGGGTCCGGACACCCTGATTCCCCGGAGGTACCCGCCTGATGGCCCCCAGCAAAGTGCTCGCCGGAGCGCGGGTGGTGCTGCCCACCGGGATCGTGGACGGCGGTGAGCTGACCGTCGACGGCGAGCGGATCGCCGCCGGTCGCGCCGACGCCGCACCCGCGCTCGACCTGTCCGGCCACTGGGTGGTCCCCGGCTTCGTCGACATGCACAACCACGGCGGAGGCGGCGCCTCCTTCACCAACGGCACCGTGGACGAGATCCTGCACGGCGTCCACACCCACCGGCTGCACGGCACGACCACCCTGATCGCCTCCACCGTCACCGGGGAGATGGACACCCTCGCCCAGCGCGCGGGGCTCCTCTCCGAACTCGCCGAACAGGGCGAGATCGCGGGCGTCCACTTCGAGGGCCCGTTCATCTCGCCCTGCCGCAAGGGCGCCCACGCCGAGGGCCTGCTGCGCCACCCGGACCCGGCCGAGGTGCGCAAGCTGCTCGACGCGGCCCGCGGCCAGGCCCGGATGGTCACCCTCGCCACCGAGCTGCCCGGCGGGATCGACTCCGTGCGGCTGCTGGTGGAGCACGGGGTGCTCGCCGCGATCGGGCACACCGACGCCACCTACGAGCAGACCGTCGAGGCGATCGACGCGGGGGCGACCGTCGCGACGCACCTGTTCAACGCGATGCCGGGGCTCGGTCACCGGGCGCCCGGACCGATCGCCGCGCTCCTGGAGGACCCCCGGGTCACCGTCGAGCTGATCAACGACGGCACCCATCTGCACCCGGCGGCGCTGGAGCTGGCCTTCCGCCACGCGGGCGCCGCACGGGTGGCGTTCATCACCGACGCGATGGACGCGGCCGGGTTCGGGGACGGCAGCTACCGCCTCGGCCCGCTGGAGGTCGAGGTCAAGGACGGGGTCGCCCGTCTGGTGGAGGGGGGCTCGATCGCCGGGTCCACGCTCACCCTGGACCGGGCCTTCCAGCGCGCGGTGACCGTCGACGGGCTGTCCGTCGAGGACGTCGTCCGGGCGATCTCCGTCAACCCGGCCCGACTGCTCGGCATCGACGACACGGTGGGCTCGCTGGAGCCCGGCAAGTACGCCGACCTGGTCGTCCTCGACGAGGAGTTCGCCCTCAAGGGCGTCATGCGCCGGGGCGCCTGGGTGGTCGAACCCGCCCTGGGCTGATCTCCGGAAGGTGCGTGCACGAGGGCGGCGGTCGGCAGTGCGGTCTGTGCCGGCCGCCGTCTCTTTGGCATGATCAGATCCGAAAGATGATCAGACCGCCCGACCGGTGACCGGCCCGAGGGACCCGGCGGGCACCATCCTTCCGGGGGAGGCCCCACGGTGATCCTGACGGTCACGCTGAACACCGCGCTCGACCTCACGTACCGGGTCCCAAACTTGCGTCCGCACTCCTCGCACCGGGTGACCGAGGTCATCGAGCGGCCCGGCGGCAAGGGCCTGAACGTGGCCCGGGTGCTGGCGGCCCTCGGCCGGCCCGTCACCGTCACCGGGTTCGCCGGCGGCGAGACGGGCCGGGCGCTGCGGGCGGGCCTCGCCGCACACGACCCGGACGGTCTGGTCACCGATGCGCTGGTGCCGGTCGCCGGCGCCACCCGCCGCACGATCGTCGTGGTGGACGCGGTCACCGGGCGCACCACCCGGCTCAACGAGCCGGGCCCGCTGGTCTCGACCGCCGAGTGGAACGCCCTCCTCGACCGGTACGACGCCCTGGTGCCGACCGCCTCCGCGGTGGCCCTGTGCGGCAGCCTGCCGCCCGGGGTGCCGGTGGGCGCGTACGCGAGGCTGGTGCGGACGGCCAAGGCCGCTTCCGTACCGGTGCTGCTGGACACCGGCGGGGAGCCGCTGCGGCGCGGGGTCGCCGCCCGGCCGGACCTGGTGAAGCCGAACGCCGAGGAACTCGCCGAGCTGACCGGCTCCCACGACCCCGCGCAGGCCACCCGGGAGACCCGGCGCCGCGGTGCCCGTGCGGTGATCGCGTCGCTGGGCCCCGAGGGGCTGCTCGCGGTGACGCCCGAGGGCCGTTGGCGGGCCGTGCCGCCGGGCCTGGTGAAGGGCAACCCGACGGGCGCCGGGGACTCGGCGGTCGCCGGACTGCTGGACGCCCTGGTCGCGGACGAGCCGTGGCCGGTCCGGCTGACCCGCGCGGTGGCCCTGTCGGCGGCGACGGTACGGGCCCCGGCCGCCGGCGAGTTCGACGCCCGCGCCTACGAGGAGTACCTGGGACGGGTCCGGGTCACCGCCGACCCGCTCCCGTCCTGACCACGCGGTCGCGGGTCACCGTCGCGGGTCACTGGGCGCAGATCTTCTTGTCCGCCTCGACCCGCTGGACCCCGTCCGGCGCCTTGTCGGCCGCCTTGATGGGCACCCCGGGGCCCTTGAAGTCGGCGCCGAGGGTCAGCACCATCGGCTCCATCGCCGCGGCGTCCGCGGCCTTAGGCTTCAGCCCGGCGGCGGGCAGCCCCAGGTAGTCCGCGAGGGTGCGCGCCTGGTCGGCCTGGTTCGGCCCGTAGACCAGGTGCGTCCGGGCGGTCTTCTCCGGTGCGTTGCTGCGGTTGGAGGACTTGAGGACGCCCTTGGTGTTCTGGAGCCAGCCGAGGGTGTTCTGCGCCGCGCCCGGGGTGTCGCTGCCGTTGTAGACGTCGACGCGCACCTCGGAGGCGGCGGCGCGCGCGCCCTTGAGCAGTGCGGCCTGCTTGCTCTTGGCGTCGGCGGCCCGCTGCTTCTGCTTCTTCTTCACCTCGGTGAAGGACACGTCGTCGCGGAGCATGCCGAAGACCTGGGGGGCCTTCGTCTCGTCCAGGACGACGGTCGCCTTGATCCGTTCGGCGGGGTTGTCCTTCACGGGGAGCGTGGTGAAGGTGACGTTCTTGACGTCGATCTTCCCGAGTTCCTTGGCGAAGCCCGTCAGCTTGGGGATGGTGCCGATGCCCCGGTCGACGGTGAGGGCCTTGGTGGCGGCCTCGGCGACGTCGAGCATCGTCGTGGGGCTGCCGAGGATCTCGTCCTTCATCTTGCGGATCATCGAGGCGATGAACTGCTGCTGCATCTTGATCCGGTCGAGGTCGCTCTCGTTGCCGAGGCCGTGCCGGTTGCGGACGAAGGCGAGCGCCTGTTCGCCCTGGACGGTGTGCGGCCCCTTGCCGAGGTCGAGCTGCGAGTAGGCGTCGTCCTTGATGGGTTTCGCCAGGCAGACGTCGACCCCGCCTATCGCCGTGGTCAGCTCCTTGAAGGCGTTGAAGTCGGCCATCATGAAGTGGTCGACGGGCACCCCGGTCATCGCCTTGACGGTCCGCATGGTGCAGCCGGGGTCACGGCCCGCGACCCCCAGGCTCTCGTTGAACCGCACGTCCAGCTGGCCCGGAACGACCTTGACGGAGCCGTCCGACTGCTTGGTGGGGCAGTCCGGGAGGTCCACCTTCAGGTCCCGGGGGATGCTCAGGGCGGTCGCGTTGGTGCGGTCCTCGGACACGTGCAGCAGCAGCGTGGTGTCGGCGTGGCCGGTGGAGTTGCGCCGGTCGCCGTACCCCTCGTTGCCCTTGCCGGTGCGCTTGTCGGTGCCCAGCAGCAGGACGTTGATCGGTCCGTCCTTCAGCGAGCCCCCGTTGGCGGCGTCCCCGACGTCGATCGACTGGAGGTTGCCGCCCAGTCGGTCGTACAGGTAGTAGGCGCCGCCGCCGGCGGCGAGCAGCACGCAGGCCAGGACGCCGCCCGTCCACAGCATGACCCGGCGCCGGACGGACCGACCGCCGGACGCTCTGCCGGGGGGCTTGCGGCGGGCCGGCGGCCGGCCGGCGGGGCGGTCGCCGCGGGGGTTCGGGGCGCGGCGGTCGCGGGCGGCGGGCACCTGACGGCCGGGGCGGGCCTG